>NZ_JBIUVW010000054.1:0-37088 GCF_044743155.1 Pseudomonas sp. NPDC087697 | reverse complement strand
TTCCAGTACATCCTGCGCGACGAATCCATGCACCTGAACTTCGGCATCGACGTGATCAACCAGATCAAAATCGAAAACCCACATTTGTGGGATGCTGAAATGAAGGAAGAAGCTTCGCAGATGATTCTGCAGGGTACTCAGCTGGAGATTGAATACGCTCGGGATACCATGCCTCGTGGGGTTTTGGGTATGAACGCTGCGATGATGGAGGATTATCTGAAGTTCATCGCTAACCGTCGTTTGTCGCAGATTGGTCTGAAGGAAGAGTATCCGGGGACTACTAACCCGTTCCCTTGGATGAGCGAGATCATGGACTTGAAGAAAGAGAAGAACTTCTTTGAGACTCGGGTTATTGAGTATCAGACGGGTGGGGCGTTGAGCTGGGATTGATTTCTGGCTGAGCTGGATTTGCTGTTTTTTGATTGAGTCGGCAAATCGGAAAAATAAAAAAGCCCTGAACGTGTTCAGGGCTTTTTTTCGAAAAAAACAATCAAAACCTTAAATCAAAAACCTATCAACACCATCAAAAATATTAAGAAACAACTTTAAAATCAAAAACCAATAACCACTTAAACTTATTATTCACCTTCAACTTACGAATAGACTATTGCTAAAAAATCAGTGCTAACCCAGAGCTAACTGCTCCCATCTACGACTCTTTGATGAGGCTTTTCCCGCAATTAGTATCCCCTCAACAACCGCTGCAATTTTATGAGCCAACAGTGGAGGAACGGCATTTCCAACTTGGTGGTATTGCTGAGTTCTATTCCCACAAAAGAAGTAGTTATCTGGAAACGTTTGCAATCTTGCAGCCTCTCTAACTGTGAGACTCCTACACTGATTAGGATCATAATGAATAAAATGATGCCCGTCTTTTGATATATGACTTGTTATAGTCGATGAAGGCGCACCTTTTATCTGAACCTTAAAGCGATCACAAAACTTCCCGCTTTCCCAATTTTTATGCTCAGGCGCCAAACCAGGAAGATCAAACTCTTTATGGCCTTTTGGTGACCACTTATGAGCTGAAGCAAAAACTGCTGCATACACATATCGGCGCAGATCTGAGGTCATATGCCCTCTCGCCTCATGATTAAGCCATACTTTCAAACGCGGGTCTTGATACCAGCTATCCAGCTCAAAATTCTCTGTAAGCCCGTTCCAAACTCCATCTTTACGCATCCGCAACGCACCATTTGACAACCCTCCACCAGAAAACGAACTCCTAGTAATGTTAAGCCCAGTCTCAAGGAGCAGATCTTTTCTACCAGAAGATGCTAAACCATGAATTAAACCATCAAGATGCCCCAAGACTTCTTTACACCAAGTGTCTTGCGTATCTTTCAGCTTGGTCAAAGTACTCCGAAGTGGTGGTAAGCGGCCGATGACAGATTCAATATTTGCTCGCCCAGCTTTAGTCAAATGATTAGTTTCAGGATCGAACGAAAAATCCTCAGAAACTCCAAGCAATATCACCCTATGCCTAGCTTGGGGGATACCATATTGCTCTGCACGAATTACAAAATTCTTGGAATCAATTGCCAAAGGATCATCACCACTTTGATAAAAATCGTCAGTGGACAATGAATAAATTTTATACTTGGTTTTTCCAGAATCATATATACCAAGAGCGGAGTCAGGATCTGACAAGTCCTTAAGAATCTGGGGAAAAATATGCATCCCGCCAACCTTTGAAGAAAGTATACCTTTCACATTCTCCATGACAAATACTGCCGGTCGATGCTGTTGTATTATCCTCAGATATTCCTTATATAGAAAATGCCGATGGTCATCTTCTGCTTTATACTCAGAATTTCCGCGATTACGCGCTCGACCTACCAAGGAATATGCTTGGCAAGGCGGCCCTCCGATCAGCACCCAAGGCCTAGTTGTATCGAGCTTCTCCTCTAGAATTTTATCGAGCTCTGCGTTTCCTTCAGCACTTCCCAAGCGAATTTGCCTAGCTTCATTATCTGCCCCTTCCCATTCCTCCTTGCTTCTAAAGCTCCAAGGTTGCTTCGTTCCGCCAGACTCGCAAAACTCGTAGTAATCATCCAGCGCAGAAGAACTGCTTTTCCGTAAGGCTCGATAAAAAGCCCTTAATCGAAGGGTTTCACGAGCTGCTGGATCCATTTCGGCAGAAACCAATATGTCAAAGGTATGTCCTCCCCCCAAGGAAGAAAATCCTTCACCTAGGCCACCAGGTCCGGCGAAAAGGTCGACTATTTGAAAAGGTGTAGTATTTTTCATGTCTAGATTCAGTCAATAGGAGAGCACGGTATGGACGTGGTGGATGCCGCGACCCGATCCAAGATGATGGGAGGAATCAGGGGTAAAAATACCAAACCAGAGATCCTGGTAAGAAAGTTTCTTCATGCAAATGGTTACCGCTTCCGCCTTCATAAGAAGGATCTACCGGGGAGTCCAGACATTGTACTGCCCAAGTTCGCTACCTGTATATTTGTCCATGGTTGCTTCTGGCATCGCCATGCGGGCTGTAAATATTCGACCATACCAAAATCCAGGGTCGATTTTTGGACAGAAAAATTGGCGAAAAATGTCAATAGGGATCTGTTGGTTCGCGAAAAGCTTGAAAACGCAGGATGGCAGGTATTGGTGGTGTGGGAATGCGAGCTGAAGGTCGCAGGCACTGTCTTAGTAGAGCTTGCGAAAAAAATCCGTTGCAACCTACAAACGCAACGAAAATCTTCCGCCAATGTTGATCGTCTACGCATGCCAAAAAAAATCACACACTGAGAGCTTAGCGTCCTGCTTTGAACGACAGGAATTTTATCACACAAGGGTTATCTTTGGTGATGCCATATAGCCATTCCAAAGACCCTATGATTTGCTGTAATGTCACTCAAATGAGGTCGATGGTGGCAATTCAGCCGACCACGAATTGAGGCAGAGGGACGATATGCCTAGTGATCAATCATCTAAAATAAACAGCCATGTCGCAAGACTGAATCGTTTCTTACCATTTAGTGCCGCCCACGATCAAATTTACGAAGAGTATCAAACGGGCGACGATGCCTTAGACTTACAAACAGTCGCACTGCAATACACGCAGAAAGCTCTCGATAGTGGAGCAAGATGCATCATTTTAACGGGTGATGCCGGACATGGAAAAACCCATCTCTGCCGCAGACTTATTGAGGAATATCTAGGCTATACAAGCCAAGAATCAAGAAATATTCTTGTAACGCAATGCGACGGTCAGCATACAATTCATTCAAAACGGAGCGACTCCACCGTAAAGCTTCGAATACACAAAGACTACTCAGAACTCAATTTAGAGTCTGCGGTGGATTTGATCGAAAACGCCCCTTCCCGGCCGAATGAAGTATTAATAATATGTGCCAATGAAGGAAGACTAAGAGCTGTAGTTAATTCATCAACATCAAACCCCGAATGCAAAGCAATCGCGCACCTTTTTAAGCAGTCCTTTAGTACGGGGTTAAGTTCAACTGATGGAAAAACCCACATTGTCAATCTCAACTATCAATCGGTAGCAGCTAAACCCGCCAACTCGGGTGACAGTCTACTGAATAGGACATTTCAAAGCTGGGTGAATGACGGACGAAGATGGATAGTTTGCAGTACACGTTCAATTTCTGCGCAATGCCCAATTAAGCACAACCGGTATTTATTAGCAGAAAGTGATGAAATATCAAAAAAACGAATATCAAAAATTGAAGAACTTTGTGAAGTTGTAGAAAGGCTTGGTCATGTCATAACGATCAGAGAAATGCTAATGCTCGTATCTTTCCTGATCACCGGAGGCATGACCTGCGAAGATATAGAGAAAAAATGCACTGATGAAGGTGATACCACTGGGTGGCAGCATAATTGGGCATTCTATAATCTGCTATTTCAAGCACCTATTCCCGAGTTCTCGGATCGAATCTACAAAGGAATACCTATTTTATCGACGTTTAGAAAGCTCGACCCGGGATCAATAGCATCAAGGGTTGTTGACGAAAAGATATTGAATGTCGGCGAAGTATTCCCTACCAACGAGCTTGATCTACAGTTCAAAATTAAACTATCCAATAAAGTCAAAATCGTTGATGCATCTGAGGGAATTGATGATTTTATGGGAAACCCTCAAAACAAAGCAGAATTATTAAAGGAAAATGAGGTGACAGCGGTAGCTGTTCGCAGCCTCCGTCGAAGAGCTATATTTGACGACACCCAAGAAAAAGGGACCTTAATGTCAAGATTGGGTTTTCGTCACGGCGATGCATTTCTTGGAATGATAAAGGGCCAACTTACCCCTACAGAACTTGTAAGATTAAAAAACATGATAATCTCTGGATTGCATGCAATCCAAGGACTTCGCATGTCGAAGTCAGAAACTACGTTGCATTTAGTAGATCCGGCATTTGGGAAAGCGAGCGCTGACGCAGCAATTATTGCTCGCCGCATCCCGACAAATCACTTATTAATGCTTCCTGCATCGAAAGCATGGGACTCTGATAAAGAAAGCTGGAACCTCAATGAGTCTGTTGACTGGATAGACAGGACAGTTGTTATACGCGTCCTAGAGGGCGATCAACCTCCCGTAGATATTGCTCTAGACCTATTAGCATTCGAATGTGTGACACGATCCGCGTCAGGTTATGTTTCGGAGGAATTCTACTCTCACGAAATCAGGAGAATAAGATCTTTTCTCGGCCGTCTCGCAGCACTAGGAAAAAGCGAAGGCGGTGAAATATCTCTTTTTATGAACGGGAATGTACATAACGTATCTATTGATATGGATGTTATTCAAGTAGGGGGCGTGTAAGGTGTCAAACTTAAAAGGACCTGACATCACCAAGGAGTTGTTTGGTGGCATATTTGATTCCGACGGCGCTGGCCATTTCCCCGGACTGGAGCTAATTAATTTTATCGTCTGTGGAGCAGGAGAGATTCTGCCTGGCCCAGAAACAAAGGAAATCAGAATATTACGTCGCTCACATGATTTTGCTAGAAGACTTGTTGCCGACGTACTACCGCCAGAACTTAAATCCAAAGTACTTCTCAATGAACACTCGGGAAACGCAGTTGCACATTTGCTGCATTGTCTTGAATTGGAAGCGCCAAATATAACCAAAGCCAAAAGTTGGGAGCGCACGCATTTTTTCCCCTACACCCGCTCCCTTGTCCACTGGGACGCTAGAGGTCGAAAGACAGTAAGAGGTGGGGACGAAACGTCGATTAAAATAAATCAGGAAAGACGTTACCTAAGGGGCGGAGGCGCATTCGCGTTTTCAGTATTACGCCACGACCCAGATCAATATCGTTTAAAGTCTATAAGAGATGGTTTTAGGTCGCTATACCCATTAAAGACAAACTCCCCCTTAGAAACCTTATCGGCGGCCTTACTCAAACATGGTGAAATGGATAAAGAAGCAGTTATTGACTTGGTGGAACCAGAAACAAGAATCAGAAACGACAAATGGGAAAATCTGTATCGTGACGGTATAAAAAATATTGTAAGCCACAGCAACTTACCCTCGGTGCAACGGGTAAAGGCAATTATGAACTGGACTGGTTTCTGGCTTGTAATTCTTGAAGGGGCTCGCGCAGCAGAATATTTAAGCAAAAGCTGGGATGGACTAATTGTTGATTGCGCAGGAGTTCATACACAGTTACGTCGCGCATCTCAAAAATGTTTAAAAACACAACTTACAAACATTGAAGATGCTGCATATCAACAGGCCAAAATTCAAGATGGCAAAATATCAAATCAGCAAATAAATAAAATAAAAGTCTTTTTTAGCAACACAGCTGGCACATGCGGAATACTAAACTCAACTAAAGGTCGTAGGCACTTTACGCTAAAACTCCATATTATCGAAGCACTGGTACTTGCCTCTACCGAATCTCAACGAGAGTTAACCTTTGAAGACTTCGTATCTAATTGGCTAGGTGAGAGATGTGGTCTAGTACTAGGTCGAAACAGCGCATCCGCACAGGGCATGCTTAATGCATTCGACGCTACAATTTTTGAAGAAAACGAACGGCAGTTTGCTGAGCAAATGAAAGCAACCGGAATGCTTCGTGTGTACTCTGATGCTACGCGAATGGTGTCCGCGGAGATAATGCAATGACTACAGAAGTATTAGCACTTACCGTATACGAAATTATCAGTGAAGTATTCCTCAAAAACCCTGATACAAATCAAAAATGCTTCAGAGTCAAAAATCTTCAACCTGATGAAGTACGCTCTCTAATTTCAATTTGGAGAGAAAAATCACAGATGTCCAACCTAGCCAACGTACAGCTAATAGTCGCGGAGGATCTTGACGGATCCATTCCGAAAGAGCATGTGGCCGGAGATGGACTTTCAATAACCTATTATAGAAACAACAATCTTAACGGCCTTGTATATTTAGAGACTCGCGTTCAAAGCGATGAGCAGGGACTACAAAATCTTTTCACGCTACGCGATATAAACTTTCTTGACCATAGCTTTGATGAGTACTCAGGAAAGTTTGGGTCTGTCATTAGGATGATGATAAGTAAATCGTGGGAAACCATCACAAAATCGAAGACCCAACCCCCATCTCTTCTGCTCGAAAGGACGACTAAACTAATTGGTCTCATCCATCCAGACATAGTTCCACTACCTGTTAGAAAATTATTAAAATTCACACAAGAGCTCTGTTCAGAATGGAACACGTATAAAGAACCAATCAATTCAGACACTGCAGACCAACTGATTGGTACTTGCCTATGGCGCTTAGATCTTTTTCCAGATATCAAATGGCGAGTAGGTGATAACGATTCAAAAATAAAACGTCGCCTTGAGCTCAACTTCAACCACTCCGAACTTACTTCCTCCGGAGTAGAGCTTCTCGTAGAAGATTTACAAAAGTTAGTTATTAATACTGCATTTGTAGGAGCGCAGGGAGAATCAATCCCTGAATCAGATCGTATAAAATTTAGAGAGCTATGCACAAGCTACATCCTCAAACCCGAAAGTAACACACAAAAAAAAATCCCCTACTACATTTTTGAACAATTGTTCAAGCGCGATACAACCGGGCTAAAACTAGGGGATAAGGTTTATGCAGAAATTGAATCTAATCACCCATCACACCTCAATACATTAAAACAGTCCGATGTAGTCCCCGGACTGAATTCACGGTCACAACTAGATGCCGAGCGCTTTCTCGGACTTTGCTGTTTCGGAGAGCAAAAATTAATAGCCGACTTAGTTTCAAACAAAACGCGAAAAGCGGTAGAGCGATTAGCAACACCGGCCAAAAAAACCTTTTTCAATCCAGCAGTCGAGTTGGTAAGCATATACCAAAGACTTATAAATCAAGACGACCAACTAAAGCCTGCAAAAATAGAAATACTTTCTAATTATCAGGATGGCTCATCTAACGCTTCGTACGGACTGTTTGCGTTCTTGTTTGGCCCCACATTGACAGCAATATCTGACGCCCTAACAGATGTGCCAGGCGGGTGCGAACTAGTACTTCCTACCTTTATAACCTCACAACAACTAGTCCCTGAACTTGAAAATGATGAGGAAAGCTCTGAAGCCGACGAGGACCAAGAACCGATTAACTGGGAACCTATCCCCATAGGCTTTCGGATCAAGGACTGCAACGGAAAAGTGCTGGAAGAGTTTGACAGTACAGAGTGGCACGCAGAACACATTCAGTACTTTGCTCTTATGTGGCTGCTAGTTTCGGCACCTGACTCCCCAGCATGGGAAACAATTGGGGAACTTTCGCTGAATGAAACGCTTGAAGATGGTGATTGGATTTCAGCATTTACCCAACGCCTACTACCTTTGAACAAAATCACCCCAACAGAAAACTCCGTTCATAACGGAGCAGACCCAAAGTTGGATTACCTGCTAAACCTAAGGAAATCACTTAGAGACAATCTAAGCAAAGATGGTCTTGCCGTCGAGCATATACATTCATTTATTGATGAATGGGAGCGCATTCTAACCTCCATTAGAACTGACTACATACCTGAAGGTAGTAGATCTTCAACACTACAAGCTTTTCTCGGAAATGATACGCTCATAGTAAGAGCGCAAGACCGTAGGCTCATGCTTCCTTTACAGCCAATTCGGCTAAGGTGGATAGCTTCATACTTAGATAAATGTACGAAGCTTGCAATCTCTTGCCTGCAAGGAAACGCAAGCTTCGCTACTGGAGATGGCGAACAATATCTAACCTGGCTGGAAGCACTCACTCCACATGAGTCTCCACCTACCACCACGGGTTTAGCTGGTGAAATTCTTTTTGCTAGATCAGAACTCTCTTGGTTTGAGGATTTTGCTCCCTTGCGGAGAGTCTCTTCTGACGTATCCATCGATAACTCTGCATTAGATTCTATTGCAGCGAGAATAACCTCTTACTTAGAGGCACATCCATATAAGCGAGAGGGCCTATCACTGCTTACCATCCTACCCCCATCGGATGATATGGTGGCAGAATTAATCTACAAAATTTCACGCGGTTCACTATCCAATCTAAGAGTATCTATAACTGTTGCGGCCCCACGAAGTCGCTGGGAGTCAATAACCAAAAGCATTGAGAAACTTCCCGCGGAAGAGCGAGGCTCTCATAAAGGTCTATTTTTCCCCGCGAGAGATCTAGCTTTTATAGATTACGAATTGGGGGATAACCTACCAGAGCTTTTAACAGACAAACTATACGATATCGCTTTAGTCACACACATTTTACAGGAACATATTACAAGCCAGACGAATACTGAACCACCGATAGAACGCAAAGGTAGGTTTCATCCTCTTTTTGACAGACCCGTTCGTCTTGATCCGTCTAATGATGGAGGATCTATTTCAATTGCTATGCGCCCGCGCGACCCTGATTTAATCTTAGAAACTTGGGGTACCATCGTAGTTCGCTCAGAAAGATGCAGACCAGTTTCTCCCTCCCAACCTGAAAACACTGACTTTGTAGAACTTCGGGTTAACTTCCAAGATTCCGCGCGAATTTTCCATATATTACATAGCTCTAGCCATTGGGTTATTACTTTAGAGAGGCATATTTCTCGCGAACAGATTGAATCCGTAGAAGCTGGAGCGCCGGATATCTTAAGTATGGAGACTGGGATTGGCGGTAACGGTCTTAACACTATCATCGTCTCATCCCGTTCTGGTCGCACCTTAATAGAATCCAGGCTTTCCCGGAAGCTGCATCGATTGATACCAGATATCGAAGATACTGAAGTTGCTAACGATATTGTCAAATACTTAGCTCAACGGGTTTATGAAGAAACCCGGCATTTATCTCCACATCTAGCGCTAAAGGCAATGGGGGTCGCAAGGGTAACAGAAGAGATACTAGGTCTCAGTGTGGCTCGACGAGTCGCCGAGCAGTTATTCCCTGTAGAGCTCAGAGATGGGATCTCCGTATGGATTAGCCTTGATGAGCATTCGGAATGGCTTAGCGGATTCCAAGTCAGAGCTGATATGGCGCGCATCACTTTTAGAAGAACTGAATCCGAAACATTAGAGATTGATATCTTAGTATTAGAAGGTAAGTTGCGACAACTATTTGACCCGCACGGCATCGTACAAGTCAAACGAACTTGCGAGTTTTTCACAGCCATACTTGAAAACATCGACAAGGAAGGCTGCACGAAGATTGATGCTGAGCTATGGCGCGAACGAGTATTGTCAGCAGTTGAGTCTGTTGCCAAGGAGGCGATACTTTCAGTTAGTACCTCCTCCTCAAATACAAACTCAACCTCCGAATCAATCCCTAACGATATCAGACAGTTATTTAGAGAGGGTAGATACACTCTTAACAGGATCAACGGACTCTACTCCTCCTGCCTATGGGATACTATAGAAGGAGACATATCAACAGAAGAAAAAGATGGCGTACTTATTGTAAAGACAACTCGCAGCCTCATACTTGAACTGATCAGCAGACCTGATAATTTTAATTCTCCGAAAACTAAATTAGAAGATCCTACCAATACAGAAGCCACCCCATTTCATACGCCAACAGAGGACATTCATCACTCCATTAATCCTACACTTATTAAGACCCGATCAAAAACTGAAGACATCGGAGACTCCACCACTATATCTCAAGGTTCACTTCTTAAAACACCGAGTTCCAGACAGCGCATGGATGAACCCGCTCTCCGACGCATATACAATGAAATTCTAGCGTGTTTCTCGGCATATAATATAAATGTTATTGCAGCCTCAAGCTCAGAAACACCTTACATTGAAGGGCCTGCTTCGATACTATTCAAAGTTAGAGCCGCACCGGGGGTCGATCCAAAAAAACTATTCGAAAAATCTCAAGCCTTAAAGCTAAAACTCGAACTAGAACAAGAACAAAACATTACCTTTGATATTGACAAAGGCTTCGTCACTATAGATGTACCAAAAGCTGCCGAGCTACGATATTTTGTTGATGCTGCAGATTTATGGAAATCTTGGACAGTCGAGAAGGATGCTTTAAGTACCCCAATAGGAGAAGATCAGTTCGGAGAAGTTGTAAGTATAAATTTCTCCTCAGCCAACTCCCCACATCTTCTTGTTGCGGGAACCACTGGCAGTGGCAAATCCGAAGCACTAAATGCGATATTATTTGGCTTAACAAAATTTTTTGGCCCTAGCGAACTTAGGCTTTTGCTCGTGGACCCTAAAGGTACCGAGATGCTTGCCTTTGAGGGCTGTGATTACCTACATAGTCAAATAGGCTGGGAAGATTCGGATGCGATCGTTCTGTTAAAAGAAGCTGTTGAGGAAATGCAGCGGCGTTATACCTTATTTCGAAACTTCGGTTGCAGGAGCTTAGGTGAGTTCAACTCAAAAGCTCCCTCTTCAGAGAGACTACCATGGTGGCTCGTCGTGCTTGATGAGTATGCCGATCTAACACATGACCCGCAGGCAAAGAAGGAAATAGAACAGGAGCTCAAGCGTCTTGCTCAAAAGGCTCGTGCGGCCGGAATACATCTAATCATCGCTACGCAAAAACCCAGCGCGGAGGTAATTAGTACAAACTTACGTTCAAACCTGCCTGCGCAACTTGCATTACGAGTTAAAAGCGGAACTGAAAGCAGAGTGGTATTAGACGAGTCTGGAGCAGAGAATCTGAACGGTAAGGGAGATGCGCTACTTAAGGCAGACGGAAAATTACGAAGAGTTCAGTGCGCTTACGTAGGAAAAGACGACCAAGTACTACGGAAAAGTTAGAAACTATAGAAAAAACAGCCACACACTCACCATGTGTGGCTTTCTTATAACAACCCTAGGTACTTTTTTAGTTGTACTCTTTTATGTTGTAATTCCAACACTCCATGTATCCCTCCCCAACCTTGACTAAAAAAAATTTTCCCCATACCCTCCTAAACAGAGCCTAAGAAACTCTACAAACCAGAGCGGTCCTCCGCACCCGACAGCCATGCGGCTTTTTTTCGCCAGCGGTTTTTCGACGCCTGTGAAAAAATCCCCGTTATGTCGGGAGTGGGCGAATACAAGACCCGAAAGGGGAATATGTCCGGCCCGTCTCTGGTGGGTTTCTTAGCTCCCGACACCCATAACGAATGCCCTAAGAAAGCAGCCAGAGGTAACGGATATGCCTAAGCATCTGACCTTCACGATGAAGGTGAACCACCGTACTCACGCAGTACCCCAAACGCTTCCGTGTCTGGAGGCCCGTCATGTCTGAACCACTCATCCCCACCCTTTTTACCCGTCACAACATCCACCTTCACGCCCTCCTTGTGGAGAACCAGGCCTGGTTCTGTGCTCATGATCTGGGGCGTTTGATGGGCAAGTACCTCGACGAGCGTATGTCGCGCAAGCTCGATGCGGACCAGCGGCAAATGATGCTGGTGTACGCCCACGGCGCAGCGGAAGAGCGACTGATGTTGAGCGAGTCAGGTGTGTACGCTCTGTTGGTTTATCACTATTGCCCGGATTATCGACTGCTACGCGAATGGTTGACGCATCAGGTGGTGCCTACGTTGCGTGATGCGCGGCCATCGAGGGCGGTCGAGCGGCCGACTTTGAGTGTGCTGGACTGGCCGAAGATGTCGCTTTGCATGCTGCACTGGCAGGATGAGCCGTGGATTCGGTTACGGGACATGCCTTGCGTGCTGGTGGATGATCCGTTCAATCAACGTCAATCCTGGTGGCGGAAGGCGTCACGGGTGCTGCGAGGGTTTTGATTGTTCGTTGCTGAAATGAAGAAATCCGCTGCCTGAAGTTCAGGTGGCGGATTTTGTTTGTGCGGCATATTTACCGACGCCATCGCGAGCAGGCTCGCTCCCACAGGGGATCGGCGGTGGGTTTGGAAATCTCAGTGTTCCGCCCCCATCACAATCGCGCCGCAACCACCCGCCCCGATACTGAGGAATAATTCTGCCAGCGCCTCATAGGCTGCCTTCGAATCCATCGATGATGTCCTTGGGCGTTTTGTCAAAATCCACAGATATCCGGATTTGCCCTTTCAATCGCCCAGGCTTGCGTACCCGAGGCGTATCGACATGGGGCAGCAGATCCAGATAAGGCTTGCCGGCCTTGGTGATCACAACCTTGTCGCCATGCCATGCACGCTCAGCAAGTTGGGATAGCTGGGATTTTGCTTCGTGCATGTTTACTTGTACCCGTTCAGTCATATGGCACCTCCACAGGGATAGCTAAGCTAGCCCAAGCCGTGGATTTTCGATAGGCAAGGTGTTGAGCTGACCGTCTGTCAAAAATGACTTTTCAAGACTCCCGACTGCCAATGAAGCAATTTTGGACTGTCGCGCTGTGCCCGAATTGTCATCGGCGCTGTCACCTTTCGAGCGACAAAGTCGAATTCACCTCTTCGCTTTATACGAAAGTGAAGCGGCTGAGGCGCGAGTAATAGGCGTTAGTTGATTGATCTCATTGCACATGTTGGTTGTTTTGTGGGCTGGGAGATCGCCATCGCTGGCAAGCCATGCTCCTACGAGGGGCGGGGCGGTGGCGGGTTGGGGGTTAGTTTTACGCCGACCAAAGCCAAGATCAAAAGATCGCAGCCTGCGGCAGCTCCTACGCCGACCGGGTACGCCCGTGGAATCGAGGCCGTACGCAAATCTGTAGGAGCTGCCGCAGGTTGCGATCTTTTTTGGGATTGGCATTAGGGGAAGCCCCTCACTTCCCCAACCCACTAATCCGCCACGGGCACACCGCCTCCCTCACCTCGCTCGGCCCGACGATTTCTGGTGTCTGCCCCAACGATCTCGCGCTCAGCACTTTGCCCACCTGCGCAATCAACTTATCAAACCCCAACGTCGCATTTTCCTGCTGCAGTTTGCGCAGTTGCTCGACCACGGCGTAGGTGAAGGCGCCGTAGCTGCTGGAACCTACCTCATACTCGTTGGCTTTTTCGTTTTCCCGGGCGGCGTAGAGCATCAGGGGCATGTAGGGGCCGTGGTGGCCGTAGAGTTCGCTTTGGTGCTGCAGTTGGGCTTCTTTCTCGGGGCGCAGGCCGGTGGCGGCGCCTTGGGTGCTGCGGGTGCGGGTGAGTATGCGAGATTTGCTGCCTTGTTCGCTGAAGTCGCGGCCGTCGCTGTCGGCAGCATAAACCCGGCGGTCCCAGTCGCCGGCGTAGGGGTCCCAGCGCAGCATGCGGTGGCGGATGTCGCTGGGTGGGGTGATGCCGCGCACGCGGCCGTTGCCACGGCTCATGCCGCCGGCGTAGCAGCAGTCGAACATGACGGTCAGTTTAGCGCCGTGGCCGTTCGGGTCGAACGGCAGGTGGCTGTAGAACTGGCGGAACAGTTTGTCGGTGAAGTGGGTGTTTTCGTCATCCCAGTCGAAGTCGTAGAGCACCAGGGTTTCGTCCATGCGGTCGGCTTCGCCGCTGCTGCTGTACGCCGGCAATTGGGTGCCGTGGCCGGAATAGAACAGCACCCGCTCGTCTCCGGCGCGGGCACCTTCCACCAGCCATTCGAGGCGCTCGACGAAGTTCGCCCGCGTCGCCCGGGCGTCGTGCAGCAAACGGATGTCGCCGGAGTCGTAGCCGCTCTCCTGGAGCATGCGGCTGATCAGGTAGGTGTCGTTGATGCAGCCGTCGAGGCGTGCGCTCGGGTCGGGGTAATCGTTGATACCGACCACCAAGGCGCGGCGTTTGCGTTGGCCACTGCGGGACAGGAATGCCGGCACCTCAAGAGCGCGGGCCGCCACCACGTCGCGGGCCAGTTGTGGCCAGAGGCCGGTCTGGCTGGTGGGTGACGACAAGTAGGCCTGGGCTGCGTGATTAAGGTCCAGCAGGTCATCGCGCAGCGGCACGCTGAACTCGGTTTGCAGGTCGACGCGCGCTGAGTCCGGCGAGGTGATCGGCCGGGTCAGCAAGCCGTCATTGGGGTTGTAGAGGTGGAACCAGCGGCGGATGCCCCGACCGTTTTCACTCAAGCGCATGACCCGACCGCCCCACACGTCGCGCATCACCAACGGCAGCGCGATGGGTGAGCCGAAGCTGACGAACACCCGGCCGTCGATGCGCTCCAGCGCCGAATCATTCTTGACCACCGAACGGCGCAAGGCGTCGTAGCCGATCAGGCTGCCCAGCCCTTGGGCGAAGATAATCTGCGGGTCGAACGCCTCGATCTTCGCCAACAGATGTTGGGTCAGTGCGGTACGTAAATCGGCGTCTTCGATCCATTGCACGATGGCGCCGACGGTGGTACGCAGCATCTGGTTGACCGGCAGGCCCCAGCTACCAAAAGTGGCCTCGTCAGCCTTATCGCTGGCATCGGCCCGCAGCATTGCCAGGCCTCGGGTGATCTGGGCGAAGTCTGGCCCACCGTTGAGTTGATCATCGAAGGGAAGGAAGTCGATGTCCTGGTCCTCGATGACGCGACCGTTCTGCGCCAGTTGGTTGCGGATCAATGTGCGCCATTGTTCCTGCCAGTTGACGTCGATACTGCCCTGCCCGTTGGCGGCCTGCGTGAATCCCACACCCGGCAGACAGAGAATTCGCAGTCGTGCTGGCGCAACACCCGGCCCCGGCTCTACCAAGGCTTTGGTGGCGGGCGCCGCAACGGGAGGAACCGTTTGACCGTGGGCGATGGCCATCAGGTCTTGCAGGCGTCGCAGTTTCGCCTCCAGGCTGTCTGCACTGGGCGCGGCCGACGTGAGAGGGGCCTGGCCGGGGTCAACCAGTGCCCGGGTGCGGTTATTGAGGAAACTGCTGACACCTTGGGCGCTGTTTTTCCAGATCTGCTCTGGATCAAGCCCGTCGAGGTAACCGGTGGCGCTGTCCACCACCTGCCGACTTTGGGTCGCCAGTTCGGACTCGATCAATGGCAGCCCGGCGCGGCTAGGCACGGCGGTGGCTGCCAGTTTCGGTGCAGGAGCAATGCTTGCGGCAGTGCGCCAGATCGGCGCGTTGCCGAAGTGCTGGGCAGCCACCACCCGTGGGCCAAGAGCGCTGCGCGGCACTTGGAAATGATCGCAAAGAAAGGCCAGCAGACTGGTGTGATCGTAATGTTGCGCCTGGAGACTGTCGGTCCACGGAATCAGGCCCGGATTGAGCCAAGGCGAAGCGAGGATCGCCGGTACGCGGATACCGAGCCGGGTGAAGGGATTGGGCCAGTCGACATCGACAGTTGAACCCGTCGCCACGCAGGTCGGTGGCACCACATGGTCATGAAAACCGCCGTGCTCGTCGTACAGCAGCACGAACAGGGTTTTGTTCCAGACATCGATATTGGCCGACAAGGCATTGAACACCTCACCGACAAACTGATCGCCAAAACGCAGGTCTTCCGGTGGATGGTGCGACACGTTGGGCCCGAGCTTGCCGTTGAGCAGGCCATAACTCGGCTCGATCCACGACAGTTCGGGGAGCTTGTTACCAGCGACATCCGACTTGAAGTCGTCGATGCTCATGTGCTGCAAACCACCTTTGACCAGCGCCGCCAGCGGAATAGCGCCGTCGGAATAAATGCGCACATCGTGGCCCTTGTCGCGCAGCAGCGAAAAAATACTGTCGCCACCAAACTGCGCAATCAGGCTTTTGATACCGGCCAGCACCGTGCCCGTGGATGGCATCAGCAAATGGCCGTTACAACTGCCGAGCATGGCGAAAAAACGGTTCGGCCAGGTCGGGCCCGGCACCGAGGCAAACCAGCGGTCACACACCGTGAAGTTGCGCGCCAACCCCTGGATCGCCGGCAGCGGATCGGCGGCTGGCGTGGCACCGAACGGGATGTAGTTCATCGCCCGCTGCGCCATGGATTGCGACCAGGTTTTGTACACCTTCAGATCGTTGCGAGCCTTGTCGTAGGCGTCCTGCGCAAAGCCATCGAGTTTGGGTGCGGTCAGGCTGGTCTTGAGCGTGACATCCAGCTGTTTCTCGACATTGACGAACTCGTGGCCCAGGTCGAAACCTTCGCTGTCCTTCGCGGGTAGCGCCGGTGGCGAAGGCGCGGGTGGCGCCCACAGGGCGAAGTAATCCGCTATTTCCGCCGTTTGAGTGATCACCGCTGAGCCGCCACTGGCGTCCGTTAGCGGGTTGGTGCTGGGTGCGTTACGGTTGATGCCATCGCACGCTGGGTTGATGCTGGTGTAATCCCCCAGCAGATGATCGAAGGAACGGTTTTCCATCATCAGCACGACGATGTGCTCAATCTCGGCGGGCCAGTTGTTCGGCATGTTGCTCTCCCTGAGTTGATCTGCCCGATACTGCTCAGGGCCTGGGCTGTGGGACGGTTTTGCTGCCCGTGAGGCGAATCATCTGGCTCAACATCCTGAACCAGAAGTCGCCGCCCAACGAGGCAGCCAATGCCGCCGTCATGACTCCAAGCAACCAGTAGCCGAACCAGGCCGCTTTGTTGCTCTGATCGTGATGCAAAAACGCCGGCAGGTTGTTCCAGCCGATAGCGCCCTGAGGCAGCGCCTGCAAACTGCCCAACGCCGACTCAAACTGGCACTGGGCCTTGTCGTCCCGATTCGCGCAGACCTGATCGAGCGTCGCGGACGAGTTGTTGGTCACCAGATTGCTGGCCATCTGCATGCCCGCCGCGCGCAAGGTGTCATTGCGTACCAGGCCTTGCATAAGGTCGAACGCGTTGACGTTGAGCACCAGGCAAATCACCAGCGAACAGGTCAGCGACACGACTTTGGCATTGCGCCGCATCCAGCCTTCGGCGCGGTCCATGACCGCATTGATCCAGTGCTCCAACCGGGTCTTGAACGAACACAACAGCTCCTGAGTCGTGGTGACTTTGGCCTGGGCCGCCGCGAGTAACGTCGACAATGCGCGGCGCAAGTGCTCGGAAGGAACCTGTGCAATGCCTTTGGTCAGGGCCGCATTGAGTTCGTCGAGGGGAATATCGAGGGTCGCGGTGTCGTCTTTGTGCAGCAGCAGCGTGATCACCACCTGCGCCAGCATCGCCGGGTCCAGGTAACTGGGGCGTTGGCCCGGTGGCGCCATGGACTGGATCACCGGGTGATCGAGCACCTGCTGGAAGAACGCCATGTCGCTGTCGTTCAGCCCCTTCAATTTGCCGGTGAACAACAGCTTCAGGGCGTCATAGAGGTACTTCGCCCGGACCTTCTGGAAGAATGATTGAATGATTTCAGTGAGCGTGGTGACGAAGACGCCAAGCAACGTGAACAGCGCCAGCATCCCGAGAATTGCGTCCAGTACGACCGAACCAAACATCTGACCTCCTTGTAGATGCAACTGACTGTCAGCTCGGAGCGGCGCCTCAGCATGAGGCATGGAGCAATGCGATCCGTCTCACAACGCTAGTCAGGCAATGGGGTCTTGTCCAATTAAGGACGGCGTTGACACGACGAACGTGAATCAACAGGTGCGCCATCACGCGCCACCCGCTATTAATACGCCACCTATCTCTCAAGGACCCGAGCGCGCATGAAATTCGACACCGCCTACTGCATCAGCCTCGACGACAAACTGTCGATCTATGACGTGCGCGATCTGAACTTCGACGAGACCATGGACTTCGACTCGGCCAAGGAACGCTTTCACTGTCCCAACGACGACTGTCGGGCGGCGTTTGATGTGGCGAATGGGCTGGGTACGTTTAATGCCAAGAACGTCAACTATGTAAGGACGCCACACTTCAAGAACCTGCCCAGCACCCGGCATGTCGAGGGCTGTCCTTATGTCAGCCTCAGAACGCCAGGCTCAGAAAGCACCGAAGTGGATGAAGGACCGGAGGAACACTTTCCGTCAGAGCTGCTGCTGACCCGGCGTCAGTATGTGCGCAAGCCGTCCACCCCGGCGCAGGTTCCAGGTGCGCCTCGGGACGAGCCGAAACCTTCTGCCCCGGCCAGCACCACCGAGCATCCGCCCCGCGAGTCGGCACCGGACACAACCTGCGTCTTCGCTCATCCGGTGGAGTGCTTCGTGTCGAATTTCGATGACAAGGACCTGCTCAAACGCATGCCGCTGAAGATTGGCGAACACACCGCGTCCTACGGCTCGTTCTTCAAGAAGATCGAATACCTGCAGGACAACAAGGGGCTGATTTACTGGGGCAAGATCAAAGCCATCAAGGACTACAAAACCAGTTTCCGCATCGATTTCGAGAAGAAGGTCTGGCTCGACAAAAAGCCGTACTCGGTGAACGTTTACCTGAGCAAAAACCTGATCGAGAACTACCGCAAGCGCAAAGCCTTCCTGGAGGAAATCAAGGGTGCTATCGGCAGCGAGCGGGAGCTTTATTGCTTCTTTTATGGTGTGACGCCCGAGTTGAAGCAGGTGCCGAGTAAAAAGAACCCCGATCAGACGTTCGGGGTGTTCAGCGGCGATATCGAAAATCTGGATCACTTCATTATTCGGGAGGTGCCTGGGTTGGAGAGCTGATCAGCCGCGTTCAACTCAGGCACATGCCGAGCATCACCAGAATCAACAGACCAACATAAACCCGCGCATGTACTCGGTCCGGTATGCGCCCGATCCAGGGCGTTGCCAGGCGAATCCCGAGCATCGAACCCAAGGTCAATAGTGCGAAAGCCAGCAAGTCGACGTAGCCGATAAACCATGGCCCCAGATCGAACTGTGTGAATCCGGCCATGACCATGTAGGTCAATGTTCCGGCCAACGCTACGGGCAGGCTCAACGGGTTGGCCATGGACGTCGCTTGAGACATGCTCAGACCACAACGTCGCAACAACGGCACGGTCATGACGCTGCCGCCGACACCGAGAAAAGTCGCAATCGCGCCAATGCTCACGCCACCACCGGAGACTTCCGCCCTCCCCAATCGCCGTGGGGGAATTCCATCGGTTGGCGTAAGAAAACCACGTCGCAGCAGGCAATCCACAATCGTGACGCCCAGATAAGCGATGAACGCATAACGGATCACTTCGCCATCCATCCACATCGCCGCGATTGCACCGAAGACGGCGCCCAGCCCGATGAAACCGCCGAGTGGCCACAGGTAGTGCCGAATGAGGTTACCTGCGCGGTGATGTTTACCGGTGGCGACCGAGGCATTGACGATCATCACGCAGGTCGAGGTGGCGACCGCTATATGCATGGCCGATTGGCTGATCGGGTCGTCAGCACCTTGGCTGAACATCAACATCTGATACAGCAGCGGTACTACGACGAAACCACCGCCAAATCCGAACAGTACGGCGGTGACGCCGGTCATGCAGCCAAAAAGCGCCAGCAGAAGATAAAACATTGAACATCGTCCATCGGTTGAGTGGGGCTCGACGATAGAAGGACGGTGCTTGGCCTGCTTCAGCAAGTCAGCCAATAATGTTTGCGTTTACGCCAACCGCTGGATGTTTGCTCTATGCGCAACACTTCGATTGATTTGCTGGACCACACGCCACGCGCAGTGGTGGCGATTGGAACGGATTACCCGCATGGGCACCTGCTGCCGCGTCACAGCCATCGTCGGTCGCAGTTGTTGTACGGCGCTACGGGTGTGATGCAGGTCAGCACCGACGACGGCAATTGGGTGGTGCCACCGCAACGTGCAGTGTGGATTCCAGCGAGCGTGCCACATGAAGTTTTGATGCTTGGGGTCAGCACCCGCAGCCTGTACATCGAACCCACAGCGATGAGCGCTTTCGGCAGCAGTTGCCAAGTGATCGAGGTTTCAGCGCTGCTGCGTCAACTGCTGATGGAGGCCGTGGAGTTACCGCTCGAATACGCCGAAACGGAACGCGACGGCGTGCTGATCAGTTTGTTGTTACATGAACTGGCACGCAGCGCCCACCTGCCCCTGCACATTCCGCTGCCTGCGGATAAACGCCTGCTCGTACTGTGCCAGACCTTCCTCCAGCAACCCGACGTCCATCAGTCACCACAACACTGGGCCGATCAGTTGCACATCAGCCTTCGGACCTTCAACCGGTTGTTTCGACAGCAGACTGCACTGAGCTTTAGCCAATGGCGGCAACGCGCCTGCGTCGTGCTGGCCTTGGCGCGGCTCGCCGCAGATGAGCCAGTGACGCGAATAGCCCTGGACTTCGGCTACGAAAGCCCAGCGGCTTTTTCGACGATGTTTCGCCGGGTGCTGGGGCAAGCGCCCACCGCCTACCTTGAAGAACCGAAATAACATCGATCAAAAAATTGAGTTTGATCCGGGCCGAAAACAGCTGTACAAAAACACAGTACTTATTGAATAACCAATTTCGAACCCGGAGAAAACCATGGCCTCTCTTGCGATGAAAATCACCCTGGAACGTATCGCCCTTTTTCAATTCACCCCTGAACACAGCGCGCAGGCACGTGCGATGTTGGGCTGGTCTCTGGAGGAGTTTTCCAGGGAGTCCGGGGTTACCGTTGAAGCTATCCGACGGTTTGAGGCTGGCGGTGAATTGCTCGACGTAACCCGCCTGGCCCTCGCCTATCGGCTTGAAGCCGAAGGTCTGGTGTTCTTCCCTGGCTTTGCACCGGGCAGAGGCATGAGCGTCAGAGGCTCTACGCCAGACCCGGTGGGGCGGGCGGATTACGCGATGATTGAGTGATCTGATTCCTCTGCTTGACGATTATTCCCATATAGGTATATTTTCACATGAGTACACGGAAGCCACTCTTGTGGGTCAGCAGTAGTAAAAAAGACCTCAAACAGATGCCAAAGGACGTTCAAGACGTTTTCGGATTCGCCCTCCACTTGGCACAGGACGGTACAAAACACCCGCAAGCTAAACCATTGAAAGGCTTTGGTGGTGCTGGCGTTCTTGAGGTGGTTGACGACCTCAACACAAATGCTTATCGAGCCGTTTATACCGTTCGTTTTAGTGCCGCCATCTATGTGCTTCACTGCTTTCAGAAGAAATCGACCAAGGGCATCGAAACCACGCAGAGCGATATCGAACTGATCAAAAAGAGGCTGCTGGCGGCTCAGGATCACGCAAAAGGATCAGGACATGATTGAAATCGAAGAAAGCACGGGCAACGTGTACGAAGACCTTGGAAGCGCTAATGCCAACGAGATGAGGGTTAAAGCCCAGCTCGCGACAAAGATCGGCGAAATCATAAAGGCTCGTCACCTGACCCAAGTTCAGGCCTCCGAGATCCTGGGGTTATCACAGCCCAAACTTTCCGAAATGCTTCGCGGAAAATTTCGGGGCATCAGTGAAGCCAAGATGATGGAGTGTCTCTCACGGCTCGGACGCGATGTACAGATCATCGTCAAACCAGCGCCGAGATCGAGGCGCGAAGGTCGGATTGAAGTGGTTTTTTCCTGATGGGAGTTCCCTCCCCCAACACTGGCAAAGTCTGCTGTACCAGCATCTGCGCAGAACAATCCGTGGAATAGGCGTACGTACCTAGCTGTTAACGACCAACTGATCTGTCGCCTCTTCAACCTCCAGCCACCAAGCCTGTCCACACTGTGGTTGGCTGAGGCTGAACGCTTCGCCCATTTGCGGCGTGGTGATGGACACGTTGCGCTCCCAGGCCAAGGCCAGGATACGGTCGAAGGGTTCGTGCCAGGCGTGCATCGACAAGTCGAAGGTGCCGTTGTGAATCGGCAGCAGCCAACGGCCCTTGAGGTCGATATGTGCTTGCAGGGTTTGTTCTGGTTGCATGTGAATGTGCGGCCAGTCGACGTTGTACGCGCCGGTTTCCATCAGCGTGAGATCAAAGGGACCGAACTGTTCGCCGATCGCTTTAAAACCGTCGAAGTAGCCGGTGTCACCGCTGAAGAAAATCCGTTTATCCCCATCGATCATCACCCACGAAGCCCAGAGCGTGCTGTTGCCGTCGAACAGTCCGCGACCGGAAAAGTGCTGCGCAGGCGTCGCGATAAAATGAATTCCGCTGACCTGAGTACCCTCCCACCAATCCAGTTGACGCACTTTGCTGGCATCAACGCCCCATTTGATCAACGTCTCACCCACTCCCAGCGGCGCGAGGAAGTGTTTGGTTTTGTCGGCCAGCTTGAGGATCGACTGATGGTCGAGGTGGTCGTAATGGTCATGGGACAGAATCACCGCCTCGATCGGTGGCAGCTCCTCCAGGCTGATTGGTGGTTGATGGAAGCGCTTGGGGCCGGCCCATTGCACCGGCGATGCGCGTTCGGCGAAGACCGGGTCCGTCAGCCAGAACTTGTCGCGCAGTTTCAACAGCACGGTGGAATGCCCCAGACGAAACACGCTGTGATTCGGCGCGCTGAGAAGCTGTTCGCGAGTCAGCGCTTGAACCGGGATAACACCGGCCGGTCGCGTGTCACGCGGCTTGTGGAAAAGCATGTTCAAGAAAATTCGCAGGGTCTTGCGAAAACCTTCCCGCGGTTGGGTCGCATTATTGTGGTAATGCCCCTGCTCCTGCCGGGACGTTTTCAGTTCAGTGGCGCTATCGGCTTGGGAAGAGAAAGTGGCCATGTTTGAGTGACTCCAGAAAAACCGACGAGGTGCGGCTTTTCTTTTTCGGACGATAAATGGCCAATGCACGCACGCGTCAGCCGTAAACTCTATTTTTAACCGCTAAACTACACTGCACAGTGTAGTTTCAAGATTGCAACAAAGCCGGGAGTAAGTAAACTGCTGAGTGTAATTCTTCCTTCTCTCTGCCGAAGCGTATTTATGACAGCTCCACAGCGCCTCACCGACCGTAAACGCGAAGCCATTGTTCAGGCGGCGATTGCCGAATTCCGTGCCAACGGGTTCGACATCACCAGCATGGACAAGATTGCCGCCAACGCGGGCGTGTCGAAGCGCACGGTGTACAACCACTTCCCCAGTAAAGAAGAGCTGTTTACCGAAATTCTGCAAAGATTGTGGACCAACGTCACCGCTCAACAAGACAACTGCTATCGCACAGACCTGCCGCTGCGCGAACAGCTCGGCCAGTTATTGCACAGCAAATTGCAGCTGCTGGGGGACAACAATTTCCTCGATCTGGCGCGGGTTGCCATCGCCGCCACCATCCATTCCCCAGAACGGTCCCAGGATATGGTCGTGCGCATTGGCGAACGTGAAGAAGGGCTGACCACCTGGATTCGCGCAGCTCAGGCTGATGGTCGGCTCAAGCCTGTAGATCCTGGCTTCGCTGCCCAGCAGGTGCAGGGAATGCTCAAGGCATTTGCCTTCTGGCCGCAGATCTCCCTGAACCAGCCGCCGTTGTCACCCGAGATGCAGATGACTGTCGTAGAGTCGACGCTGGACATGTTTCTGGCCTGCTATCAACGGTAGGCATTAAATGGCTGTGAAGGACACGGATAAGTGCACGTGGAATAAATGACACTATTCACGTGTTTTACCCGATGGACGGAGACTCTGAATAAAACGCGACAAAGTGTTTCAAAGCCAATCGGGCGCAGGAAGTTATGAGGTTATAGTGAGCCTCAGTCCCATGGCATTGCAGAGAACATCATGAACTCAACCAAACCCGAAAAAGACCCCGCTGCCCCCGTCGATCACTGGCGCTTCCACCGGCCGCACGCCCATTTGGCGTCGACCTTCGGCAACGACACCTTTGCATTGAAGGCCGAAGCCTTTGCACGCTTCTTCGGCACCCCGACCTTTCTCGGCGCGCAAACCCTCATTGTCGCGGTCTGGATTATTCTGAACGTCGCTGGGGTAACGACTTTCGACGTCTACCCGTTCATCCTGCTCAACCTCGCGTTCAGCCTGCAAGCAGCCTATGCCGCACCGCTGATTCTGCTGGCGCAAACCCGTCAGGCCGCGCGCGACAAAGCCCAGTCGGAAGCCGACGCACAACACCGCGAGGCCTTGGCCGTCGCCAATACCGAGCGACAAACACAAGCCGCGCAGCACTCCGCGCAGTTGCTCGCGCTGCTTGAACAAAACACCCGACTGACCGAGATGACCAAGTCCCTGACCGAGCGCATCGAAAACCTGACGTCGGAGATGCATCAACACTTTTTGCAGGATCAGCAACGTTCCTGATCAGGCAATCGCACCCAGCGCGATAACTCATCGAACAGCGTCACCACCGAGCGCAACGCTCGACAGTCCGGGCGGGTCAGCAACCACAGGCTGGTGTCGTAACCGAGCAGGGGTTCGCTCAATGGGCGCAGCCCCTGCGCCGCGTCGATCAGAAAGTCCGGCAACGCGGCAACGCCAAGCCCGGCGCGCACCAACTCGGTGACCGAGAGCATGCTGTTGCAGCGATAGCTCGGCAGCACGCCGGGAAATTGCTGACGACGCCAGGTGACGGTCGGATGGTCAGGCAGGAAGTCATCCGGGGCGATCCAGCTCAGTTGCGCCAGATCATTCGGGTCGACCGATTTCAGATACGCCGTACTGGCGCAAACCCGGTACGACACTGCACCCAATCGCCGCCCAACCAGATGCTCCGGGGGTGAGCGGGTCAGGCGCAAGGCGATATCGGCATCGCGGCGGCTGAGGTTGGCAAAATCGTTGGAGGTGCTCAGTTCCAGGGTTAGCGCCGGGTACGCCGGCATGAACTGCGCCAGTGCCGGCAACAGCAGCGCTTGCAGCACCGAGTCGGTGCAGGTCAGGCGCACCGTGCCGCTGATAACCTCACCACCCTGCTCCACGCCAATACGTGCGGCTTCCAGTGCCTGTTCGGCGCGTTCGGCCTGCTCGGCCAGGGTTCGCGCCAGGGTGGTCGGCAAATAACCCGCACGACTTTTCTCGAACAGCGCCTGGCCCAATGCAGCTTCCAGACGGCGAACGGCACGAAACACTGTCGAAACATCGACCTTCAGCAGTGCCGCTGCCCGGGCCAGAGAGCCGCCGCGCACCAGCGCGAGAATCAAGGCGAGGTCCGGGTAATCCAGCTGATAGTGCAGTGACGCATTGAACACTTGGGTAAACGCCAATATTGATTGCGTGAACGCCAATCTATAGTGCGTTCCAGGAATCAACAAGTCTTGGGAGACCCCATGGAAACAAGTCCTCAACTACGTATTGCACTGATCGGTGACTACGACCCGCAGGTCACCGCCCATCAGGCCATTCCCCTGGCGCTGAACATGGCCGCACAACACGCTGAACTCGATGTGCAGTTCCAGTGGCTGGCCACCGACAGTATTGACGTGAACACTCAACTGGCAGATTTCGACGGCTTCTGGTGCGTGCCCGCCAGCCCCTACCGCAACATGGACGGTGCGCTGTTGGCGATCCGCTTTGCTCGCGAACAGCAGCGGCCGTTCCTCGGCACCTGCGGTGGTTTTCAACACGCGGTGCTTGAATACGCGCGCAACGTTCTGGGATGGACCGATGCCGAGCATGGGGAAACATCGCCCGACGCCGCCCGCGCATTGCTGACGCCACTCGTCTGTTCGTTGGTCGAGGCCGTAGACAGCATCCGGTTGCTTGAAGGATCGCTGATTGCCAATGCCTACGCGACCCAAGACATTGAGGAAGGCTACCGCTGCCGCTACGGGGTCAATCCCGAGTTCGAAGAGCAACTTCTGACACACAACCTCAAAGCCACCGGCCACGATTCGGCAGGTGATCTACGAGCCGTAGAACTCAGTGATCATCCGTTCTTCGTCGCCACTTTGTTTCAACCCGAACGCGCGGCGCTAGCCGGCACCCTTCCACCCTTGGTCAACGCTTTTATCAAGGCCTGCGCGAGGAACCGCAGATGATCGCCAACACACCCTCGCCGCCTTACTACGCGGTGATTTTCACTTCGCTGCGCACAACCGCAGACCAGGGTTACGAGCAAGCCGCGCAACGCATGATCGAACTCGCCCGCGAACAACCGGGGTTTCTCGGACTGGAGTCGGCCCGGGGTGAAGACGGACTCGGCATCACCGTTTCCTACTGGTCCAGCGAAGAGGCGATCCTCGCCTGGAAACAGCACGCTGAGCACAGTGCGACCCGCGAACATGGGCGCTCGACCTGGTATGAAGCGTTTCACACGCGAGTGTGCAGGGTCGAGCGCGCTTATGCCTTCGAGCGTCAGCCGGCCTGAACCAGGCTACGCAGCGCGGTAATTTCCGGCAAATCATCACGCTGCATGTAGACCCGCAGCGGCTCGGTGATGTTGATCCGGTCGTCGATGTTCTGCTCCAGCAGTAACCGGATCAACTCGCGCTTGAGGGTCATGGTTTGTCCATCCTCAGGCACCCAGACGAACTCGCTGGCGGGAATGATCGCGTCGTCAGCGACGTCCATGCCAAAGGAGTCTTCGCTGAAGCGGACGATGTAGTGAGCGGTCTTGCGATTGAAACCGACGAAGCCTTTGAGTTGGTCGGCGGCCTGGCAGATAAGCTCGGACGTGATGCGCATGGTAAACCTCACGGATGCGTCCCGAAGGACGGCGGAACGATGGTTTACACGCAGGGCAGGATGAAAAATATTCTGGGGTTTCCCTCTGATGGGGAAACTGCTGAGGCGGATCGTACTGCAAAGGGCTGCACAAAAGCGCGGAAAAAAAGCCCCTCACACACGTTTATGTCGGTATGGCGATAGCACATCCGGCGCTCAATTGTTAAAAGGTACTTCTTTGAAATCGCTTATTACGAAAGGACCTCGACTATGCCTGTTACCTACACCAAAAGTGCCCTATTGCTGAGCCTGATGCTCGGCCTTGGCCAGGCACAGGCTACCAGCCAGCAGAGCCCGACCGCTCTGGCCAGCACCACCGGGATTCCGCACCCGGCCGTGATCGCCCACCGTGGCGCCTCTTTCGATGCACCGGAATCCACCGCCGCCGCCTACAAACTGGCGCGCGATCTAGGCGCCGACTACCTGGAAATGGACCTGCAACGCAGCAAGGACGGTGTGCTGTTCGCGTTACATGACAACAACCTGCAACGCACCACCGACGTTGCAACCAAGTTTCCTGAACGCAAGGACAGCCCGGCCAACGCGTTCACCCTCGCCGAACTGAAAACCCTGGACGCCGGCAGTTGGTTCAACGCCGCGCAACCGGATCGCGCTCGCCCTGCTTACGCCGGCCTGAAAATCCTGACCCTGGACGAAATCATCGATATCGCCCAGGGCAACCCGCTGCACCAGCCTGGCCTTTACATCGAAACCAAAGAGCCAAAGCAGTTTCCCGGCATTGAGCGTGATCTCAAGGACAAGCTTCAGGACCGCGGCTGGCTGAGCCCGGCAGGTTCCAAGCTGGCCAAAAGTGAGCTGAGCGTCGGCCAGGGTAAAGGCAAAGTGATCCTGCAAACCTTCGAGAAAAGCAGCCTCGAACTGCTGCAAAAAGAAATGCCGCAAGTGCCGAAGATTCTTTTGTTGTGGGTGGGCGAAGGCAGTATTGAGCCCAAGTCGAAAGTGACCTTCGCCGAATCCGGCGACAAGGATAAAGCCACTTGGTACGCCAAGCAGGAACCCAAGGACAAAGCCGAATTCGAGCAATGGGTCGACTACGCCAAGGCTCAGGGCGCAATCGGCACTGGCCCTTCGGCAGCGCTGACCAACGGTGGCGATCAAAGCTATTCCGACCTGGTGCAACCCTGGATGAACCAGTACACCCACGACAAAGGTATGTTGGTGCACGTCTACACCATCGACGATGCCGTGGACTACAAGAAGGTCATGGACGCCGGTGTCGATGGCATCTTCACCAACCGCGCCAGCGAACTGCTCAAGTACTACAAGCGTCCGGCAGCGGCCAGCGTTGCACAGTTGCTTGAGAACAACGGCTACTAGGTAGGAGCTGCCGGAGGCTGCGATCTTTTGATCCTCTATTCAATACGAAAAATCAAAAGATCGCAGGCTGCGCCAGTTCCTACGCCGGTTAGCATTTTGATCCTTAAGGATTGCATTGGGCTCAAGTGAATTTAAGGATGAATTAAGTTGCGCTGGTTAACCTGATGCCACTTAAACAGCTCACCCAAGGAATGACCCCATGAAAACGTTGACTGCCCTTTTCACTGCCGCCACCCTGACCCTGACTGCCGGTCTCGCCATGGCTGATGTGCGCCCGGACCTGATTCCGGGTCTGCTCAAGGACGGCACCGTGATGGACATGGAGAAGCTCAATCAGGCCGCGCTCGCCGAGCACCCGGGCGCTACTGCGGCGAACATCAAGGACACTGAGCTTGAGCACAACGCCAAGACCGGCGCTTATGAGTACAAGGTCGAAATTCGCGATGCCAGGAATGTCGAGTGGAACGTGAAGCTGGACGCCAAAACCGGCCAGGTGCTGAGCAACAAACAAGAGAAGTAAATCGAACAGACACAGAAGCCGTACAACCTTGGGGTTGTGCGGCTTTTTTGCGTTTTGAACATGAGAGGGGGTGGCCGGGCCCTACTGTTGCGACGCGAAGACTACTTCTGCTTCTTCTTCCGCGGGAATGACCTTAAGCAGTAATTCAGGTGAGTCGGAAGGGATCCCGGTCAGATCGTCGATGAGGGTGTAGGTGACCATGGCGTCACCCGGTGCGACATGAGTTTTTTCCACATAAAAGTGGACGCCATTTTGCACTTCAACTTCAGTAATCGTGTGAATGAACACGCGCCTGCCATTCCAGTACACCAGCAGAATGTCTTCTGCGTGATAGCCTTGCTTGCCCAACACTTGAGCGCGCAGACCTGCTCCGGCAGACGGCACAATGACTTGTCCATCGTATCCGGGCTCCGGCGTCATACTTTCAATATGCAATTTTTTTAAATCCAAAGACATGGGATCGCTCCTGACAGAAAAAGTAGCGCAGGCTGCGCTGACAGTTCCATACAACGCTCGGGAGGCCACCCCGTCTACTGTCAGAACTAACAGGTAAGCGGTAAAGCAAGGCCTTTTCTCACCCTTTATCCGACCAGCGGCACGAGCCTCATGGGATCAGGACATCAAAGGCGCACGAACCATCACGCCGTCGTACTGACCAACGACCCCGACGTGCTGCTGCCCGATTGCTGCAACGCTTGCAACAACGCCGCGCTAGCGGTCTGCAACGAACCCGAGGTGGATGCTATCTGCGATTGGGCAGCCGCGACTTTCGCCGCTTTGGCATCCGCGCTTTCCTGACTGGCCTGAGCCGCTTGCAGTTGTTGCTGTTGCTCCTGCATTTGCTTTTGCAGCTCGGCAACCTGCTTGCGCAGCGCTTTTACCGCATCCGATTCACCGCTGCTGCTCGAACTGCTGCCGCTCGACGCAGGCGCACCACCGGCAGCGACTTTGCCACTGTCGGCGGTCGAACTGCCCGTTGCAGTTGTGCTTTGAGTAGTGTCGGCGGTGCCGCTGATGGCAGTCGTGCTGGCCGGAGTGGAAAGCGTCTGATTGATTGAGACCGAAGTGATGCTGACCATGGGCGTTTCCTTCAATGAGGTTCAGGGATAAACCCATCATCGACGCGCAACGCCCACACTTGAGAGGGATCGTGTACCGACACGGTTAGCGTGCCGATACACAATTTGTTTGACCGGGTTGTTCCTAGGCGCTCAGGCGCGCCGTCACCGCGCTCAACTGCCCCGACAAGCCGTGCAGGTTGTTGCTCGCGGCTTCAGTGCGCTGCACGTTGTCCAGATTGGTACTGGCAATGCTGGTGATCTCGGTCAGGTTGCGCGAAATGTCTTCGGCTACCGAGGTCTGTTCTTCGGCTGCTGTGGCGATCTGGCGGTTCATGTCGCGAATCGCCTCCACCGACGCGGTAATGCGTTCAAGCATGGCCCCGGCCTGGGTGACCTGCTCGACACTCTCCTCACTGCGCGACTGGCCGCTTTCGATGGCCTGTGCCGCATCTACCGCGCCGGTCTGCACGCTCTGGATGATCTGGTTGATTTCGATGATCGACGCCGCCGTACGCTGGGCCAGGCTGCGCACCTCATCGGCCACCACGGCAAACCCGCGTCCGGCTTCACCGGCCCGAGCGGCTTCGATGGCGGCGTTCAGCGCCAGCAGGTTGGTTTGCTCGGCGATACCGCGAATCACTTCCAGCACCTTTCCGATGCGTCCGCTGTCGGTTTCCAGTTGGCGAATGACCGTGGCGGTGTTGGCAATTTCGCCGCGCATCCGGGTGATGGTGTGAATCGTGCCCTGCATGACCTTCTCGCCCTGTTGTGCCGACTGATCCGCATCATCGGCGGCCCGCGCCGCGTCGGCCGCATGACGAGCGACTTCCTGGGCGGTGGCAGACATTTCGTTCATCGCCGTGGCGACTTGATCGGTACGGTTGAATTGCTCATTGGTGCCATGGGCCATCAACGTAGCAATCGAGTTCAGCTCGCCGCTGGCACTGTCGAGATCCGACGCGCTGCGCTGCAAACGACTGAAGGTCTCAGCAAGGAAATCGCGCAACGTGTTGGCCGCGACAGCCAGCCTGCCCAACTCATCCTGACGATCACTCGCCACCCGCTCAGCGAAACGGCCCTGGCTCAATTGCGCGACGTATTCAATCAGCTTGCGGATCGGTTCCACCAGATTGCGGTTGACCAGCCACAGGCTGAACAGACCAATCAACAGGCTCGAAGCCAGCATCACCAGGATGCCCAGCAACACGGTGCGATCGGCACTGGCGCTGATCAACGTCGACTGCTCACGACCCTGCTTGCGCAATTCGTTGACCAGCGCGCTCATCTGTTCACTGGTGGCGCGGTCCACCCCTTTGACCGCGCTATCACCCGCCGTAGGGTCAGCACCAGCAGCCAGGAAAGCCTCCCGACCTTTTTGATAGGCGCCACCGAGAGCACGGTGCGCATCGCGCAGGCTTTCAATGCGAGCCTTGAGCGACGCTTCGATACCCGGTTGACGGGTCAACTCGCCAAGGATGTTCTGCACATTGCCCTGACGATCCTCGAACTGCTTCCAGTACTTCTCCAGGTCAGCCGGTTGTTTGCCGCGCAACAGGACGTCTTTCCACTCCTGAACCTGAGACTTGAATTGCAGGTTGGCTTCGTCAATCAGTTGCGAGGTATGCAACGGGCCTTCGATCAGGTTGCGATAATTCTGCATCCCGCTGGAGAGAAAGTGAAAACAGGCCAAGGCAATCAGCAACATCGCGATCAGGCTGCCGCTCAGCAGTGCCAGGATTTGCGCTCTCAGGGATTTTTGCAAAAACATCGAGTGATACTCATGACAGGGATAAGGCTCGCACCGGAAGGGCATGCGAGATGTCCGGACCTCCCTGTCAACAACTTGCGGGCCTGACACCAAAGTGCCTGATCCTGCCTAGGCGTCATCGGCGCGCGCCACGGTTTCTTGAAACCGATCCGACCACCGGTAGAGGCTCTATTACGCAGCCCGTCAAACTGTCACAAAACCGTCAAACCGCGTTACCCGAACCTTCGCCAGCTCCTACACGGTATGGGCGCAGGAGCCTGCGATCTTTTCGCTTTTTGCTTTCGACAATTGACCAAACACTGACCCAACGCAGTCTCGCTGTAACATTTGGCAACGATCATGACCGACACTCCTCCCGACACAGGATTGTCCGGCCATGGCTACTCCCTCCTTGACTGCCGCCTCCAAGGCCCCCGCCAGTAGCACCAGCCCTCAGCTCGATAAAAAGCCCGGTGTGATTACCGTCGTGGTGTTTTTCGCAGTGCTGGCCATGGGTCTGCTGTTCACCGCCTACAGCCTGATGCACGACATGCATGACCTCGGCACCGCAGTGACCACCTGGACGCCGTTTCTGCTGCTGGGTGTTGCGCTGTTGATCGCCTTGGGTTTTGAGTTCGTCAACGGTTTCCACGACACGGCCAACGCCGTGGCGACGGTGATTTACACCAATTCGTTACCCGCGCATTTCGCGGTGGTCTGGTCAGGGTTCTTCAACTTCCTCGGGGTGCTGCTGTCCAGCGGCGCGGTAGCGTTCGGCATCATCGCCTTGCTGCCGGTGGAGCTGATTTTGCAAGTCGGTTCATCCGCCGGTTTCGCGATGATCTTCGCCCTGCTGATCGCGGCGATCCTGTGGAACCTCGGCACCTGGTGGCTAAGGCTCCCGGCCTCGTCGTCCCACACCTTGATCGGCTCGATCATCGGCGTCGGCGTCGCCAATGCGTTGATGCACGGACGCGACGGCACCAGCGGCGTCGACTGGGCGCAGGCCACCAAGATCGGTTACGCACTACTGCTGTCGCCGCTGATCGGCTTCGTATTTGCCGCGCTGTTGCTGCTGGCGTTGCGCGTCTTCGTCAAAAATCGCGCGTTGTACAAAGCACCGAAAGGCAACACGCCACCACCGTGGTGGATTCGCGGAATGTTGATCCTGACCTGCACCGGCGTGTCCTTCGCCCACGGCTCCAACGACGGCCAGAAAGGCATGGGCCTGATCATGCTGATTCTGGTCGGCACCCTGCCGATGGCCTATGCGCTGAACCGCACCATGCCGGCCGATCAGGCGTTGCAATTCGCCGCCGTGGCCGAAGTGACCCAGCAAGCATTGGTCAAAAATGCTCCGCAACCGGCCCCGACCGACCCGCGCCCCGTGCTGTCCGAGTACGTGCGCAGCAAGGAAGTGACACCGCAACTGATTCCCGCCCTCGCCGCTCTGGCCGGCAATATTGGCAACGAAGTGAAGGGTTATGGATCGCTGTCCAAAGTCCCGGTCGAGGCCATGGGCAACGTGCGCAATGACATGTACCTGACCAGCGAAACCATTCGCCTGATGGACAAGAACAAGGTCGGCGACTTCGATGCCGACACCAGCGGCAAGCTGCAATTGTTCAAACAACAGATCGACAACGCCACGCGTTTTATTCCGCTATGGGTGAAAATCGCCGTGGCGATCGCGCTGGGCCTGGGCACCATGGTCGGCTGGAAGCGCATTGTGGTGACGGTCGGTGAAAAGATCGGCAAGACCCACCTGACCTACGCCCAGGGCGCTTCGGCGGAAACCGTGGCGATGCTGACCATTGGCGCGGCGGATATGTTCGGCCTGCCAGTGTCGACCACTCACGTGCTGTCCAGCGGTGTGGCCGGGACCATGGTGGCCAACGGCGCAGGCTTGCAGATGAAGACCATCCGCAACTTGCTGATGGCCTGGGTGCTGACCCTGCCGGCGGCGATTCTGCTTTCCGGTAGCCTGTACTGGTTGTTCACCCAGCTGTTCTGAACCTGACAGGCATTTCGTCGCAAAATCAGTGGATTAAGCACTAATTGGTTCAGCACCCGCTGGATCGGGCTTCAGTTTGTTACCTTGGTGCCGACTCTTAAGAGACCCGATGCATTCAGGAGGGGGAACCGTGAATCTGTACATCAATCAGCTTCAGAAGAAAGCTGACTTCAAAAGCGCCATCTACGCTGGCGATATCTTCCTGAACACCCAGCTCAATGCAGCAAAAGAACTCTGTGCTTTTGCTCAGGAAAGCATCACCGCCGCGTTTGACGGCGAGACTGACCACCAGGCCCTGCACCGCCTGATGCCGGTGGAAGAGTTCGTGGTGCTGGTGACCCGGCTCAAAGGCCAGTTCACCAATAGTCTGCGGGCCAAAGAGTTGATCCGTGGTTTCACCGAAGAAATCGGTGCAGCCCCCGAAGAGTTCATCTTCGACGTGCCGCGGATTCGCGTTGTGCCCAACTACGATTACCTGCACGCCGGCGTCAGCTACGCGTACAAACCTCATCGCGACACCTGGTACGGCGGCGTCGACTGCCAGATCAACACCTGGATGCCGGTCTATACGATCCAGCCGGACCAGACCATGATGATCAACCCGGCGTACTTCGATAAGCCGGTGAAGAACACTTCGGCGCAGTGGAGTCTCTCCGACTGGATCGACGTGCAGCGCCAGCGCGCCAAGGACAACGTCAAGGAAGAAGCCCGTCAGCACCCGGTACCGACCGAGGACATCGACGCGGCGTCCGAGATCCGCATTGCCGGCAACACCGCCGAAATGCTGATTTTCTCGGGTTCACATCTGCACGGCACCGTTCCCAATTACACCGAACAAACCCGCTTCAGCGTGGATTTCCGCCTGATGCATCTCGACGACCTGAAGCACAAGCGCGGCGCGATCAACGTCGACAGCGCGTGCCCGGATGTCGGCGCCGGCTTCAAAGACTATTTCCACGCCCACGACTTCTCGAATTTCCAAGGAATCAAATAATGACCAAGCGTCGCATTACGCCTGCCGAGGCCCAATACAACGAAACCCGCGCTGGCGTCCTCAAGCGCGTCGACGCCGAGTACGTGGCCGATGCCCCTTTCGTGTTCGCCAACCGCATCGGCGTGACCGCTGCGTTGTCGCGCATGGAGCTGTTCAAGAAGGTCGCCGAAATCCCGGGCGCGATCGTCGAATGTGGTGTGTACAAGGGCAACTCGCTGATGCTCTACATGCACCTGTCGATGATCCTGGAACCCTACGCGATCAACCGTTCGATCGTCGGTTTCGACACCTTTGAAGGGTTCCAGAGCATCAACAAGGACGAAGACCCGGCCGACGTCAACGAGACCATGTTCTCCGACACCGACCAGTCGCTGATCCAGGACATGATCGACGCCAACGACCTGCTGCGTCCGGTCAACCGCATTCCGCGTTGCGAGCTGGTCAAGGGCGATATCTGCAAGACCGCACCTGAGTGGGTCAAGACCCGTCCGGACCTGGTCGTGGCGATGCTGATCCTCGACACCGACCTGTATGAGTCGACCAAGGTCGCGCTGGAAACCTTCCTGCCGTACATGCCAAAAGGCGCCATCGTGGTGCTGGACGAAGTCGCCTACCGCAACTTCCCGGGCGAAACCAAAGCCCTGCGTGAAGTCTTCGACCTGAACAAGATTGAGCTCAAGCGTCTGCCGTTCGATTCCTGCGTGGGTTACTTCCACGTCTGACGCATAACCCCTGTGGGAGCGGGCTTGCTCCGGGCGGCGATCCGACGAAAGCGGTCTGACAGTCGACCTCTGTGTTGAATGTTATGCCGCCTTCGCGAGCAAGCCCGCTCCCACAGAGGATTTGTCGTTCTTCAGGCCATCAACCGGATCACCTGCCCCAGCCAGTCCATGAACGCCCGCACTCGCAATGGCAAATGCCGTTGCCGGGCATAGAGTAGCGAAACCTCCAGGGACGGTGCGTTCAGCTGCGGCAAGACCGCCACCAGTTCACCGCTGAGCAGGTACGGCTGCATCCCCATCAGCGGCGCCTGGATCAACCCGAAACCACCCAGACACGCTGACTCGTAAGCGTCGGTATTATTGACCGTCACACTGCCGGTCATCGGCATTCGATGCAGCTTGCCCTCCTCCTCGTACAAAAAACCTTCCGACCGCGAACCCAGTACGCCGACGTAATGGACCAGCCGATGCTGCGCCAGGTCTTCGAGCCGTTGCGGCACACCATAGCGCTGCAGATAGGCAGGACTGGCGCAGTTGACCATCGAGAAGTCGCACAAGTGACGAGCGACCACCGATTGATCCGGCTGTGCCCCGACCCGTACGACGCAATCGAAGCCTTCACTGAGCAGATCCACCCGACGATCGGTGCTGCTGATTTCCAGCTCCAGGTTGGGGTGCAGCGCCATGAATTCCGGCAGGCGCGGCATCACCACCCGCCGGGCGAGGATGTTGGGCATGTCGATCCGAATACGCCCGGTCAGCGAGGCCTCGTCCTGGTGAAACAGTCCTTCTATTTCATCCATGTGTGACAGCAAGTCCTTGCTGCGCTCGTACAACACCAGACCGTCCTGGGTCGCCTGAACCTTGCGCGTGGTGCGTTGCAGCAGACGTGTGCCGAGCAGGGTTTCCAGGGCCTGGACATGTTCGGATACGGTGGAACGGGGCAAGCCGAGGCTTTCGCCCGCGAGGGTGAAGCTCGACATTTCGCTGACCCGGACGAAGGTGCGCAACAGTTCCAGTTTGTTCATGGGACTGACTCTTTATTGTTCGGTAATTCCGACCAGTGATTCCGATTTAAGCCTGTTTATCACCACAAGGCGGATAAATAAACTTTCTCCCATCATCACTCACTGCTCTGGAGAATGTCCCATGAACCGCAAAATCGCATTGATCACCGGCGCCAGCCGTGGCCTCGGCAAAAGCACCGCCCTGCACCTGGCGACTCAGGGCATCGACGTTATCGGCACCTACAACAGTCGCGCCGACGAAGCCCTGGCGCTAGTCACGCAAATCGAAAGCCTTGGCGGTCGCGCCGCCATGTTGCAACTCGACGTCGGCCAGAGTGAAGGTTTCGGCGCCTTCACCACAGAGGTCGGGAATGTCCTGAAAAACCACTTCGATCGCCAGCACTTCGACTTTCTGATCAACAATGCCGGGGTCGGCGTGCATGCGAACTTCGCCGACACCACGGTCGCCCAGTTCGATCTGCTGATGAACGTCCATCTGAAGGGGCCGTTTTTCCTCACCCAGAACCTCTTGCCGCTGCTGAATGACGGTGGCCGGATCATCAATATTTCCAGCGGTCTGGCCCGTTTCAGCCTGCCGGGGTACGGTGCCTATGCAGCGATGAAGGGGGCGATGGAGGTGCTGACCCGCTACCAGGCCAAGGAGCTTGGGGCACGGAACATTACGGTGAATATCCTCGCACCGGGCGCCATCGAAACCGACTTTGGCGGCGGTACGGTGCGTGATAACGCGGAGGTGAACCAACTGGTGGCAAGCAATACGGCGCTGGGGCGCACCGGCAAACCCGACGACATTGGCGCCGCCATTGCGCTGCTGCTGGCGCCGGGTAGTCAGTGGATCAATGGGCAGCGTATCGAAGCTTCGGGCGGGATGTTTTTGTAATCAGGATCAAAAGATCGCAGCCTGCGGCAGCTCCTTGTATCTCGACTATCGCTCCGTCAGGAGCGATAGTTCTCGACTGATCATCGAGGGAGGGACCT
>NZ_JBIUVW010000053.1:0-39152 GCF_044743155.1 Pseudomonas sp. NPDC087697 | reverse complement strand
CGACGCTTGTCGTGATCTTCGATATCGAAGCCCTATTTCTCTTTGCCTGGTCTGTGTCCGTCCGCGAAAGCGGCTGGACCGGATTCGTCGAAGCTCTCGTTTTCATAGCAATTCTGTTGGCAGGTCTTGTCTACCTATTTCGAGTAGGCGCCCTTGATTGGGCTCCGGCAGCTCGTCGTAAGCGGCAGGCGAAGCTGAAACAATGAGGCTTTGGCGATGCAATACAATCTCACCAGGATCGACCCGGATGCTCCTAACGAGCAGTACCCGATCGGCGAACGGGAAACCGTTTCCGATCCGTTAGAAGATCAAGTCCACAAAAACATTTTCATGGGCAAGCTCGAAGACGTGCTTAACGGCACGATCAACTGGGGGCGTAAGAACTCCCTGTGGCCGTATAACTTCGGTCTTTCGTGCTGCTACGTGGAAATGACTACCGCCTTCACGGCGCCCCACGACATCGCGCGCTTTGGCGCCGAGGTTATCCGGGCATCGCCGCGTCAGGCGGATTTCATGGTTATTGCCGGAACCTGCTTCATCAAGATGGCGCCGATCATTCAGCGTCTCTACGAGCAAATGCTCGAACCGAAGTGGGTTATCTCCATGGGTTCGTGCGCCAACTCCGGTGGCATGTACGACATCTACTCCGTCGTTCAAGGGGTGGACAAGTTCCTGCCCGTGGACGTCTACGTGCCTGGCTGCCCGCCCCGCCCTGAAGCTTTTCTGCAAGGCTTGATGCTGTTGCAGGAGTCGATTGGCCAGGAGCGTCGCCCACTTTCCTGGGTCGTTGGTGATCAAGGCGTTTACCGCGCCGAGATGCCATCGCAAAAGGAACAGCGCCGCGAACAGCGTATTCAGGTAACCAACCTGCGCAGCCCCGACGAAGTCTGATCCAGATCTGTTCCTGCAAAGAAACAAGAAACTGGCTTCATTCTTTACGTTGACCGAAAGCGATAAAAAAACCATGACTACAGGCAGTGCTCTGTACATCCCGCCTTACAAGGCAGACGACCAGGATGTGGTCGTCGAATTGAACAACCGCTTTGGCCCTGAGGCGTTCAGCGCCCAGGCCACCCGCACCGGCATGCCGGTGCTTTGGGTTGCCCGTGCCAAACTCGTCGAAGTCCTGACCTTCCTGCGCAACCTGCCCAAGCCGTACGTCATGCTCTATGACCTGCATGGCGTGGACGAGCGTCTGCGCACCAAGCGTCAAGGGCTGCCGAGCGGTGCCGACTTCACTGTGTTCTATCACTTGATGTCGCTCGAACGTAATAGTGACGTAATGATCAAGGTCGCCTTGTCCGAGAACGACCTCAGCTTGCCGACCGTCACCGGCATCTGGCCAAACGCCAACTGGTACGAGCGTGAAGTGTGGGACATGTATGGCATCGACTTTGCCGGCCACCCGCACCTGACCCGCATCATGATGCCACCGACCTGGGAAGGTCACCCGCTGCGCAAGGACTTCCCGGCCCGCGCCACCGAGTTCGACCCGTTCAGCCTGACGCTGGCCAAGCAACAGCTTGAGGAAGAAGCCGCGCGCTTCAAGCCTGAAGACTGGGGCATGAAGCGTTCCGGTCCGAACGAGGACTACATGTTCCTCAACTTGGGTCCCAACCACCCTTCGGCTCACGGTGCGTTCCGTATCATCCTGCAACTGGACGGCGAAGAGATCGTCGACTGCGTGCCGGACGTCGGCTACCACCACCGTGGTGCCGAGAAGATGGCCGAGCGTCAGTCCTGGCACAGTTTCATCCCGTACACCGACCGTATCGACTACCTCGGCGGCGTGATGAACAACCTGCCGTACGTGCTCTCGGTCGAGAAGCTGGCCGGCATCAAAGTGCCGGAGAAGGTCGACGTCATCCGCATCATGATGGCCGAGTTCTTCCGGATCACCAGCCACCTGCTGTTCCTGGGGACGTACATCCAGGACGTCGGCGCCATGACTCCGGTGTTCTTCACCTTTACCGACCGCCAGAAGGCGTACACGGTGATCGAAGCCATCACCGGTTTCCGTCTGCACCCGGCCTGGTACCGCATCGGTGGCGTCGCTCACGACCTGCCACGCGGCTGGCAAAAACTGGTCAAAGACTTCGTCGAGTGGATGCCAAAGCGTCTGGACGAATACCAGAAAGCCGCACTGGACAACAGCATCCTGCGTGGCCGGACCATCGGTGTCGCCGCCTACAACACCAAAGAGGCCCTGGAATGGGGCGTCACCGGTGCAGGCTTGCGTTCGACCGGTTGCGATTTCGACCTGCGTAAAGCCCGTCCATACTCCGGCTACGAGAACTTCGAATTCGAAGTACCGCTGGCCGCCAACGGCGATGCCTATGATCGTTGCATCGTGCGCGTCGAAGAAATGCGCCAGAGCATCAAGATCATCGACCAGTGCCTGCGCAACATGCCGGAAGGCCCGTACAAGGCGGATCACCCGCTGACCACGCCGCCACCAAAAGAGCGCACGCTGCAGCACATCGAGACCTTGATCACGCACTTCCTGCAAGTGTCGTTGGGCGATGTCATGCCGGCCAACGTTTGATTCAAGATTATCGAATCGACCAAGGGCATCAACAGTTATTACCTGACGAGCGATGGCGGCACCATGAGCTACCGCACCCGGATCCGCACCCCAAGCTTCCCGCATCTGCAACAGATCCCTTCGGTGATCAAAGGCAGCATGGTCGCGGACTTGATCGCGTACCTGGGTAGTATCGACTTCGTTATGGCCGACGTGGACCGCTAAGCATGAATAGCCCGCTTATCCAGACAGACCGTTTCGCCTTGAGCGAAACCGAGCGCTCGGCCATCGAGCACGAGCTGCATCACTACGAAGACCCGCGCGCGGCGTCGATCGAAGCCCTGAAGATCGTTCAGAAGGAACGTGGCTGGGTGCCTGACGGCGCGCTCTACGCCATCGGCGAAATCCTCGGCATCCCGGCCAGCGACGTTGAAGGCGTGGCGACGTTCTACAGCCAGATCTTCCGTCAGCCAGTGGGCCGTCACATCATTCGCGTCTGCGACAGCATGGTCTGCTACATCGGTGGCCACGAGTCGGTGGTCAGCGAAATCCAGAGCAAGCTGGGCATCGGCCTGGGTCAAACCACCGCCGACGGTCGTTTCACCCTGCTGCCGGTCTGCTGCCTCGGCAACTGCGACAAGGCGCCGGCGTTGATGATCGACGACGACACATTCGGTGATGTGCAGCCTGCTGGCGTTGCCAAATTGCTCGAGGGCTACGTATGACCCTGACTTCCTTCGGCCCTGCCAACCGCATCAAGCGCAGCGCAGAGACCCACCCGTTGACCTGGCGTCTGCGTGACGACGGCGAAGCAGTCTGGCTCGACGAGTACCAGGCCAAGAATGGCTACGCGGCAGCGCGTAAAGCGTTCGCCGATATGTCCCAGGACGATATCGTCCAGACCGTCAAGGACTCCGGCCTCAAGGGTCGCGGCGGCGCGGGCTTCCCCACTGGCGTGAAATGGGGCCTGATGCCCAAAGACGAATCCATCAACATCCGCTACCTGCTGTGCAATGCGGACGAGATGGAACCGAACACCTGGAAAGACCGCATGCTGATGGAGCAACTGCCCCATCTGCTGATCGAAGGTATGTTGATCAGTGCTCGCGCGCTGAAAACCTACCGTGGCTACATCTTCCTGCGTGGCGAATACACCACCGCCGCCAAGCACCTGAACCGTGCCGTGGAAGAAGCCAAGGCTGCGGGCCTGTTGGGCAAGAACATCCTGGGCAGCGGTTTCGATTTCGAACTGTTCGTCCACACCGGCGCCGGGCGTTACATCTGCGGTGAAGAAACCGCACTGATCAACTCCCTCGAAGGCCGCCGTGCCAACCCGCGCTCCAAGCCGCCCTTCCCTGCCGCCGTAGGCGTCTGGGGCAAGCCGACCTGCGTGAACAACGTAGAAACCCTGTGCAACGTTCCGGCGATCATTGCCGACGGCGTGGACTGGTACAAATCGTTGGCACGCGAAGGCAGTGAAGACATGGGCACCAAGCTCATGGGCTTCTCCGGCAAGGTCAAGAACCCGGGCCTGTGGGAATTGCCGTTCGGCGTCCCTGCGCGCGAGCTGTTCGAAGACTACGCCGGTGGCATGCGCGACGGTTACAAGCTCAAGTGCTGGCAGCCAGGCGGCGCTGGTACCGGCTTCCTGTTGCCGGAACACCTGGACGCACAAATGTACGCCGGCGGCATCGCCAAAGTGGGCACCCGTATGGGTACCGGCCTGGCCATGGCGGTGGACGACAGCGTCAACATGGTGTCCCTGCTGCGCAACATGGAAGAGTTCTTCTCCCGTGAGTCGTGCGGTTTCTGCACCCCGTGCCGTGACGGTTTGCCATGGAGCGTCAAGCTCCTGCGCGCCATCGAGAACGGTGAAGGGCAAGCCGGCGACATCGAGACCCTGCTGGGTCTGGTTGGCTTTCTCGGCCCAGGCAAGACCTTCTGTGCTCACGCACCGGGCGCCGTGGAGCCATTGGGCAGCGCAATCAAATACTTCCGTCCGGAGTTTGAAGCCGGCATCGCGCCTACTACCCGCGTCGCCGTCCCGCCTCTGGCAAAGCCGATTCTGGTCGGCGCTTAACGCTTTAAAAAGGCGAACGGTCCGTGCCGTTCGCCTTTCGTCCGATGACGCCTTTTCAGGCTGTTTGGATTTGGACGGATAACAAGATTCCATTAGCCACGCCCGCTGACACCGGGCCAACGAAGAACTTTGAACCATGGCCACTATCCACGTAGACGGCAAAGAGCTCGAAGTCGATGGGGCAGACAACCTGTTACAGGCATGTCTGTCGCTAGGCCTCGATATCCCTTATTTCTGCTGGCACCCCGCCCTCGGCAGCGTTGGCGCTTGCCGCCAGTGCGCAGTCAAGCAGTACACCGACGAGAACGACAAGCGTGGTCGTATCGTCATGTCCTGCATGACCCCTGCGACCGACGGCAGCTGGATCTCCATCGATGACGAAGAAGCCAAAGTGTTTCGCGCCAGCGTCGTCGAATGGCTGATGACCAACCACCCGCACGACTGCCCGGTGTGCGAAGAAGGCGGTCACTGCCACCTGCAAGACATGACGGTAATGACCGGCCACAACGAGCGCCGTTACCGCTTCACCAAGCGTACCCACCAGAACCAGCAACTGGGCCCGTTCATTTCCCACGAAATGAACCGCTGCATCGCCTGCTATCGCTGCGTACGCTTCTATAAAGACTACGCCGGCGGTACTGACCTCGGTGTATTCGGCGCCCACGACAACGTGTACTTCGGTCGCGTTGAAGATGGCACCCTTGAAAGCGAGTTCTCCGGCAACCTCACCGAGGTCTGCCCGACCGGCGTGTTCACCGACAAGACTCACTCCGAGCGTTACAACCGTAAGTGGGACATGCAGTTCTCGCCGAGCATCTGCCATGGCTGCTCCAGCGGTTGCAACATCAGCCCGGGTGAGCGTTACGGCGAACTGCGTCGCATCGAAAACCGCTTCAACGGTTCGGTCAACCAGTACTTCCTGTGCGACCGTGGCCGTTTCGGCTATGGCTACGTCAACCGCGAAGATCGCCCGCGTCAGCCACTGCTGGCCAACGGCGCGAAGCTGAGCCTGGACGAAGCACTGGATAAAGCCGCCGACCTGCTGCGCGGTCGCAACATTGTGGGTATCGGTTCGCCGCGTGCCAGCCTTGAAAGCAACTACGCCCTGCGCGAACTGGTCGGTGCCGAACACTTCTACTCCGGTATCGAAGCTTCCGAGCTTGAGCGCATTCGTCTGGTCATGCAGGTGCTGAAAGACAGCCCGCTGCCAATCCCGAACATGCGCGACATCGAAGACCACGACGCGATTTTCGTCCTCGGCGAAGACCTGACCCAGACCGCTGCGCGCATGGCCCTGTCCCTGCGTCAATCGGTCAAAGGCAAGGCCGAAGACATGGCCGACGCCATGCGCGTTCAGCCTTGGCTCGACGCTGCGGTGAAAAACATCGGTCAGCACGCGCTGAACCCGCTGTTTATCGCAAGTCTGGCTGAAACCAAGCTCGACGACGTGGCTGAAGAATGCGTTCACGCCGCTCCAGACGACCTGGCACGTATCGGTTTCGCCGTGGCTCACGCCCTCGACGCCAGCGCCCCAGCCGTTGAAGGCCTGGACAGCGAAGCCCTCGAACTGGCTCAGCGCATCGCCAACGCCCTGCTCGCAGCCAAGCGCCCGCTGATCATCGCCGGCACTTCGCTGGGTTCCAAAGCGCTGATCGAGGCTGCTGCAAACATTGCGAAGGCCCTGAAGCTGCGCGAGAAGAACGGTTCCATCAGCCTGATCGTGCCAGAGGCCAACAGCCTCGGCCTGGCCATGCTCGGTGGCGAATCGGTGGACGCAGCCCTGCAAGCGGTGATCTCTGGTCGCGCCGACGCCATCGTGGTGCTGGAAAACGATCTGTACACCCGTACCGACAAAGCCAAGGTCGATGCTGCCCTGACCGCCGCTAAAGTGGTGATCGTCGCCGACCATCAGAAAACCGCCACCAGCGATCGCGCGCACCTGGTTCTGCCAGCCGCCAGCTTCGCTGAAGGCGACGGTACGCTGGTCAGCCAGGAAGGTCGCGCCCAGCGCTTCTTCCAGGTCTACGACCCGACTTACCTCGACGCGAGCATCCTGGTTCACGAAGGCTGGCGCTGGCTGCATGCCCTGCGCTCGACCTTGCTGAATCAGCCGATCGACTGGACCCAACTGGACCACGTCACCGCTGCCTGCGCTGCAAGCAATACGCAACTGGCCGGTATCGTCAACGCCGCGCCGTCTGCTTCGTTCCGGATCAAAGGCCTGAAACTGGCCCGCGAACCGCTGCGTTACAGCGGCCGGACCGCCATGCGCGCCGACATCAGCGTGCACGAGCCGCGCACTTCCCAGGACAACGACACTGCGTTCTCGTTCTCCATGGAAGGTTACTCGGGCTCCGTCGAACCGCGTCAGCAAGTGCCATTCGCCTGGTCGCCGGGCTGGAACTCGCCGCAAGCCTGGAACAAGTTCCAGGATGAAGTCGGTGGTCACCTGCGTGCCGGTGATCCGGGTGCTCGCCTGATCGAAAGCCAGGGTGATTCGTTGAACTGGTTCGCCAGTGTTCCGCGTGCGTTCAACCCGGCTCAAGGCACCTGGCAGGTTGTGCCGTTCTATCACCTGTTCGGCAGCGAAGAGAACTCTTCGAAAGCCGCGCCGGTCCAGGAACGCATTCCGGCCGCTTACGTGTCGCTGGCCAAGTCCGAAGCCGATCGTCTGGGCGTCAATGACGGTGCCATGCTGAGCTTGAACGTTGCCGGCCAGACCCTGCGTCTGCCGCTGCGCATCAACGAAGAGCTGGGCGCTGGTCTGGTGGCGTTGCCTGCGGGTATCGCCGGCATTCCGCCGGCAATCTTTGGCAAATCCGTTGACGGTCTGCAGGAGGCAGCTCAATGACCTTGTTCACTCCTGAAGTGATCGACATCATCATCGCGGCCCTCAAGGCCATCGTGATTCTGTTGGCCGTGGTGGTGTGCGGCGCGCTGTTGAGCTGGGTCGAGCGTCGTTTGCTCGCCCTCTGGCAGGACCGTTACGGTCCGAACCGCGTCGGCCCGTTCGGCGCGTTCCAGATTGCTGCCGACATGATCAAGATGTTCTTCAAGGAAGACTGGACGCCGCCGTTTGCCGACAAGGTGATCTTCACCCTGGCGCCGGTCGTGGCCATGAGCGCCTTGCTGATTGCCTTCGCGATCATCCCGATCACCCCGACCTGGGGTGTCGCGGACCTGAACATCGGCATCCTGTTCTTCTTCGCCATGGCTGGTCTGTCGGTCTATGCGGTGTTGTTCGCCGGCTGGTCGAGTAACAACAAGTTCGCCCTGTTGGGCAGCTTGCGGGCCTCGGCACAAACCGTGTCGTACGAAGTGTTCATGGGCCTGTCGTTGATGGGCATCGTGATCCAGGTCGGCTCGTTCAACATGCGCGACATCGTTGATTACCAGGCCCAGCACCTGTGGTTCATCATTCCGCAGATCTTCGGTTTCCTGACCTTCTTCATTGCTGGCGTCGCCGTGACTCACCGTCACCCGTTCGACCAGCCGGAAGCGGAGCAGGAACTGGCCGACGGTTACCACATTGAATACGCCGGCATGAAATGGGGCATGTTCTTCGTCGGCGAGTACATCGGCATCGTGTTGATTTCGGCGCTGCTGGTAACCTTGTTCTTCGGTGGCTGGCACGGTCCGTTCGGCATTCTGCCGCAGATCCCGTTCATCTGGTTCGCACTGAAAACCGCGTTCTTCATCATGTTCTTCATCCTGCTGCGCGCCTCGATTCCGCGCCCACGGTATGACCAAGTGATGGACTTCAGCTGGAAGTTCTGCCTGCCGCTGACCCTCGTCAACATGCTGGTGACCGCTGCGATCGTGTTGCTCAACACGCCCGCCATCGCGGCTCAGTGAGGATAGACAATCATGAAGTATATTTTTGACATCGTGCATGGCTTCTTCACCCAGCTTCGCAGCCTGGTGATGATTTTCAGCCATGCCTTCCGCAAGCGCGACACGCTGCAATATCCGGAAGAGGCGGTGTACCTGCCGCCGCGCTTTCGTGGACGTATCGTCCTGACCCGCGACCCCGACGGTGAAGAGCGTTGTGTAGCCTGCAACCTGTGCGCCGTGGCGTGCCCGGTCGGTTGCATCTCGCTGCAGAAAGCCGAAACCGAAGACGGCCGCTGGTACCCGGAATTTTTCCGTATCAACTTCTCGCGCTGCATTTTCTGCGGCCTCTGCGAGGAAGCCTGCCCGACCACCGCGATCCAGCTGACACCGGATTTCGAAATGGCCGAGTTCAAACGTCAGGACCTGGTTTACGAAAAAGAAGATCTTTTGATCTCCGGCCCCGGCAAAAACCCTGACTACAACTTCTATCGTGTTGCAGGTATGGCCATTGCCGGTAAGCCGAAAGGCGCCGCGCAGAATGAAGCCGAACCGATCAACGTGAAGAGCTTGCTGCCTTAAGGAAGAAAGATGGAATTCGCTTTCTATTTCGCGTCAGGAGTTGCCGTTGTGTCCACGCTTCGCGTGATCACCAACACCAACCCAGTGCACGCCCTGCTCTACCTGATTATTTCGCTGCTCGCCGTGGCGATGACCTTTTTCAGCCTCGGTGCTCCATTCGCCGGTGTTCTGGAAGTGATCGCCTACGCCGGCGCCATCATGGTGCTGTTCGTGTTCGTGGTGATGATGCTGAACCTGGGCCCTGCCTCGATTCAGCAAGAACGCGTCTGGCTCAAACCCGGCATCTGGGCAGGTCCGGTTGTTCTGGCTGCGCTGCTGCTGGCTGAACTGCTGTACGTACTGTTCAGTCATTCCAGCGGCACCGGCCTCGGCCACACCACCGTAGACGCCAAGGCCGTGGGCATCAGCCTGTTCGGTCCTTATCTGCTGGTGGTCGAACTCGCCTCGATGCTGCTGCTCGCCGCAGCTGTCACGGCGTTCCACCTGGGCCGCAACGAGGCGAAGGAGTAACTTTATGCCTGCTATCCCTCTCGAGCATGGCCTGGCAGTTGCCGGCATCCTGTTCTGCCTCGGTCTGGTCGGCCTGATGGTCCGCCGCAACATTCTCTTCGTGCTGATGAGCCTGGAGGTCATGATGAATGCCTCCGCACTGGCTTTCATCGTTGCCGGTAGCCGCTGGGGCCAACCAGATGGACAGATCATGTTCATCCTGGTGATCAGCCTGGCAGCCGCCGAGGCCAGTATTGGCCTGGCGATTCTGTTGCAGCTGTATCGCCGCTTCCACACTCTCGATATCGACGCTGCCAGCGAGATGCGCGGATGAACCTTCTCTATCTGACTTTCGTATTCCCCCTGATCGGTTTCCTGCTGCTGTCGTTCTCACGCGGCCGCCTCTCGGAAAACCTCTCGGCGCTGATCGGCGTCGGCTCCATCGGCCTCTCGGCGATCGTTGCTGCTTATGTGATCTGGCAGTTCAACGTCGCGCCGCCTGAAGGCGGTCACGTCACCCAGGTGTTGTGGCAGTGGATGTCGGTGGGCGACTTCAAGCCAAACTTCGCCCTGTACCTGGATGGTCTGTCCGTGACCATGCTCGGTGTGGTCGTCGGTGTGGGCTTTTTGATCCACCTGTTCGCGTCCTGGTACATGCGCGGTGAAGACGGTTACTCGCGCTTCTTCGCCTACACCAACCTGTTTATCGCCAGCATGCTGTTCCTGGTGCTGGGCGATAACCTGTTGTTCCTGTACTTCGGTTGGGAAGGCGTGGGCCTGTGCAGCTACCTGTTGATCGGTTTCTACTACAGCAACCGCAACAATGGTAACGCCGCACTCAAAGCCTTCATCGTCACCCGTGTCGGCGACGTGTTCATGGCGATCGGCCTGTTCATCCTGTTCCAACAGTTGGGCACGCTGAACATTCAAGAGCTGCTGGTCAAAGCACCTGAGCACTTCAAGACCGGCGACTTCTGGATCGTCATGGCGACCCTGATGCTGCTGGGCGGCGCTGTCGGTAAATCCGCGCAACTGCCGCTGCAAACCTGGCTGGCGGATGCGATGGCCGGTCCTACCCCGGTTTCGGCACTGATCCACGCCGCGACCATGGTGACCGCTGGCGTGTACCTGATTGCCCGTACGCACGGTCTGTTTGCATTGGCGCCGGATATCCTGCACCTGGTCGGCATCGTCGGCGGCGTGACCCTGGTGCTCGCCGGTTTCGCAGCCCTGGTCCAAACCGACATCAAACGTATCCTCGCCTACTCGACCATGAGCCAGATCGGCTACATGTTCCTGGCGCTGGGCGTTGGTGCCTGGGAAGGCGCGATCTTCCACCTGATGACCCACGCGTTCTTCAAGGCGCTGCTGTTCCTTGCGTCCGGTTCGGTGATCGTTGCCTGCCACCACGAGCAGAACATCTTCAAGATGGGCGGTCTGTGGAAGAAACTGCCACTGGCCTACGCCAGCTTCATCGTCGGCGGCGCGGCCCTCGCGGCCCTGCCACTGGTGACCGCAGGTTTCTACTCGAAAGACGAAATCCTCTGGGAAGCCTTCGCCAGCGGCAACCACGGTCTGCTCTACGCAGGTCTGGTGGGTGCCTTCATGACGTCGCTGTACACCTTCCGCCTGATCTTCATCGCGTTCCATGGTGAAGTGAAGACCGAAGCCCACGCTGGCCACGGCATTGCGCACTGGTTGCCACTGTCGGTGCTGATCGTGCTGTCGACCGCCATTGGCGCGATGATCGTTCCGCCACTGCACGGTGTGCTGCCAGAAAGCGTTGGCCATGCCGGCGGCGAAGCCAAGCACAGCCTGGAAATCGCCTCGGGTGCTATCGCCCTGTCCGGTATCCTGCTGGCCGCGCTGCTGTTCCTCGGCAAGCGTCGCTTCGTGACCGCCATCGCCAACAGCGGCATCGGCCGTCTGCTCACAGCTTGGTGGTTCGCGGCCTGGGGCTTCGACTGGATCTACGACAAACTGTTCGTCAAGCCGTACCTTGCGATGAGCCACATGCTGCGCAAAGACCCGTTCGACCAAACCATCGGTTTGATCCCGCGTCTGGCCAAAGGGGGTCACAACTCCCTGAGCCGAACCGAAACAGGTCAACTGCGTTGGTACGCCGCCTCGATGGCTGCTGGTGCCGTGCTGGTTATCGGCGCTGTCGTGCTGGTAGCAGTCTGATATGAACCTTGCGAACTTGCGAAAGGAAACGAGCCCGTCATGATTCTGCCTTGGCTAATCCTGATCCCCTTCATCGGCGGCCTGCTGTGCTGGATGGGTGAGCGCTTCGGCGCTACCCTCCCCCGCTGGATTGCGCTGTTGACCATGACCCTGGAACTCGCTCTCGGCCTCTGGCTGTGGGCCCATGGTAACTATTCATTTGCACCGGCACCTGGCGCCGATCCGACCTGGGCGCTTGAGTTCAAGCATGTCTGGATCGAGCGTTTCGGCATCAACGTGCACCTGGCCCTCGACGGCCTGTCGCTGTTGATGATCATGCTGACCGGTCTGCTGGGTGTCCTCTCGGTACTCTGCTCGTGGAAAGAAATCCAGCGTCACGTTGGCTTCTTCCACCTGAACCTGATGTGGATCCTGGGCGGTGTCGTCGGCGTGTTCCTGGCCCTCGACCTGTTCATGTTCTTCTTCTTCTGGGAAATGATGCTGGTGCCGATGTACTTCCTCATCGCGCTCTGGGGTCACAGTTCTTCGGACGGCAAGAAAACCCGGATCTACGCGGCGACCAAGTTCTTCATCTTCACTCAGGCCAGCGGCCTGATCATGTTGGTGGCGATCCTGGGTCTGGTCCTGGTCAACTTCAACAGCACGGGCGTGATTACCTTCAACTACGCCGACCTGTTGAAAACCAAGATGTCGCTGACCACCGAGTACGTTCTGATGCTCGGCTTCTTCATCGCCTTCGCGGTCAAGCTGCCCGTGGTGCCGTTCCACTCCTGGTTGCCGGATGCTCACGCACAGGCACCGACCGCAGGTTCCGTTGACCTGGCCGGTATTCTGCTGAAGACCGCGGCTTATGGTCTGCTGCGTTTCGCCCTGCCACTGTTCCCGAATGCGTCGGCCGAGTTCGCGCCGTTCGCCATGGCCCTGGGTCTGGTCGGGATCTTCTACGGTGCGTTCCTGGCCTTCGCCCAGACCGACATCAAGCGCCTGGTCGCGTACTCCAGCGTTTCGCACATGGGTTTCGTGCTGATCGGCATCTACTCCGGCAGCCAGCTGGCCTTGCAAGGCGCGGTGATCCAGATGTTGGCGCACGGCCTGTCGGCCGCCGCACTCTTTATCCTGAGTGGCCAGCTCTACGAGCGTACCCACACCCGCGACATGCGTGAAATGGGTGGCCTGTGGTCGAAGATCGCCTACCTGCCGGCCGTCAGCCTGTTCTTCGCTGCGGCCTCGCTGGGCTTGCCGGTGACCGGTAACTTCGTCGGTGAATTCCTGATCCTGATCGGCACCTTCGCCAGCGCGCCATGGGTCACCGTGATCGCGACCGCAGGCCTGGTGTTCGGTTCGGTCTACTCGCTGATCATGATTCACCGCTCCTACTTCGGTCCGTCCAAATCGGACGCCGTACTGCACGGTATGGATGCTCGCGAACTGATCATGGTGGTTGGACTGGCGGCACTGCTGATTTACATCGGCGTCTACCCGCAACCGTTCCTCGATACCTCTGCCGCGACGATGCATGGCGTGCAGCAATGGTTCGGTACCGCCTTCACTCAACTCGCTTCGGCCCGGTAAGAGCGCTATGGACTTTACGATTCAACACTTTATCGCGCTAGCGCCATTGTTGATCACCAGCGCCACGATCATCGTGGTGATGCTGGCGATCGCCTGGCGTCGCAACCACTCACAGACCTTCCTGCTGTCGGTAGCGGGTCTGAACCTGGCCTTGCTGTCGATCCTGCCAGCCCTGAAAGTCGCGCCTCTGGCCGTGACGCCATTGCTACAGATCGACAGCTTTGCCTGCCTGTACATGGCGCTGATCCTGGTTGCCACCCTCGCCTGCGTCACCCTCGCCCACGCCTACCTCGGAGATGGTGCTACGGGTTACCCGGGCAACCGCGAAGAACTGTACCTGCTGATCCTGATGGCCGCCGCCGGTGGCCTGGTTCTGGTCAGCGCGCAGCACCTGGCCGGTTTGTTCGTCGGTCTGGAACTGCTCTCGGTACCGGTCTACGGTCTGGTGGCGTATGCCTTCTTCAACAAGCGTTCACTGGAAGCCGGCATCAAGTACATGGTGCTGTCGGCAGCCGGTTCCGCGTTCCTGTTGTTCGGTATGGCCCTGCTCTACGCCGAAGCCGGCACCCTGAGCTTCAGCGGCATCGGTCAGGCCCTTGCGGCCACCGGCCTGCCAAGCCCGCTGGCGCAACTGGGTCTGGGCATGATGCTGATCGGTCTGGCGTTCAAGCTGTCGCTGGTACCGTTCCACCTCTGGACTCCGGACGTCTACGAAGGTGCTCCGGCACCGGTTGCAGCGTTCCTGGCCACTGCATCGAAAGTCGCTGTGTTCGCGGTCATGGTGCGTCTGTTCCAGATCTCGCCAGTGGCCAACAGCGGTGTGTTGAGCACCGTGCTGACCGTGATCGCGATTGCCTCGATCCTGTTCGGTAACCTGTTGGCACTGACCCAGAGCAACCTCAAGCGTCTGCTGGGTTACTCGTCCATCGCGCATTTCGGTTACCTGTTGATCGCCCTGGTGGCGAGCAAGGGTCTGGCGATGGAAGCCATCGGCGTGTACCTGGTCACCTATGTGATCACCAGCCTCGGCGCTTTCGGCGTGATCACCCTGATGTCTTCGCCTTACAAAGGTCGTGACGCAGACGCGCTGTACGAATACCGCGGCCTGTTCTGGCGCCGTCCGTACCTGACCGCTGTACTGACCGTGATGATGCTGTCCCTGGCCGGCATCCCGCTGACCGCAGGCTTTATCGGCAAGTTCTACATCATCGCAACCGGCGTCGAATCTCACCAATGGTGGCTGGTCGCTTCCCTGGTACTGGGCAGCGCCATCGGCGTCTTCTACTACCTGCGCGTCATGGTCACCCTGTACCTGATCGAGCCAAACCTGCGTCGCGTCGACGCCCAGCTGCACTGGGAACAAAAGGCAGGCGGCGTGATGCTGCTGGCCATCGCAGTGCTGGCGTTCTTCCTCGGCCTGTACCCACAGCCGCTGCTGATACTGGTTCAGCAGACTGGCCTGGCGGGTTGATCGCTTAAGCAATACGCAGCAGAAAAACAGAAACGGCACCTTCGGGTGCCGTTTTTGCGTTTGGGGGATGCTGCTCTCCCCTTTCTCAGAATGTGCCTGCGAAGAGACCGGTAGCGGCTGACATTCGGCTGATGCTACTGAGCGCTAAGGTGAGTTACGGGTAATCAGGAGCATTCAATGAAACGAGATATTTTTTCAGAGAGGGTCGAAGGTATTGAATTCCTGGCGAGTGAGCGACAACGCAACATTCCGGTAAGGGGAGTTTCTGAGACTCCATCGGGTTCAAAAACATCCAGACCTTTCACCGCTAACTCGACACATGACAACTTGACCTATTGTCCGCTCACCTTTGCCTACCCAAAAAATTCTGGCTATATTTGTCCAGAATATTGGAGGGGCATCATGATCATCGTTCCGTTAGGCGAAGCAAAAAACAATTTGTCCAAACTGGTCGATGACGCTGCTTCCGGACAGATCATCACTATCGCTAAACACGGTCGAGCCCTTGCCCGCCTTGTGCCCGTGGGAAAACCCTCAGGGCGGCGCATCGGAGCGATGAAAGGCAAACTGACCCTGCCTGAAGACTTTGATGCGCCACTGCCGGACGAGATGCTGGACGCATTTGAAGGGACTCAGGGATGAGGGTCTTACTCGATACACATATTCTGCTTTGGACTCTCAGTGATGACCCAAAGCTATCCGGCAAAGCCAGAAAACTCATTGAGAACGCCGCCGACATTTACATCAGCGCAGCTACTTTCTGGGAGATGGCAATCAAGGTCGGGCTGGGAAAGCTAAGCGTTGATTTGGAAGAAATTCGAGAATACTGCCTGGAAAGCGGTTTCATAGAGTTGCCCATCACTTCAGAACACGCCATTGCGGTGAAAGACCTCGAACATCACCATCGCGACCCGTTCGACCGCCTTATTGTTGCAACTGCAATCACAGAACCAATGAAGCTACTCACCGCCGACCCTTTAGTCGCCAAATACACATCACTCGCTATTTTGGTTTAACCCGTTCTATCTCGACAAAGATTACTTCGATCAAACAAAAACCCGCACTAGGCGGGTTTTGTTTTTAGCTCAAGCAAGCGATCAGTCAGCCAGGCGCCACGTCGTGCCGCCCTTGCCGTCTTCCAGCACCACGCCCATGGCGGTGAGCTGGTCGCGGATGCGGTCCGACTCGGCCCAGTCCTTGTTGGCACGGGCTGTCAGGCGCGCCTGAATCAGCGCATCGACTTCTGCAGCATCGACCCGGCCTTCAGCGCCGGCTTGCAGGAAGTCATCGGCTTCGAGCTGCAACACGCCGAGCACGCTGGCCAGTTCTTTCAGACGTGCCGCCAGACCTGCCGCCGCATTAAGATCGCTCTCACGCAGACGGTTGATCTCGCGCACCATCTCGAACAGCACCGCGCAGGCTTCCGGCGTACCGAAGTCGTCGTTCATCACCTGGGTGAAACGCTCGACAAAGGTTTCGCCACCGGCGGCCGGAACCGTCGGCAGACCTTTCAACGCGTGATAGAAACGCTCCAGAGCGCCTTTGGCGTCCTTGAGGTTGTCTTCCGAGTAGTTGATCGCGCTGCGGTAATGGCTCGACACCAGCAAGTAACGCACGACTTCCGGGTGGTACTTGTCGAGCACGTCGCGAATGGTGAAGAAGTTGTTCAGGGACTTGGACATCTTCTCGCCATTGATGCGAATCATCCCGCAGTGCATCCACGCGTTGGCGTAGGTCTTGCCGGTAGCCGCTTCGCTCTGGGCGATTTCGTTTTCGTGGTGCGGGAACTCCAGGTCGCTGCCGCCGCCATGAATATCGAAGGTCTCACCGAGGCAGCAGGTCGACATCACCGAGCACTCGATGTGCCAGCCCGGACGCCCGGCGCCCCACGGCGATTCCCAGCTCGGCTCGCCCGGTTTGGCGGCTTTCCACAGCACGAAGTCCAGCGGGTCCTGTTTCGACTCGTCGACTTCGATCCGGGCGCCGATGCGCAGGTCTTCGATCTTCTTGCGCGACAGCTTGCCGTAACCCATGAACTTGGCGACGCGGTAGTACACGTCACCGTTACCCGGTGCGTAGGCGTAACCCTTGTCGATCAAGGTCTGGATCATTGCGTGCATGCCGGCGATGTGGCCGGTGGCGCGCGGTTCCATATCCGGCTTGAGGATGTTCAAGCGTGACTCGTCTTCGTGCATTGCCGCGATCATGCGCTCGGTCAACGCTTCGAACGACTCGCCGTTTTCACGGGCGCGGTTGATGATCTTGTCGTCGATGTCGGTGATGTTGCGCACGTAGGTCAGGTCATAACCGCTGAACCGCAACCAGCGGGTCACCAGGTCGAACGCGACCATGCTGCGGCCGTGACCCAGGTGGCAGTAGTCGTACACGGTCATCCCGCAGACGTACATGCGCACCTTGTTACCATCCAGCGGTTTGAAGACTTCTTTGCTCTTGGTGAGCGTGTTGTAGATCGTAAGCACGATTATTCCTTGGCGCTAAATCACTGGCCCCACGAATCACGCAGGGTCACGGTGCGGTTGAAGACCGGGTGACCGGGTTTCGAGTCCTTGATATCCGCGCAGAAGTAACCTTCGCGCTCGAACTGGAAACGGTCTTCCGGCTGTGCATTGCCCAACGAAGGCTCAGCACGACAACCGGTAAGCACCTGCAGCGAATCAGGGTTGATGTTGTCCAGGAAACCGGCGCTGTCTTCGGCCTTCTCAGGGTTCGGCGAACGGAACAGACGATCGTACAGACGCACTTCACACTCGACGCTGGCAGCGGCCGGCACCCAGTGAATAACGCCTTTGACCTTGCGGCCTTCAGGGTTCTTGCCCAGGGTGTCCGGATCGTAGGAGCAACGCAGTTCGACGATGTTGCCATCGGCGTCCTTGATCGCTTCGTCGGCGCGGATCACGTAGCTGCCGCGCAAACGCACTTCACCGGCTGGCTCCAGGCGCTTGTAGCCCTTCGGCGGCTCTTCCATGAAGTCTTCACGGTCGATGTAGATCTCACGGGCGAATGGCAGAACCCGTACGCCCATGTCTTCTTTCGGGTGGCATGCCAGTTCGAGGTTCTCGACCTGGCCTTCCGGGTAGTTGGTGATCACGACTTTCAGCGGACGCAGCACGCACATGGCGCGTGGCGCGCTATGGTCCAGGTCGTCACGGATGCTGAATTCGAGCATGCCGAAGTCGACTACGCCGTCGGAACGGTTGGTGCCGATCATTTCGCAGAAGTTGCGGATCGATTTCGGCGTGTAGCCACGGCGGCGGAAGCCCGACAGCGTGGACATGCGTGGGTCGTCCCAGCCATTGACGTGCTTTTCATCGACCAGTTGCTTGAGCTTGCGCTTGCTGGTGATGGTGTAGTTCAGGTTCAGACGCGAGAACTCGTACTGACGCGGGTGCGCCGGCACTGGCAGGTTGTCCAGGAACCAGTCGTACAGCGGACGATGGCCTTCGAACTCCAGGGTGCAAATCGAGTGGGTGATGCCTTCGATGGCGTCCGACTGACCGTGGGTGAAGTCGTAGTTCGGGTAGATGCACCACTTGTCACCGGTCTGGTGGTGGTGAGCATGACGGATGCGATACAGGATCGGGTCGCGCAGGTTCATGTTCGGCGACGCCATGTCGATCTTGGCGCGCAGTACACGCTCGCCATCCTTGAATTCACCGGCCTTCATGCGGGCGAACAGATCCAGGTTCTCTTCGACGCTACGGTCGCGGAACGGGCTGTTCTTGCCGGGCTCGGTCAGGCTGCCACGGTATTGCTTGGCTTGTTCAGGTGTCAGGTCGCAGACGTAGGCCTTGCCAGCCTTGATCAGCTCTACCGCCCACTCGTGCAACTGGTCGAAATACTGCGAGGCATAGCGCACTTCACCGGACCATTCGAAACCCAGCCACTTGACGTCGCTTTCGATGGCGTCGATGTATTCCTGGTCTTCCTTGGCCGGGTTGGTGTCGTCGAAACGCAGGTGCGTGACGCCACCGAACTCCTGGGCCAGACCGAAGTTCACACAGATCGACTTGGCGTGACCGATGTGCAGGTAGCCGTTGGGCTCAGGCGGGAAACGGGTGACGATCTGCGTGTGCTTACCCGAGTCCAGGTCCGCCTGGATGATCGGGCGCAGGAAATTGACCGGCACGGCAGGGCCAGTCTTGGAATTCGAGGTAGGGTCGACAGTGGGCTTGCTCATAGGATCCTTGAACGTACAAGTGCGTGGCCGGAACAAAGGCCTGACAAAACAAAGCCGCTATCATAGCCGATGCGGTCAAGCGCCTGACAGAGCAGGCCCTAAAACTGCTGCTTTTAATCCACCGGAAATGAAAAACAGCCTCGAAATTCGCGGCCATCACGCTAAACTGCGCACCTTGGCGTTTTTTTGCCAAACAGGTATGGGCTCGCACACGTCACGCGGCGCCCCGAAAGCCACGAATTCCTTGAATAGAGTAGCGATCATGACTCAAGTCAAACTGACCACCAACCACGGCGACATCGTCCTGGAACTGAACGCCGAGAAAGCCCCGATCACCGTGGCCAACTTCATCGAATACGTTAAAGCCGGCCACTACGAAAACACCGTTTTCCACCGTGTCATCGGCAACTTCATGATCCAGGGCGGCGGTTTCGAGCCAGGCATGAAGGAAAAGAAAGACAAGCGTCCAAGCATCCAGAACGAAGCTGACAACGGTCTTTCCAACGACAAGTACACCGTCGCCATGGCTCGCACCATGGAGCCGCATTCGGCTTCCGCACAGTTCTTCATCAACGTCGCCGACAACAGCTTCCTCAACCACAGCGGCAAGAACGCTCAGGGCTGGGGTTATGCCGTATTCGGTAAAGTGACCGCCGGTACTGACGTTGTCGACAAGATCAAAGGTGTTTCGACCACCATGAAATCCGGTCACCAGGACGTACCGGCAGACGACGTGATCATCGAGAAAGCCGAGATCATTGAGTGATATTGCTGATTTCAGATTTACATCTGGAAGAGGAGCGCCCGGACATTACCCGGGCGTTTCTGGATTTGCTCGCCACCCGCGCCCGCTCGGCGACCGCGCTGTACATTCTCGGCGATTTTTTCGAGGTGTGGATTGGCGACGACGCCATGACCCCCTTCCAACGCTCCATCTGCCAGGCCCTGCGGAACTTAAGCGACAGCGGCACGGCGATCTTTCTGATGCACGGCAATCGCGACTTCCTGCTGGGCAAGGCCTTCTGCAAAGCAGCCGGCTGCACCCTGCTCAAAGACCCGAGTGTCGTGCAGTTTTACGGTGAGCCGGTGCTTTTGATGCACGGCGACAGCCTGTGTACCCGTGACGAAAGCTATATGCGAATGCGCCGCTACCTGCGCAATCCCATCACCTTGTTCGTGCTGCGCCATCTGCCGTTGCGCACCCGCCACAAACTGGCGCGCAAGCTACGCAGCGAAAGCCGCGCGCAAACCCGGATGAAAGCCAACGACATCGTCGATGTAACCCCCGAGGAAATCCCGCGGATCATGCAGCAGTATGGCGTGAAAACCCTGATCCACGGCCACACCCACCGCCCCGCCATCCACAAACTGCAGATTGGCGAGCAAGCCGCCAAGCGCATTGTGCTGGGGGATTGGGATCGTCAGGGGTGGGCGTTGCAAGTGGATGAGCAGGGGTTTCAACTGGCGGCGTTTGATTTCGGGACACCGCCACAGCTGGCACTGCCCAGCACCTAACTGCCACACGAGATCCTTGTAGGAGCAAGGCTTGCCCGCGATGAGGTCAGCACATTCAACATTGATGTCGACTGACACTCCGTCATCGCGGGCAAGCCTTGCTCCTACAAGTGATCTACGGTGGGCTTAGTGTCCGGCCGCCTCCGGCCCCGCCTTCGCCGCAAACGGCGGTTTGGCCAGCCACACCAGCAGAATCAAGCCCATAAAGCCCCAGCCCAGCAACGTGAAGTAATCCACGGTGGAAAGCATGTAGGCCTGGCTGGTCAGCACGTGATCGAGCTGCGCATACGCTGGATTGCCCGCCCCGCCCAGAGTATTCAGCGTATCTCGGGTCACCGGATCGAAGGTGCTGAGGCTTTCGCTCAGGTAAGCGTGATGCTGATCGGCGCGACGGATCCAGATCCAGGTGGTCAGGGATGCCGCGAAACTACCGCCCAACGTCCGCAGGAACGTCGCCAGGCCCGCACCGTCGGCGATCTGATGCGGTGGCAGGTCCGACATCAGAATGCTCAGGGTCGGCATGAAGAACAGCGCCACACCAATCCCCATGAACAGCTGCACCAGCGCCACGTGCTGGAAGTCCACCTCATTGGTGAAACCGGCGCGCATGAAGCAGCTCAGGCCAATCGCCAGGAACGCCAACCCGGCCAACAACCGCAAATCGAACTTGTGCGCGTACTTGCCGACAAATGGCGACATCAGCACCGGTAGAATGCCGATTGGCGCCACCGCCAGTCCGGCCCAGGTCGCGGTGTAGCCCATCTGGGTTTGCAACCACTGCGGCAGAATCAGGTTGATGCCAAAGAACCCGGCATAACCGAAGACCAACACGATGGTGCCGATCCGGAAGTTGCGATGCGCGAACAGCCGCAGGTTGACCACCGGGTGCTTGTCGGTCATTTCCCAGATCACGAAAACGGCCAGCGCGATCGCTGAAATAGCCGCACCAATGATGATGAAATTCGACTCGAACCAGTCCAGGTCATTGCCCTTGTCGAGGATGATCTGCAACGCGCCGACGCCAATGATCAATGTGATCAGACCGACGTAATCCATGGGTTGGTAACTCGTCACCACCGGCCGCGCCTTGAGTTGCTGGCGCACGACCATTACCGCGAAAATCCCGATGGGCACGTTGATAAAGAAGATCCACGGCCAGCTGTAGCTGTCGGTAATCCAGCCGCCGAGGATGGGACCGGCAATCGGCGCCACCACCGTCACCATCGCCAGCAACGCCAGGGCCATGCCGCGCCTGGCCGGCGGATAGACCGCGATCAGCAGGGTCTGGGTCATCGGATACAAGGGACCTGCCACCAGGCCTTGAAGTACGCGAAAGCCGATCAGCTCCGGCATCGAGGTCGAGATCCCGCAGAGAAACGACGCCAGCACGAACAAAATCGTGGCCCAGAGAAACAGCTTCACTTCGCCAAAACGCCGGCTCAGCCAACCGGTCAACGGCAGCGCGATGGCGTTGCTCACGGCGAACGAAGTAATGACCCAGGTGCCCTGCTCCGAACTCACGCCCAGGTTGCCGGAAATAGTCGGCAAGGCCACGTTGGCGATGGTGGTGTCGAGCACCTGCATGAAGGTCGCCAGCGACAGGCCGATAGTGCTGAGCACCAGGCTGGGTGGCTTGAAAGACGCGTTATTGCTCATCGCGAATCCTTTGAAACGAGGCAGTCGCTGCGGCCGTTATGGCCGCAGCTGACGGATTGGCGAATCAGCGTTGAGCGGTTTTGCTCGCCACTGAACTGTTGTCATGAATCAGACGGGTGATCATCGCGTCGGCGTCAGCCAACTGACGGTCGTAGACGTTGGTGCTGAACGAGGCCTTTTGCGGCGGCTGTTGCGCCAGTACCGGACCGCTCTGGTCACGCAGGTTGACGTTGACCATCGTCGACAGACCAACCCGCAAAGGGTGCTCGGCCAGTTGCTCGGCGTTGATATGAATCCGCACCGGCACCCGTTGAACGATCTTGATCCAGTTACCGGTAGCGTTTTGCGCTGGCAGCAAGGCAAACGCGCTGCCGGTCCCGGCGCCGAGGCTGTCGATGGTGCCGTTGTATTTCACTCCGCTGCCGTAGAGATCGGCTTCAATGTCCACCGGCTGACCGATGCGCATGTCACGCAGTTGGGTTTCCTTGAAGTTGGCGTCGATCCACAGTTGATCCAGCGGGATCACCGCCATCAGCGCGGTGCCCGGCTGAACCCGTTGACCGAGCTGCACGGTGCGTTTGGCGACGTAACCGGTGACCGGCGCAATCAGCGTGCTGCGGGCGTTGGTCAGGTAAGCCTGGCGCACTTGTGCGGCGGCAGCCTGAACGTCCGGGTGGGATGAAACCACGGTGTCGTCGACCAGCGCGCTGGTGGTGGCAAGTTGCTGCTGAGCATTGGACAGGGCGTTTTGCGCCGAGGTCAGGTCATCCCGAGCGTGGGACAGCTCTTCCTGGGAGATCGCCCCGCCCGCCGCCAGGTTCTTGCGGCGGTTGAAGTTGTCCTGAGCCTTTTGCACTTCAGCTTTCTGTGCATTGACCTGGGCTTTCATGCCGTCAACGTTGCTGTACAGGCCGCGCACCTGGCGCACGGTGCGGGCCAAATTGGCCTGGGCACTTTGCAGACCGACTTGTGCGTCGTTCGGGTCGAAGTTGACCAGCACCTGGCCTTCGTGGACCAGATCGCCGTCGTCGGCGCCGATGCTGACAACCGTGCCGGTGACCAGCGGCGTGATTTCCACCACGTTGCCGTTGACGTAGGCATCGTCGGTGCTTTCGTTCCAGCGTCCGTAGAGTTCGTGCCAGCCCCAGACACCGAGGCCGCCAACAATCACCAGGATCGCCAGCACCAGCAGCATGAATTTGCGTTTGCCTGGATTGCCCGTGTCTTGGGCATTTTCAGGGGTTGCGTTGGTTTCGACAGTGGCCATGACAAATACCTTGAATTATTGATTCAGCGTGGCGGGCGCTGGGGATGGAGTGGCCGCGGCCAGGGTGTCGGCTTGAAACCCGCCGCCCAGTGCCTGCATCAGTTGAATCGACAGATCAATCTGCTCGGCATTCAGGTTCGCCAGCTGACGCTGGGTCTGGAGCAATTGCTGCTCGATGCTGAGCACGTCCAGGTAGTTACCGATTCCGGAACCGTAACGCTGGACCACCGTGTTGTAAGAGTCCTGGGCAATGTCGGTGGCGTGTTGCTGCGCGCCGATCTGCCGGCCAATGTCACGCAACTGAGAAATCGTGTCGCTGACATCCCCCAACGCTTTCACCAGCGTCTTGTTGTACTGCGCGACGGCGAGGTCATAGTCGGCGTCCCGTGCATCAAGGTTGGCGCGCAAGCGGCCGCCATCGAAGATCGGTAACGACACGGTGGGCATAATGTTGAAAAAGCGGCTCGCCGAGCCAAACAGGGCATCACCCAACAACGACTCGGTACCAGCGGCGGCACTCAGGTTGAGGTTCGGATAGAACTTTGTTTTACCGGCGTCGATGTTTTTGCTCGCTGCCTCGACCCGCCAGCGTGCAGCGATCAGGTCTGGGCGACGACCGAGCAACTCGGCCGGCAGCGTCGATGGCAACGCCACGGCGCTGGCCTGAAGGACTTTCGGCCGGGCAATTTCATTGCCGCGATCCGGGCCTTTTCCAAGCAGCACGGCCAGGGCGATTTTCGCGCTCTGAAGGGTCTTTTCAGCGTCGATCAACGCGGCTTCGGAGCTGGCTTCCAGGCTTTCGGTTTGCTGGTACTGGTATTGGCTGTCGATGCCGGAGCTCAGCCGGAGCTTGCTCAGATCGAGCATTTGCCGGGTGCGCTTGAGGTCGTCGTTTGCCAGGTCATAGACGATATGGGCCTGACCCAGATTGCTGTAAGCGCGGGCAACATCGGCTGACAAGGTCAGTTGCGCGGCTTGCTGATCGACTTCGGCAGCACGGGCCTGGCCCAGCGCCGCTTCCCAGGTGGCACGCTGGCCGCCCCAAAGGTCGAAGGTGTAATTGAAGCTGGCGCCAATGCTGCGCACCGTAGAGTAGGTGCCGCCCACTCCGGTCGGGTCCTTGTCACGGGCCAGACGCGAACGGCTGACGCTGGCGCTGGCATCGAGGGTCGGCATCCGCGCGGCGTCGGCAGCATAGGCGGCAGCGCTTGCCTGGTGGGCACGGGCGTCGGCGATCTGCATGTCAGGGCTGTCGTGCAGGGCTTCGCGGATCAGACCGTCGAGCTGAGGGTCACCGAGGCTTTTCCACCAGTCGCTTTTCGGCCAGGCCGCAGGCGACAGGGTTACACCGCTGAGGGACTGCCCGGCCTTGAGGGTTTTCGCATCAAGGCTCACGCCTTGGGTGTTCAGGCCGCTGTAACTGGCGCAACCGGCCAGGCTCATGGCCAACAGCACCAGGCTGAGGCCGGTACGCAAGGTTTTACTGCTCATTTGTCACCTACCCGCAGCAAAGTGATCGAGTCACCGGCCGCCAGCAAAATTTTCTTCAGGATCTGCTCCAGGGTTTTCAACTCTTCCGGAGTAATGGCGCCTGCCAGTTCGTTCATCGCCTCGGCACCGATGTGCGGCAGACGGTCGGCCAGCTTCTGGCCTTCCTCGGTCAGCACCAGTTGCACCTGACGGCGGTCGCCTTCGGAGCGTTGACGGGAGAGAAAACCCTTCTGTTCCAGACGATCGAGCATGCGGGTCATCGAGCCGCTGTCCAGCGACAGGTGCCGACATAACTCGGCCGGCGTGTCGACGCCGAACTGGGCCATGATGATCAGCACCTTGAACTGCGCGGCGGTGATGCCGTGAGGTTCCATGTGCGTGTCGATGATCCGGTCCTTGAGCAACGCGGCGCGCCCGAGCAAGAGACCGAGGTGGCAATTCTGGAATTCGTCTGGAGTGAAATGCTTCATCTGACCACCCGTTAGCTGCCTAGGCAGGGAATGTATGTCCAGATGTTACTGCCTAGGCAGCGAATGTCAACGTAATAGTTAGGTGGCTTTGTAATCAGGTGATAAATGGCACTGAGGAAGTGCTGCAGGATTGGACATTGCGGTGACTGATACACCGCCTTCGCGAGCAACGCGGTCTTTGTGAAGGAACGGGGGGTTAGAAATCCCGTTTGTAGAAGATATCCAGCGAACTGGCGATACCGCTGGCGGCCTCCAGGTAGACCATTTTGCTCAGCTTGTAGCGCAGTGCGATGGTGTTGGCCGGTTCGAATACGCCGACGCCATAACGCAAACTGAGTTTTTCGGAGAGGTTGCCGCTGGCCACCACGCTGGTGGTGGTGCCGCTGCCTTGGGTGTCGAGCTGGAAGTCCTGAATACCCAAATCCTTGGCCAAACTGCCGGTCAGATCGGAACTGCCCATCAAACCCAATCCCAGCGCGGCTTGAGCGAGCATGTTGTTGTCTTCGCCGTTGCTGCTCAGCGGACGCCCGAGCACCAGATAGGACAACGCCTGCTCCTGGCTCATCGCCGGCTCCGAGAGGATCTGCGTGGTCGGCTGCTCGGCGCTGCCGCTCAGGCGAATACCGGCGATCACGTCGTCCGTCTGGCGCACCGCTTCGATGTCCAGATACGGCTGATCGATGGGACCGGCGAACAACAGCCGCGCACGCCGTACCGTCAAGCGCTGGCCGTAAGCGCGATAACGGCCATCGTTGAGCCAGAGCTCGCCGCGGGTGTCCATGTTGTCACCGATGTGCACCTGGCCTTGCAGGTTGGCGGTCAGACCGAAACCGGCAAAGCTGAGCTTCTCCTCGCCCACCACCACATCGATGTCCATTGCCATGGCCATCGGCGGTTTGCCCTCTTCAGTCTGGTGGCCGACGATCACCGTGTCATCGGAGACCTTGACCGTCGACGGCGGCAACTCACGCACGGTAATCTCGCCCTTGGGCACCCGCACTTTGCCGACAATCGCCAGTTTGTCGTTGTTGATCGAGATTTTCAGGTCCGGCGCCACCTCCAGCGCGGCGTACGGCTCGACCGTGACCGGCAGTTGTGTGCCTTTGAGGCTCAGATCCACCACCAACGCCTGACCCCAGGAAACATGCCCGCTCAAGCTGCCCTGCCCGGCCTTGCCGCTTTTCCAGCCGCCGTTGAGCTGCACGCTCTCGCCGGCAATCTGCGCCTGAAGCTGCAACGCCTCGAAACGCGTCGGCAGTTGCGGCCCGGAGATTTCACCGTCGCTGAGGGTCAGGTTGCCATTGACCTGCGGAGCCAACAGCCCGCCAGACAAACTGCCGCTGCCATTCAAGCGCCCGGTCAGTTTTTCGACCATCGGCACGAACGGTCGCGCCACCGACAGGTCCAGACCGTTCAGACGGAACGAGCCGCTCAGGGGTTTGCTCTTGGGTAATGGATTGATCTGCGCCTGAACCATCAGCTCACCCAACTTGCCGCCGACGAAATCGAGCTGCGTGTCGATGCGTTTCGGGTTGAGGGTACTGGTCAGTTTCAGCGTCTGGTAAGGGAAATCCAGCCACTGATCCTTTTCCTTCATGCGCAGCGTGCCTCCGCTGGCATCGACCATGATCTGGCCTTTCGGGCCGCTGGCCGGAAGGTCGAGTTGCACATCGGCGTTGAGTTTGCCCTGCCAGGCGAAGTCTTTCGGCAGCCATTGCGCGAGGCTGTCGATCGGGAACTGCTTGAGGTGGTAACGCAGTTTCGGCTCGGGCATCAGCCGCTGGTCTTCACCGCACAGGCTGGCCGGCCCGGACATCCAGCAATGGGCGCCGAAGGTCAGCTTGCCATCGGTCAGGCGTTCGATTTTTGCCGGACTTTGCAGCTTCCAGTCCTGACCGCCGGCCTGTATGTCGCCAATGGCCAAGCGTCCGCGCCAATTGCCTTTATCCAGGCTGCCATCGAGGCCCAGCGCCAGTTTCAGCAACGGACCTTGCAGGTCCAGTTGCAGCTTCTGGCTTTTGATATCGCCCAGGCCGCTGGCGGTCAGCGTGCCCAATGAGTTGCCGCCAACCTGAATGCCGCTGCCCTTGAGGTTGATCTTCGCCCGTTGCGCGCTGTCGAGGTTGGCGTCGAGGTTCAGGCTTTGCAGGCGATTGTCGTCGAATGCCAGTTGCACACCTTGCAGGCTGAGTTTGCCTTGCGGTGCCTTGAGGCTGCCGGCAACATCGACCCGACCGTTAAGCTGACCGCGCAACTGCGGCCAGAGCTGGCCGAGACGCGGTGCCTTGATGTCGATCTGGCCGACAAGTTTCTGTTGCAGGCTGGCGCTGCCGTCAATGCGGTTGTCGCCCAGACGGATGTGCAGCGCACTCAGGCTCCAGCGTTCACCCGTGCCGTCGGCCTTGGCTTGCAATATCGCCGGCTGACCACGCAGTTTGCCCTTGAGGTCGAGGTCGGCATTGAGGCTCAGTTGTTCATTTTTCATTTCACCCTTGCTACGCAAGGGGCCGGCCAGGGTTCCCGGCAGTTCCGCCAGCCAATACGCGGGGTTGATCGCCGACAGATCCAGCGCGGTGTCCCAGGCGATGCCGTCGGCGAATTGCAGGTTCAGATGGCCTTCAGCCTTGCCTTGCCCGGCGACCAGTTTGAATTCCGGTAGAAAGACTTTCGTCAGGTCGCCGCTGAACGGGCTGCTCAGGCTGAACGCTCCGGCCGGGCCATCGAGCGCCGCCTTGAAGTTGCCCAGATAGTTACCGTCGCGGTAAGACACTTCACCATTGAAACTGCGCAGCGCCACCTGAGGTTCGGCGATCAGCGGGTAAAGCCGATGCCACGGGAAGTCCAGCCAATCGATTTTCGCCTCGGCACTCAGCCCTTCGGACCAATCGAGCTGCCCGCTCAATTTCAGGTTTTGCTTGTCGTTGGCGCTCAGATCAAGCCCGGCGATCTGCGCGCCCTTGGCGTCGACCTTGCCTTGCAACAGCAATGCGACCGGGCCCTGCTCGGCCGGTAATGTGGCCTTGCCGAGCAACTGGTAACCGTTTTTCAGGTCGCCGTTGCCGGTCAGTTCCAACTGATTGAGCTGCAAAGTGTCCGGCAAGTCGGCGCTGGCCTTGAAGCCATCGGCGGTAATCCGCACTTTGGCCGGCAAATTTTCCACCAGCGGCTGCAGCTCGCCCGTCAGTTGGCCTTGCAGATAGCCGCTGCTGTCGGCGTTGAGGCTCAGGGTTTTCAGTAAGTCGCCATCAATCTTCAGCGCCAGCGCCCAGGGTGTTTTACCCGGTGCTGGCAACGTCAGTTTGCCTGCGGCGCTGAGCGGCCAGTTGCCGGTCGGTTGCAGCAGCCCGGACAGGTCCAGGCTGAGGTCATCGCGCTGCAGGTGCACGGAATCGATCTGCAAGCCCTTGGCGGTCCAGTGCGCAGCCAGTTGCAGGTCTTTGAGCTGCTCACTGCCGTTGAGTGACAGACTACCGATTTGCACCTCGCCCAACTGGATTGCCACCGGCAGCTTCAGCTCGGGCAGGCTGATCGGCCCGCTGCTGGCTTCACTGCTCGGGGCAAATTGCAGAATGACCTGTTCGGCCTTCAATTGCTCAATGCACACCGTCATGCGCAGCAGACACAGTGGCGACCAGGCAAACAGCGGTTTATTCAGCTCAACCCGACTGCCCGTTTGCTGCCAGAGCAGATGATCGGCGCTCCATTGGCCGCCCAGGCGACCCTGGAAATTTTCCACGGTCAAACCTGGCACCTGGCCCAAAGTCCAACGGCTGCCGGCTTGCGTTCCGAGCAAGACGCCGACTGTCAGCACCAGCAACACCACCAGCGAGAGCATCGCCAGCAGCGCTATTTTCAAACCACGCTTCACAGCTCAGGCCCCATGGAAAAGTGCAAACGAATACCACCGGGATCATCCAGCGCATGGGCCAGGTCGAGACGGATCGGCCCGACCGGCGAAACCCAGCGCACGCCGATACCGACCCCGGTCTTGAGGCTCGGCAGTTCCAGCGTGTTGAACGAGTTGCCCTGATCGACGAACGTTGCGATCCGCCATTTTTCGGCGATGGAATATTGATACTCGACGCTGCCAGCCACCATGTAACGCCCACCCACGCGATCGCCGTCGGAGTTTTTCGGGGACAAGCTCTGATAGTCGTAACCGCGCACGCTCTGATCGCCACCGGCGAAGAAGCGCAATGACGGCGGTACGGATTGATAGCCGTTGGTGGCCGTACCACCAAACTGCACGCGCCCCAGGAACCGATGGTTATCGAAGACCGTGGTCAAGCCTTTGAACAGCGCAGTGCCGTACAGCACGTTAGTGTCCGAGCCCAGTCCTTCCTTGGCGACTTTGCTGTCGAATTGCAGGCGATAGCCCTTGTGCGGGTCGATCCGGTTGTCACTGCGCAGGTAGGAAAAACTGATGCCGGGCATCAGCAGATTACTCAGGCCAGAGTCGTCGCCGAGGCGGTATTCCTCACGCTGCCATTTCAACGAAATCACCCGTTGCCAGCCGCTGGGCAACTTGCTGTGCCATTCAGGGCCCAGGGTCAGCAACTTGCTCAGGCTGTCGGTGTTGGCCAGCTCTTCATATTGATAACCACCGGCAAAGCGCAGTTTGTCGGTGAGCGGCGGATCCAGTGGCACGTCGTACCAGAGGCCGACGTTCTGCCGTGGCGCCGAGACTTCCGCTTCCCAGCCATAACTGTGACCTTCGGCGTTGACCCAGTGCCGGGTCCAGTTGGCCTTGGCCCGCGGCCCGACGTCAGTGGAGAAGCCCAGCCCCAGGCCCATGGTGCGCGGCTTGCGCGTGTCGAGTTTGACCGCCACCGGAATCACATCGTTGGCCGCAGCGGTCGGCGCTGCATCAACCCGCACCGCGTCGAAATAGCCGCTCGATTGCAACGCCTGATTGAGTTCGGCGATCAGCTCGGAGTCGTACGGGGCGCCGTTCTTGAACGGCACCATGCGTTGCAGCAACTCTTCGTCAAACGGCGTATCGCCAGTAAAACTGACCTTGCCCAAGGCATAACGCGGGCCGCTGTCGTAAATCAGTTCGATGTCCGCGACACCGGCCCGAGGGTCGACCAATAATTTCTGGCTGGTAAAATGTCCACTGAAAAAGCCGAAGCGCGAAGCCTGATTCTGGATCAACCGCTTGGCGTCTTCATAATGGCCGTGATTGAGCACAGCACCGGATTTGAGCAGGTCGCTCTTGGGCACACGAAAGGATTTGAGGGCCTCAGCCGGACCGTCGACACGAATGGTCACGTTGCGCAAACGCACCGGCTCGCCGGGGTCGATGTTCAACACCAACCGTGGCGACTTGCCGTTTTTGACTTCGCTTTCTATATGGGGCTGGTAATAACCCAAGGCCTGGGCGGCCTTGAGTGCCTGCTCTTCGGCGCCACGACGAAAGCGCAACAAGGCTTCTTCATCGCGGTCGCCCAAGCCGCCGATATAGCCCTCTATATTGGCCTTCAGCTCATCGTTGGACGGTTTGATCCTGACGTCCAATTCACTTTGCGCCAGGGCCGCTACGCTGCTGAACAGCACAAGCAAACCGCTGGTAATTCTTCCTGGAAACTTCATAGGCGCGGATGCTATCACGAGCGTGGGAGCGTGATAGAGCGAACAATCTGAACAAAAGTTCGACCTTAACCTGTTGCGCTGTGTAACACCTGCGGATTGGCGTGGAAAAACACGTGTTCGAGAATAGGCCCTACAGCAACCTCGCCAATTTCTTCATAACCCTGACGCTTATAGAACTCCAGATAACGCGGATTTCCCGTGTCGAGTACTACACCCTGGGAATGCTCATCGACGGCGCACCAGTTATGCACGGCCTCGAGCAACTGCTCGCCAAAGTGCTGGCCTTGAAACTCCGGATGAATCCCCAGCAACGGCAGAACGTGCACTGAGTCCGATGGCACGCAGGCCGCCACCGCCGCTTGGTACTCCAGATAACGTCGGGTACAACGCAATCCAGTGCTCAGTACCATCCGCAAGCGCCAGGCCCAGCTCTCGGTGATGCCCAGGCGACGTTGCGGCGGTGCGATCAGCGCGATGCCGATCAGCCGGTCATTGACCAGCAGACCGATCGCCGGCAATTCCTGCACAAAATGCTGTTCGACCAGTTCGCGTACCGTGGCCCGGATCCGGTGTTCGTAGCCAGGGCGCTCGGCTTCGAACAGAAACTTGAACGTCGGCTCATGCCGATAGGCGTGGTACAGCAAAGAGCGTGCTTCGTGCGAATAGCCACTGTCGAGCCTATGAACATCGGCAATCACGTTAGAGGTTTCAGGCATGACGGTCTATCTCCCCCGTTGAAATGCGGTGCAGGACTGCTCCCGTAGCAGCTGTCGAGCCTGCGAGGCTGCGTTCGGCTGCGAAGCAGTCGTTGAACCAGACAGCGCGTTCCTCCAGATAGAACGTCGATCCAGGATCTGCGAGGACTTCGTCCTCGAACGCAGCCTCGCAGGCTCGGCAGCTGCTACAAGGGTTAGTACGAACCCGGAGCTGCGGTGATCGTTCCCACACTAAAGGACATTAGCAGTGCATCTGACCTACCGCCATGCTGGCCCCCGTCCTACATGTCAGCTAGCATCGCAGTTTTGCCAGGACTGCCGACCATGAAGATCGTCTCGTTCAACATCAATGGCCTTCGCGCCCGCCCTCATCAGCTGGCGGCACTGATCGAGAAGCACCAGCCGGACGTCATCGGTTTGCAGGAAACCAAGGTGCATGACGACCAGTTCCCGCTCGCCGAGGTCCAGGCGCTGGGCTATCACGTGTATTACCACGGCCAAAAAGGCCATTACGGCGTCGCCCTGCTCTCGCGTCAGGAACCGCTTGCGCTGCACAAAGGCTTTGCCAGCGATGAAGAAGACGCCCAGCGCCGCTTCATCTGGGGCACGTTCGCCGATGCCAATGGCGTGCCGGTGACCATCATGAACGGCTATTTCCCACAAGGTGAAAACCGCGACCACCCGACCAAGTTCCCGGCCAAAGAGCGCTTCTACAACGACTTGCAGACGCTGCTCGAAACCCAATTTCGCAATGACCAGCCGCTGGTGGTGATGGGCGACGTGAACATTTCCCCGGAAGACTGCGACATCGGCATCGGCCCGGACAACATGAAGCGCTGGCTGAAAACCGGCAAATGCAGCTTCTTGCCGGAAGAGCGCGAGTGGATGGCCCGCTTGAAGAACTGGGGCCTGGTGGACAGCTTCCGGCACCTGAACCCGGACGTAACGGATCGCTTCAGCTGGTTCGACTACCGCAGCCGCGGCTTTGAAGACGAGCCCAAGCGCGGCCTGCGCATCGACTTGATCATGGCGTCCCAAGGACTGTTGCCACGGATCAAGGCCGCCGGGGTCGACTACGAACTGCGCGGCATGGAAAAACCATCGGATCATGCGCCGATCTGGCTTGAACTGAGCTGATTCGTAGCCCATTGGTTGACATGGGGCAACGTGTGATTTTTGCTTCCCTGTGTATCCAGGTCACGCCAGATACACTGCAATACAAAGGCCTGCGGGCAAGCACATCAAGGCTCGGTAGACTGCGCGACAACCGCATACAGCCAGAGGTGAGGCAATGGATCATGTCGATCACATTCTGATCGTCGATGACGATCGCGAGATCAGGGAGCTGATAGGCAACTATCTGAAGAAGAATGGTTTGCGAACCACGGTGGTCGCCGATGGGCGCCAGATGCGTTCCTTCCTTGAGACAACACCGGTCGACCTGATTGTGCTCGATATCATGATGCCTGGCGACGACGGTCTGCTGCTGTGCCGCGAACTGCGCGCCGGCAAACACAAGGCCACGCCGGTGCTGATGCTCACCGCCCGCAGCGACGAAACCGACCGCATCATCGGCCTTGAGATGGGCGCCGACGATTATCTGGTCAAACCGTTCGCCGCCCGTGAGTTGCTGGCCCGCATCAATGCAGTTTTGCGGCGTACAAGGATGCTGCCGCCTAACCTTGTGGTCACCGAAAGTGGCCGCCTGCTGGGTTTCGGCCGCTGGCGCCTGGACACCTCGGCCCGTCACTTGCTGGATGAGGACGACACCATGGTCGCCCTGAGTGGCGCCGAATACCGCCTGCTGCGGGTTTTTCTCGATCACCCGCAGCGCGTGCTCAACCGCGACCAGTTGCTCAACCTGACTCAAGGCCGCGACGCCGATCTGTTCGACCGCTCGATCGACTTGCTCGTGAGCCGTCTGCGCCAACGCCTGCTGGATGATGCCCGCGAACCGGCCTACATCAAGACCGTGCGCAGCGAGGGTTATGTGTTCTCCCTGCCGGTGGGAATCCTCGGTGCTCCATCATGAGTTTCTCGCTGCGATGGCCACGCACGCTGGCGTCGCGGCTCTCGCTGATCTTTCTGATCGGCCTGATTCTGGCTCAGGGTCTGTCCTTCGGCGCTCAATATTACGAGCGCTACCAGAGCGCGAAATCGACGATGCTCGGCAATCTGGTCAACGACGTTGCCACCTCGATTGCGATCCTTGAGCGCTTGCCGGTCCAAGAGCGTGCGAGCTGGTTGCAACGCCTGGAGCGGCGCAATTATGGCTACCTGCTGAGCGAGGGCGAGCCCGGCGTGCCGATGCGACAGGACGAGGTTCCGGTCTCCGTGCGTTCCATCGAAGATGCCGTCGGTCATGACTTTTCGTTGACGTTTACCGACATCCCCGGCCCCCGGAAACATTTTCAGGCGCACCTGCGACTGTCCGATGGCAACCCACTGACGATCGACGTCAGACCGTCGATCATGCCCCTCTCACCGTGGCTGCCGGTGGTTCTGCTGGGCCAGTTGCTGCTGTTGATCGGCTGTACCTGGCTGGCGGTGAGAATTGCCATCCGCCCTTTGACGCGCTTGTCCCGAGCCGTGGAAACCCTGGACCCCAATACCCAGCGCATTCACCTGGATGAAACCGGCCCGACCGAAGTCGCCTACGCCGCCGTGGCCTTCAATGCCATGCAGGAGCGCATCGCGGTTTATCTCAAGGAGCGGATGCAACTGCTGGCAGCCATTTCCCACGACCTGCAAACACCCATCACCCGCATGAAACTGCGGGCGGAATTCATGGACGACTCTGCCGAGAAAGACAAACTCTGGCAGGACCTGGAAGAAATCGAGCACCTGGTGCGTGAAGGCGTGGCCTATGCCCGCAGCGTGCATGGTGCGACCGAAGCCAGCTGTCGCATCAATCTGGATTCCTTTCTTGTCAGCCTGGTCTTCGACTATCAGGACATGGGCAAACAGGTACAACTGACCGACAGAAATGCCGCCGTGATCGATACCCGCCCGCACGCCCTGCGGCGCGTGCTGGCCAACCTGCTGGATAACGCCTTGAAGTTCACCGGTGCAGCAGAGCTGGCGGTGCATTCGAGCGGCGCAGGCCTGTCGATCAAGGTGCTGGATCGCGGGCCGGGGATCGCCGAAGACGAATTGGCCAAGGTCATGAAACCGTTCTATCGGGTCGAAAGCTCACGCAACCGCACCACCGGTGGCACCGGGTTGGGGCTAGCCATCGCCCAGCAACTGGCTCTGGCTATCGGCGGTTCGCTGACCCTGAGTCACCGCGAAGGCGGTGGCCTCTGCGCGGAACTCAAGCTGCCCCCCGCAACAGCTGATCGGTAGTTCGCACCAAGCCTGTGCGTTTCCCGCACTGTGTATCGCTCTGTATCTGCGGCCCCAGCGTATACACAACATTGCACAGCTGCGGGTTTCGGACACACTCGCTATACGACACCTTGCAAGACTTCTGTGGTCGGCCGGTCATCCGCACTATCCGGATGACGCAAGCCCTTCCAGCAGGAGCATTGCGATGAACACCCAAACCTCAACCCCACGCCTTCAAGGCTGGTCACTGTTCAGCCTGATCGTTGCGCTGATTCTGCTGATGACGGCGCTGATTCTGCTACTGAACCCGGACCTGCTCGAAGGCATCAGAAGCGCCATTCGGGCAACCGCCAGAAGCTCTTTCGCGTTGTTTCTCACGGCGTTCACGGCCTCGGCATTTGCCGTGTTGATCCCTGGCCCCTTGAGTAAATTCCTGGTGCGCGAGCGGCGGTTTATCGGCCTCGCCTTCGCGTTTTCCCATCTGGTACACGCCGTCCTGATCTACACCTATGGGCAGCTCAATCCAGAGTTCTGGCCGGGTCGCTCGACACTCGGCAACCTGCCAGGTTCGATCGGCTACGCCTTCATCCTGCTGATGGCGCTGACCACCTTCAAAGGACCGGCACGGCTGTTGGGCGCGAAAGCCTGGAAATCCCTGCACGTCACCGGTATGTGGGTCATCGCGGCAGTGTTCAGCCTTTCCAACCTCAAACGCATCCCGATGAGTGCGTGGTACCTCCTGCCCTTGTGCATCATGCTTTCAGCGATTGTGATCCGCGTCATGGGCAAGCGTGCGCGTGCCAGCAAACGTATACACGCCGATACAAAGCCGGACGGAAATTACGCCGACCGCCCCAGCTCGCCAGTCTCGCTCGAGCGTTGAATACCCGCGAGTACTGGGTGGCGGCGGCTTATGGCGAGGATGTTCACCGACGTTTGCAAAAGGAGCGATCGGCTGGTGACCCAGCCGATGCGTTTAGAGGGGTGTATGTATCTATGCCGATTACGAATAGCGCAACGCAGTCGCCGGCTCGATCTTCGCTGCGCGCCAGGCCGGGTACACCGTGGCCAGGAAGCTCATAATGAAGCCCGCCGAGCAGATCAGCAGCACATCACCGCCCTGCAGCTCCGATGGCAAGTTGCTGACGAAGTACACGTCGGAACTGAAGATATGCTGACCGGTCACACGCTCCAGCCAGCCCACCAGCTCACTCACGTTCAACGCGGCGATCACCCCGAGGACGCCGCCAATCAGTGTGCCGACGATGCCGATCACCGTGCCCTGAACCATGAAAATCGCCATGATCTGCCGAGGCGTGGCGCCGATGGTCCGCAGGATCGCGATGTCCGCGCCCTTGTCGTTCACCACCATGATCAAGGTGGCGATGATGTTGAACGCAGCGACCGCCACGATCATCAGCAGCAACAGGCCAATCATGGTTTTTTCCATTTTCATGGCGCTGAACAGACTGCCCTGAGTGTGGGTCCAGTCATCGGCCTTGAAATCGGCCCCCAGGCCGCCGGCGATGTCTGACGACACCTTGGGTGCGGCGTACAAGTCTTTCACCGCCAGGCGCACGCTTTGCACCTGATTCGGCTCCCAATGCTGCATTTGCGCCGCATCGGCGACATGAATCAGCGCCATCGAGCCATCCAGCTCCGCGCCGACCTTGAACACCCCGACCACATTCAGCCGCTGCATGCGCGGCGTGATGCCACCCGGCGCGGTGCTGACTTCCGGCACGATCAGGGTAATCTTGTCGCCGACGTTCAAGCGGAAGCGCCGTGCAGTGATTTCACCGACGACCACCCCGAACTCACCCGGCTTCAGGTCTTCCAGACGCCCCTGCACGATGTGCTGGGCGACGATGGACACCTTGCCCTCCTGCGCCGGATCAACGCCACTGATCTGGATCGGCTGCATCGAGCCCTTGTAGGACAGCATGCCCTCCATCTCGGTGAACGGAACGGCAGCCGTCACTTGCGGATTCTTCATGGCGGCAGCAGCCACGGGCTGCCAATCGTCGATCGGCTTGACGCCAACGATGGTCGCGTGGGGCACCATGCCGAGGATGCGCGAGCTCATTTCACGCTGGAAGCCGTTCATCACCGACAACACCACGATCATCGCCAGCACGCCCAGGGCGAGGCCGATCATCGAGGTCATCGAGATAAACGAAACAAAGCGATTGCGGCGCTTGGCGCGGGTGTAGCGCGTGCCGATAAAGATCGATAACGGTCTGAACATTCGCTGGGGCACCGTATAAAAATAAAAGACCCGACACGCTTTTCAGTCGTGCCGGGTTTCGGCCAATCAGATGGGTGTAAGGCGACCTTCCTGCAAGTGCAGGACGCGATCCATCTGGCGAGCCAGGTTCATGTCATGAGTCACCACCAGGAACGCGGTGCGCATCGAGGTGCTGAGTTCCAGCATCAAATCCTGAATACCCTGGGCGGTGTGGGAGTCGAGGTTGCCGGTCGGCTCATCGAGCATCACCAGCCCCGGCTTATTCACCAGGGCACGGGCGATGGCCACGCGCTGACGTTCACCACCGGACAGCTCGGCCGGTTTGTGTTCCAGACGATGACCCAGCCCTACCCGCTCCAGCAATGCCGTGGCGCGCTGACGGGCTTCCGGGATCGCAGTGCGGCCGATCAACAGCGGCATGCAGACGTTTTCCAGCGCGGTGAACTCGGGTAGCAAGTGGTGGAACTGATAAACGAAGCCCAGCGAGCGGTTACGCAGCAGGCCGCGGGCCTTTTCGTTGAGCGCCGACAGCTCTTCACCGGCCAGCCAGACACTGCCCTTGGTCGGCGTATCGAGGCCGCCGAGCAGGTTGAGCAAGGTACTCTTGCCGGAACCGGAGGTACCGACAATCGCCACGCGCTCACCCGGATGCAGCTCCAGCTGCAAACCGGACAACACCACCACCGATTCTGGGCCTTCCTCGTAGGATTTACCCAGATCGCGGCAACTCAAGACTGCTTTAGTACTCATACCCAAATCACTCATAACGTAGCGCCTCCGCAGGCTGGGTGCGCGCAGCACGCCAGGCTGGATACAGGGTGGCGAGGAAACTCAGGACCAACGCCGCGCCGCAGACCATCAACACGTCTTCAGCCATCAGTTGCGACGGCAGGTAGTCGATGAAGTACACATCAGCATTAAGGAATTTGTGCCCGATCAGGCCTTCGAGGGCGGAAATCGCGGCGCTGACATTCAGTGCGGCGAACATCCCGACCACGGCACCGATCGCCGTGCCGACCACACCGATCACCGTGCCCTGGACCATGAAGATCGCCATGATCTGGCCCGGCGTGGAACCGAGGGTCCGCAGGATCGCGATGTCGCCCTTCTTGTCGTTCACCACCATCACCAGCGTCGAGATGATGTTGAACGCGGCCACCGCAACGATCAGCAGCAACAGCAGACCGATCATGGCTTTTTCCATGCGGATCGCCTGATACAGATTGCCGTGGGTGCGGGTCCAGTCACGAGCGTAGTAATGGTTTTCACCCAGCTCCTGGGCGATGTTCCATGCGGTGCGAGGAGCCTGGAACAAGTCGTCGAACTTCAGTCGCAGGCCCTGGACCTGGTCCGGTTTCCAGCGATGCAGACGCGCCAGGTCATCAAGATTGGTCAAACCCAGGTAGCCGTCCAGCTCACCGGCGCCGACATGGAAAATGCCGACCACGGTGAAACGCTTCATCCGCGGGAACATCCCGGCCGGCGTCACGGTGACTTCCGGAGCGACGAAGGTCAGCTTGTCGCCAAGCCCGACGCCGAGTTTGGTCGCGGCCTTGTCACCGATCACGATGCCAAAGCTGCCTGGCGACAAGTCGTCGAGTTTGCCCTGCGTCATGAAATTGTCGATGATCGAGACTTTACGCTCCTGGACCGGGTCGACGGCATTGAGCAGGACTTTCTGCACCTGACCGTTATTGGTCAGCAAACCCTGCATCTGGGTGAACGGCGCAACCGCCACCACCTGCGGGTTCTGCTGGACCTTGACGGCCAGGCTTTGCCAGTCGCTGATGGGCTCACCGGACTCGATGGTCGCGTGGGGCACCATGCCCAGCACGCGGGTGCGCATCTCATGATCGAAGCCGTTCATCACCGACAGCACTACGATCATCACGACCACGCCAAGGGCGAGTCCGATCATCGAGGTCAGGGAAATGAATGA
>NZ_JBIUVW010000052.1:0-40027 GCF_044743155.1 Pseudomonas sp. NPDC087697 | reverse complement strand
ATGAACAGGTCGGGGATCCAGTTGGCGGTGTTCATGTCGTGGGTACGACGACGGTCATCACCGGTGTTCTTGCGCAGCTCGATGAACTCCTCGATGTCCATGTGCCAGGTTTCCAGGTAAGCGCAGACAGCGCCTTTGCGCTTGCCACCCTGGTTGACGGCGACAGCGGTGTCGTTCACCACTTTCAGGAACGGTACGACACCCTGGGATTTGCCGTTGGTGCCCTTGATGTACGAGCCCAATGCGCGAACCGGAGTCCAGTCGTTGCCCAGACCGCCAGCAAATTTCGACAACATGGCGTTGTCGTGAATCGCGTGGTAAATGCCTGACAGGTCATCCGGCACGGTGGTCAGGTAGCAGCTCGACAGCTGTGGACGCAGGGTACCGGCGTTGAACAGGGTCGGGGTCGAGGACATGTAGTCGAAGGACGACAACAGGTTGTAGAACTCGATCGCACGGTCTTCCTTGTTCTTCTCTTCGATCGCAAGACCCATGGCCACGCGCATGAAGAAGATCTGTGGCAGTTCGAAACGCACGCCATCCTTGTGGATGAAGTAACGGTCGTACAGGGTTTGCAGACCCAGGTAGGTGAACTGCTGGTCGCGCTCGTGGTTGATTGCCTTGCCGAGTTTTTCCAGGTCAAAGGTGGCCAGGACCGGGTTCAGCAATTCGTATTCGATACCTTTTGCGATATAGGCGGGTAGAGCCTTGGCGTACAGGTCGACCATTTCGTGGTGGGTCGCGCTTTCAGCGACTTCCAGGAAGCTCAGGCCTTCGGCACGCAGGGTGTCCATCAGCAGGCGCGCGGTCACGAACGAGTAGTTCGGCTCACGTTCAACCAGCGTACGGGCGGTCATCACCAGTGCGGTGTTGACGTCGGTCAGGGCCACGCCGTCGTAGAGGTTCTTCAGGGTTTCGCGCTGGATCAGGTCACCGTCGACTTCTTCCAGACCTTCGCAGGCTTCGGTAACGATGGTGTTCAGGCGGCCCATGTCCAGTGGAGCAAAGGTGCCGTCGGCGCGGGTGATGCGGATTGACGGGTGAGCCTGTACCGCTTCCTCGGCAGGCGCGCGGGTGGCGCGTTCCTTGGAGCGGCCGTCACGGTAGATCACGTAGTCGCGAGCCACTTTCTGCTCGCCGGCACGCATCAGGGCCAGTTCGACCTGGTCCTGGATTTCTTCGATGTGGATGGTGCCACCCGATGGCATGCGACGCTTGAAGGTCGCGGTGACTTGTTCGGTCAGACGGGCAACGGTGTCGTGGATTCGCGACGAGGCAGCAGCGGTGCCGCCTTCAACTGCGAGAAACGCTTTGGTGATGGCGACGGTGATTTTGTCATCGGTGTAAGGAACGACAGTGCCGTTACGCTTGATCACGCGCAGTTGGCCTGGCGCGGTGGCGGACAGATCCGAATTCGAATCAGCGGCCAGCGGCGCGGTGCCCTGCGGGTTCTCGCGAGTTGTGTCGGTTTGCATGGGTGTCTCCACGTTCTCTATGTTTGTTTGGGCACCATGAAGGTGCCCACCGTTCCGTCCTGAAGCACTACAACCGGCAAGGGCCGGGCATAACAACTTCGGGACAGTCAGGAAGGGGGCTGTCGGGCGCCGCTTCCTTGCCGAAGTCTTTGGTTTCAAGCCCGAGGCCGAAAACCGAATTCCGTTTGGGTGACAGTTCTTGACTGCAACACCCGTACCGTTTTCGCAGTTGGAGCTGAAAAACAGTAGCCACCCGCAGGTGCGGTTTGGGCTTCTGAAAATGCGTTTGGTTCAACCAAAAACATGCAAGAAAAGCACTTGAGTTTCTTGTCTGATTTGTGTTTGGTTTTTCGTGCAAAACCCTACATGTAGGGTTTTTTTGAACGCAAGCTACAAGATAATGCGTTTTGGGGGGTGATTGCAACGTACTACCTGTGGATAAAGCTGTGCGTAAAATGTGTATGAAACTGCCAATCAGCGTGTAGGCCGCGACCCTGCTGGGGTGGACCGTTTGTCATAGAATTTTGCCCTGAAAAATAGCCTGGGGCGGATTTTTGCGGGCGCGAACCCTATCACAAAAAAACGCAGTTACCGAGCGCATTTGCCAGCTTGTGTTCTCAAGGGGAGGCATTGCTACAATCGGTCACTGCATACGCAGTCTTATCCACTCCAATCATTACAAAAAGACGAGTGGAGCCTTCCTTAATAGTGTTCGGTAAAGAGGTCACCCGTGGAGCAAGAAGCCTGGCAGGTATTGATTGTCGAGGATGACCAGCGCTTGGCCGAGTTGACTCGTGAGTACCTGGAAAGCAACGGTCTGCGGGTCACCATCGAAGGCAATGGAGCGCTGGCGGCGGCGCGGATTATCACCGAGCAACCGGACCTGGTGATCCTTGACCTGATGCTCCCCGGTGAAGACGGCCTGACGATTTGCCGCAAGGTTCGTGATCGCTACGACGGGCCGATCCTGATGCTCACCGCACGCACAGACGACATGGACCAGATCCAGGGCCTGGACATGGGCGCCGACGACTACGTGTGCAAACCGGTGCGCCCGCGCTTGCTGCTGGCGCGGATCCAGGCGTTGCTGCGACGTAGCGAAGCACCAGAGCCTGCGGCACCGGAAAAGCTCCGTCGTCTGCAGTTCGGCCCGCTGGTCGTCGACAACGCCCTGCGTGAAGCGTGGCTGCAGGACAAAGGTATCGAATTGACCAGTGCCGAGTTCGATCTGCTCTGGCTGCTGGTGGCCAACGCCGGGCGGATTCTGTCCCGCGAAGAAATCTTCACTGCGCTGCGAGGCATCGGCTACGACGGCCAGGACCGATCGATCGATGTCCGCATTTCGCGGATCCGGCCGAAGATCGGTGATGACCCGATCCATCCGCGGCTGATCAAGACCATTCGCAGCAAGGGTTACCTGTTCGTTCCAGAAGCCTGCGTAGACCAGCCCCTGTGAACTCGATCTTCCTGCGCATTTATGGCGGCATGTGCGCCGCGCTGATTCTGGTGGCGGTGCTCGGCGTACTGGCCTTGCACCTGCTCAATCAGGTGCGCAGCGAGCAATATCGCGAGCGCCTGGCCCATGGCACGTTTTCCTTGATGGCCGACAATCTGCAACCGATGAACGAGACCGAACGTCATCGTGCGTTGCTGGTGTGGGAGCGTTTGCTGGGCATTCCCTTGACCTTGCAAACCTTCGCCCAGACCGACCTGGACCTGAGCCAGCGCACACGGGTGCTGCACGGCCAGGCATTGGTCGAACAGACCGGTCCGCACGCGGCGAAGGTCTACCGGTTGGTCAGTGATAAAGAACAGCTTGTTCTTGCGGGGGAAGTGCAGCAGATCAGCGAGCAACTGGCGCGGGCGACGATTTATCTGTTGGCCGATGAGTTGGTGCGCTATCCGGTGGCCGAGCAGCCTAAGCGTCTTGAGGCGCTGAAGAAGGACAAGGGCTTTGGCTTCGACCTGCAATTGATCACGGTCGATCAGGCTGACATGGATGAGGACCAGAGCCGTCGGGTCTCTGAAGGCGACACGGTAATGGCGCTGGGCAAGGGCGGCGATTCGATCCGGGTATTTGCCGGGATGGTCGGTACGCCTTGGGTACTGGAGATCGGTCCGTTGTATCAGATGAGCCCGTACCCGCCGGAGTGGTTGGTGTTGATTGCGGCGCTGGGCCTGAGTCTGATCGGCGTGATCGTCTATTTGCTGGTGCGCCAGTTGGAGCGCCGCTTGAGAGGTCTGGAGTCCGCCGCCACGCGGATCGCCAAAGGCAGCCTGGAAACCCGCGTGCCGGCACGTGGTGCGGACTCGGTGGGGCGGTTGGCGGCGGCGTTCAACGGCATGGCCGAGCACTTGCAGCAATTGCTGGCGATTCAGCGTGAGTTGGTACGCGCGGTATCCCATGAACTGCGCACGCCCGTTGCGCGGTTGCGTTTTGGCCTGGAGATGATCAGTACGGCGAGCACGCCACAGGCGCGGGATAAATACCTGGAGGGCATGGACCACGATATTCAGGACCTCGATGGCCTGGTGGACGAGATGCTCACGTATGCGAGGCTGGAACAGGGTTCGCCGGCGCTGAACTTCCAGCGGGTCGACCTCGATGCCTTGGTCAATCAGGTGATCAGCGAACTGGCGCCATTACGCGCCAATGTGACGGTTCAACGTGGCCTGTGTCTGTCGGCTGCCGATTGCGATGACGCCTGGGTCGAGGCCGAGCCGCGTTACCTGCATCGGGCGTTGCAGAATCTGGTGAGCAACGCCATGCGTCATGCTCAGTCCCAGGTGTCGATCAGTTATCAGGTGGGGCAGCAGCGTTGTCGCGTCGATGTCGAAGACGATGGGCCGGGTGTGCCGGAAAGTGCCTGGGAAAAGATTTTCACGCCGTTTTTGCGTCTGGATGACAGCCGCACCCGAGCGTCCGGTGGGCACGGTCTGGGGCTGTCTATCGTGCGTCGGATCGTTCACTGGCATGGCGGCCGAGCGTTGATCAGCAAGAGTAAAAACCTCGGTGGCGCGTGCTTCAGTCTGAGCTGGCCACGCAATCAGGAAAAGTCCTGAGATCTTTACCGTCTGTAAGGGCCTCATCGCGAGCAAGCTTTGCTCCTACGGATCTGTGTCGTTCGCGACTGACTCCACATCTGTAGGAGCAAAGCTTGCTCGCGATGACGGTCGAACAGGCGCTGAAAACCTTCAGGCCTTGATGCTGACCAGGCTCAACAGTTGCCCATCGCGCACACCAAACTGCGCGTCCAGTTCCGTGCCGTAGTGCCATTCGCTGGAGAGGTCGGTCAGCAAGCGCAGGCGCACGTGCCCGCTGTCGGTCCACTCCAGCACTTCGGCATGTTCGAAATAGAAGCGTTTCTGCACGATGGGGTAGAGTGCCTTGAACAGGCTTTCCTTGACCGAAAAGGTCAGGGTCACCCACAGCGCCAGCTGATCGCGACCGCCCACGGCCATGCGTTTGAGCTCGGGTGAGGTGAGGATTTCTGCGGCCAGACGCTCGGCACGCTCGGTGTTGAGCAGGTTTTCCAGGTCCATGCCCAAGCCACGCCAATGCGTCTTGCGTGCAACGATGGCCGCGGCCCGGCCGGTGCTGTGGGTGATCGAGCCACAGATATGCGCCGGCCATACGGGGGCGCGGTCCTCGCCAATCGCCGGGATACAGTCCAGACCTTCCAGTTGTTGCAAGGCGGCCCGGGCGCACACTCGCCCGGCGAGAAACTCGGCCTGACGTTTGGCGACCGAGCGCTGGATGCTGGGGGGCGGTTCGATCGTGCTGCGCTGGAAGTCGTCGAAGGCCAGCAATGACGGATCGAAACGGGTGCTGAGCAGCACCGTGTCAGGCAGCACGTCCGGCAACGGCCAGTGGGCGTCGAGCGGCGTGCAGCAGGCGGGAAGAGCGGGGAGCGGATTCATCCCGGTATTTTGCCGGGTTGCCCAAGAGCTGGATAGCCTCGATTAAACCTGCACATCGTAGGAGCTGCCGCAGGCTGCGATCTTTTGATCTGCCGAAAAGATCGCAGGCTTCGCCAGCTCCTACATTGGTCAGGGTCAGTTGTAGATATTTGATCAGCCAAATATCTTCTTGAAGAACGCCTTCATATCCGCCCACGAGCGTTCATCGGCGGCTTTGTTGTAGCCAATGTCCGGGCCGCCGTGCTCGCCGTGGCTCAGGCGATCAGCGTCCGGGTTGCTGAAACCATGCTTGGCACCTTTCAGACTGACGAACTTATAGTCGGCACCGGCCTTGTTCATCTCGGTTTTGAACGCCGCCACCTGGTCTGCGGTGACCATGCTGTCCAGGGCGCCGTGTTCCACCAATACCTTGGCCTTGACGCTGCCAGGTGTCGCCGGAGTACTGGTCGCCAATGCGCCGTGGAAACTCACCACACCCGCCAGCGGTGTCCCTTGGCGTGCCGCATCGAGAACGATCTTGCCGCCGAAGCAGTAGCCGATGGCCGCGAGTTTGTTCGGGTCGGTCTGCGGTTGTTTTTTCAGCAGATCAAGCCCGGCATTGAAGCGAGCGCTGGCCGTCGCGCTGTTTTTAAGCGCCGCTTCCATGAACGCCATGGCGTCGTTCGGGTGCTCGGTGTTTTTGCCTTCGCCATACATATCGATCGCCAGTGCGCTGTAACCCAGCCCGGCGAGGTCACGAGCCCGGCGCTTGGCGTAGTCGTTGAGCCCCCAGAACTCGTGGACCACCACCACGCCCGGGCGAGCCCCCTGAATGCTGTCGTCATAGGCGTAGTAGCCGATCATTTCGGTGCCGTCAGCACTCTTGTAAGGGATCTCTTGAGTCTTGATCGCCGCTTGGCTGAGGCCGCTCAAGGCCAGTAATACGAGTGCGATAAATACGCGCATGGTTGATGCTCCTTTAAAAGACGTCCAGACAGCCTAGTCGATCCTGTTCAGTCCGAGTTCAGCGGGTTGTGGTTAACCTACAGTCACAACTGTGGTATCGGTTACTTCGTCAGGGTTGGCCGGAATGATGCAGCAGGTTTCGCCAAAGACCTTGGTTAAACCGGGTTACCGTTACTGGCGTATTAGCAATCGAGGTGCGAGGTACCTGTGGAGACGTTGATTTTGCCTGGGAGAGCGTTATGAAACTGCTGGTCGTCGAAGACGAGGCGCTTCTGCGTCATCACCTGCAAACCCGCCTGACCGACAATGGCCACGTGGTCGAGTCCGTGGCGAACGCCGAAGAGGCCTTGTACCAGACCGGGCAATTCAACCATGACCTGGCGGTGATCGACCTTGGTCTGCCGGGCATGGGTGGGCTGGACCTGATTCGCCAGCTGCGTGCGCAAGGCAAGACCTTTCCGATCCTGATTCTGACTGCGCGCGGCAACTGGCAGGACAAGGTCGAAGGCCTCGCTGCTGGCGCCGACGATTACGTGGTCAAGCCGTTCCAGTTCGAAGAGCTGGACGCGCGCCTGAATGCCTTGCTGCGCCGCTCCAGCGGTTTTACCCAGTCGACCATCATCGCCGGGCCCTTGTTGCTGGACCTCAATCGCAAACAAGCGACCCTCGACGAGCAGCCATTGGCGTTGACCGCTTATGAGTACCGGATCCTTGAATACTTGATGCGTCATCACCAACAGGTGGTCGCCAAGGATCGTTTGATGGAACAGCTCTACCCGGATGACGACGAGCGCGATCCGAACGTGATCGAAGTGCTGGTCGGCCGTCTGCGGCGCAAGCTTGAAGGGCGGGCGGGTTTTAAACCGATCGATACCGTGCGTGGTCTGGGCTACCTGTTCAATGAGCGCTGCCGGTGATTCGATCGCTCCGTCTGCGCCTGATGCTCGCCGCCACGACGCTGGCGGTGTTGTTCATGCTGGCCTTGTTGCCGGCCATGCAGGGCGCGTTCAGCCTGGCGCTGCAAGACTCGATCGAGCAGCGCCTGGCGTCGGATGTCACCACGCTGATTTCCGCGGCGCGGGTTGAAAACAATCGTTTGGTGATGCCCACGCAGATGCCGGATGAGCGCTTCAACCTCACCGACAGTCGCTTGCTGGGCTACATCTATGATCGCGAAGGGCATCTGGTCTGGCGCTCGCGGGCGACTCAGGAAGAGGACATCAACTACAAACCGCGTTATGACGGACACGGCAATCAGTTCGCGCGAATTCGCGAGGCCAATGGTCAGGAGTTCTTCGTCTATGACGTCGAGGTCAAACTGCTTGGCGGCAAAAGTGCAGCGTTCAGTATCGTCGCGCTGCAACCGGTGCGTGAGTACCAGCTGACACTCGAAGGTCTGCGCGAAAAACTCTATCTGGGGTTTGGCGCCGCGTTGCTGGTGTTGCTGTCGCTGCTGTGGATCGGCTTGACCTGGGGCTTGCAGGCACTCAAGCGCTTGAGTCAGGAACTGGACCAGATCGAGAGCGGCGCCCTTGAAAGCCTCAGCGAAGAACACCCCCGCGAACTGTTGCGCCTGACTGGCTCCCTGAACCGTTTGCTGCGCAGCGAGCGTGAACAGCGCAGTCGCTACCGCGACTCTCTGGATGACCTGGCCCACAGCCTGAAAACCCCGTTGGCGGTCTTGCAAGGGGTGAGTGAAGACATGGCTCAGCGGCCGGAAAATCGTGAGCAGGCGTGGGTGCTGCAATCGCAGATTGAGCGCATGAGTCAGCAGATCAGTTATCAGTTGCAGCGCGCGAGCTTGCGTAAAAGCGGTCTGGTACGCCACCAGGTGCGATTGCGGCCGGTGCTGCAAAGCCTTTGCGATACGCTGGACAAGGTCTACCGCGACAAGCAGGTACGAACCTCCTTCGATCTGCCGGACCCGTGCTACGTGCCGATCGAGCAGGGCGCCTTGCTGGAAATGCTCGGCAACTTGCTGGAAAACGCCTATCGCCTGTGCCTGAGTGAAGTGCGCATCAGCCTGCGGCAGACCATGAGTGGCGTTGAGCTGTGTGTCGAAGATGACGGCCCGGGTGTGCCACCGGATCAGCGTGCGCGAATTCTCCAGCGCGGCGAACGGCTGGACCGTCAGCACCCGGGGCAGGGTATCGGTCTGGCGGTGGTCAAGGACATCATCGAGAGCTACGGCGCACAGTTGACCCTTGGGGATTCAACCCTGGGCGGCGCGGTATTCCGGATTCACTTCCCGGCAGCTTGAGAAGGGCGGTGTGGCTGAAAAGATCGCAGCCTTCGGTGCTCCTACGGGTGTACGCCATTCCATGTAGGAGCTGCCGAAGGCTGCGATCTTTTGCTCTTAATTCTCCTGCGCGCGATAGGCGCCTGGCGTCAATCCGGTCCACTTCTTGAACGCCCGGTGAAACGCCGACGGTTCGGAAAAGCCCAGTTGTTCGGCGATCTGTTGCAACGACAGATCGGCGCGGCTCAGGTGATAAATCGCGATATCGCGGCGCAGTTGGTCTTTCAATTCCTGAAAACTCGAACCCTCTTCACGCAAGTGCCGACGCAAGGTCTGCGGGCTGATATGCAGGTGCGCGGCGACTGCTTCCAGGTCTGGCCAGCGTGCACTGTCACGGCTGAGCAGGCGTCGTAGCTGGCTGCTGAGGCTATCGCCGTCATCCGGGCGCGACAGCAGATCGGCGGGTGAGCGATCGAGGAAATGCTTGAGGGTCCGTTCGTCCTGCAGCAACGGCATATGCAGGTAACGGCTGTGAAACAGCAGGCTGCTCTGTTCGGCCGAGAACACCATAGGGCAGGGGAATAACAGGTCGTACTCGGCACCGTGCCCGGGTTTCGGGTAGCTGAAACAGGCCTGTTCCAGGCGAATGCGCTGACCGATCAGCCAACTGCTCAGTCGATGCCAGATCACCAACTGACATTCGCTGAAAAAGTGATCCGGGTCCCACAGCTGCGAATCGTCCAGGCTCAAACGGACCATTTCGCCCTCGTGGGTCAGGGTCAGGCGCGGACCGTCGGGGAATAGGCTATAAAATAATAAGCCGCGACTGAGTGCTTTCTCGAGCGTGCGGCAGTGAATCAAGGCATGGCACATCATGGCGAAGGTGCCGCGTTTGCTTGGGCCACGGGCAAAGCCCAGGTATTCGTCATCCAGCGCCTGCCAGAGCCCTTGCAGCAGGCCGGTGAACTGTTCCGGCGCGATCCTCGCGCGGGGCTCGTCGAGCAATTCGGCGCTGATCCCCAACTGCAGCAGCAGGCCCGAATAGTCATAGCCGCGCCGGCGTGCGCCACCGAGGGCCGCACGGGCAAAATGACTGGCGATGGTACGTTCGCGCATTGGGGTCCGGTCCGTCCATTGAGTGGCGGATCTTAGCCACGGCCTCGCGGCAGGACAAGGCGGATATCCGCCAAATTGCAGGACGAGAACCGGTCGATGGGCGGGAATCCGCCACCTCAATCAGGTGGTCGAGGCATGAAAGGAGTCCTGCAACCCTGACGGCAAAAGGCTTTCGGGGGATTTTGGCAAGGTGGCACGGGCTTTGCGATAAGGGCGATAGGTCTGCCTGCGCGCAGCTCGACAAAACAAATCCCTCCAGTGCAGGAGGGTTCGCACTTTAGGTGTCGTCTGCGTCAGATGGATGATTGCAGCGCGGTGCTCTTGAGGAACTTTGCAATGACGACTCGTCAGCCACTGTACAAATCCCTGTATCTTCAGGTGATCGTTGCCATCGCTATCGGCATCCTGCTCGGTCACTTCTACCCGCAGACTGCCGTGGCACTCAAGCCACTGGGTGACGGGTTCATCAAACTGATCAAAATGATCATCGCACCGATCATCTTCTGCACCGTGGTCAGCGGTATCGCTGGCATGCAGAACATGAAATCGGTCGGCAAGACCGGCGGTTATGCGCTGCTGTACTTCGAAATCGTTTCGACCATCGCGTTGCTGGTGGGTCTGGTGGTGGTCAACATCGTGCAGCCAGGTAACGGCATGCACATCGATGTCAGTACCCTGGATGCATCCAAGGTTGCGGCCTATGTCGCGGCCGGTGCTGATCAAAGCGTCGTTGGCTTCCTCCTGAACGTCATCCCGACCACCATCGTTGGCGCGTTCGCCACCGGCGATATCCTGCAAGTGCTGATGTTCTCGGTGATCTTCGGTTTCGCCCTGCATCGCCTGGGTGCCTACGGCAAGCCGATCCTGGACTTCATCGATCGCTTCGCCCACGTGATGTTCAACATCATCAACATGATCATGAAGCTCGCGCCAATCGGTGCCTTGGGCGCCATGGCCTTCACCATCGGTGCCTACGGCGTCGGCTCGCTGGTGCAACTGGGCCAGTTGATGGCGTGCTTCTACATCACTTGCCTGTTGTTCATTCTGGTCGTGTTGGGCGGTATCGCTCGCGCACACGGTTTCAGCGTGCTGAAAGTGATTCGCTACATCCGTGAAGAGCTGCTGATCGTGCTGGGTACTTCCTCTTCGGAGTCGGTGCTGCCACGCATGCTGATCAAAATGGAGCGTCTGGGCGCGAAGAAATCCGTTGTGGGTCTGGTGATCCCGACCGGTTATTCGTTCAATCTGGACGGTACTGCAATCTACCTGACCATGGCGGCGGTGTTCATCGCTCAGGCGACCGACACTCACATGGACATCACTCACCAGATCACCTTGCTGATCGTGCTGCTGCTGTCCTCCAAAGGCGCTGCCGGTGTGACCGGTAGCGGTTTCATCGTGCTGGCCGCCACTCTGTCGGCGGTGGGTCACTTGCCGGTTGCCGGCTTGGCGCTGATCCTGGGTATCGACCGCTTCATGTCCGAAGCTCGCGCCCTGACCAACCTGGTGGGTAACGCGGTTGCCACTCTGGTCGTGGCCAAGTGGGTCAAAGAGCTGGACGTCGACCAGATGCACACGGAACTGGCTTCCGGTGGTCGCGGAATCACCAATACGCATGGAGAAGACGATCTGCATGTGGCTGAAAGCCCAGCCCCGACTTCGGTGAAGTAATTCATCGAGTTGATGAAAAACCCGCTTCGGCGGGTTTTTTATTGCCTGCGGTTTGAGCGCAAAGGTCAGTCCGGCTGATGCTTAAGGTGATTGCTGCAAGGTCTTCGGCTGCCTACGCTTGAGGCATCGCTTAAGGAGAACGCTTATGCACGGGCCACTGGCATCACTCAAGGTTCTGGATTTTTCGACGCTGCTGCCGGGACCGTTCGCCTCGCTGTTGCTGGCGGACATGGGCGCCGAGGTGTTGCGCATCGAGTCGCCGACCCGCATGGACCTGCTGCGGGTCCTGCCGCCCCATGATCAGGGCGCTTCTGCCAGCCACGCCTACCTCAATCGCAATAAGCGCAGCCTGGCGCTGGACCTCAAGCAGCCCGCAGCGCTGGAGGTGGTCAAGCAACTGCTGCAAGACCACGACATCCTCCTTGAGCAGTTTCGCCCTGGGGTGATGGAGCGTCTGGGGCTGGGTTATGAAACCTTGAAGGCGATCAATCCGCGGCTGATTTACGTCTCGATCACCGGTTACGGCCAGACGGGCCCCTACAGGGACCGCGCCGGTCACGACATCAATTACCTGGCGCTGGCAGGCGTGGCCAGCTACACCGGACGCGAGGACAGCGGGCCGTTGCCGTTGGGAATTCAGGTCGCGGACATTGCCGGCGGTTCGCTGCATGGGGTAATCGGTCTGCTGGCGGCGGTGATTGCCCGTCAGCACAGTGGTCAGGGGCAACACCTGGACGTGAGCATGACTGACTGCGCATTCAGCTTGAATGCGATGGCGGGCGCGGGTTATCTGGCCTGCGGTGTGACGCCTGGGCGCGAAGATCAAATGCTCAATGGCGGTAGCTTCTACGACTATTACCGCACCCGCGATGGTCGCTGGATGTCAGTGGGCAGCCTGGAACCGGATTTCATGCAGCCGCTGTGCACGGCGCTGGGTCAGCCGGAGCTGGCAGTACTGGGTTTGTCGCCCAGTGCCGAGCAGCAAAAGGCGCTCAAGCTGGCGTTACAGATCGAGTTCGAAAAGCATGACTTTGCCGAGCTCTGCCAGTTGTTTGCCGGGATCGATGCTTGCGTTGAACCGGTGCTTAGCTTGGCTGAGGCGGTCGAGCACCCGCAGCTGAAGGTTCGGGGGCTGGTGACCCAGGTGCCGCGCAACGACGCTACCACGCAGGCGCAAATGGCCTGTCCGTTGAAGTTTTCGGAGGGGTTGCCGCAGCCACGACATATCGGCGCGGCGCTGGGCGAACATACCGATCAGGTGTTGGGTGAGTTGGGTTATAGCGAGCGGCGGATCGAAGAGTTGCGCAGTGCCAAGGTGGTTTTGTAGGGATTTTGAGGGCCTCTTCGCGAGCAAGCCCGCTCCCACATTTAATCTTCAGCGTGACACAGATCCAGTGTGGGAAGGGCCGGGCGACGTTCGCTTGCTCGCGAAGGCGTCCGAATGAACACCGAAAATATCACTACTCGACCCGCGACTCACCGGTAAACACCAACGTCTGCCGGCAACGCCGGCACAAATACCGCCGGCCTTGTCGCACCAGGCTATGGCGCTGGGCCGAGAACGGGAAATCGCTGTTGGCGCAGGGACAACGGTAGATGTAGCGGGTCACGCTGCGGCGCTTGATTGCGTAGGTGTGGCAACGGTTGGGCGGCAGTTCGTAGACCCCACGCATGATCAATTGCCATTCTTCGCCATGCGGCTGAATGCTGTCGCCGAACAGTTGATGGGCGATCAGGTGCGCAACTTCGTGAGCCACGGTTTGCTTGAGGAAGTCTTCGGCGTTTTCCTGGTACAGCTGCGGATTGAAGCGCAGCAGGTTTTCATGCAGATGGGCGACGCCGGCTTTCTGGCCGCGTAACTTGAGGCTGACCACTGGGCGTTTGAAAGGTCGTTTGAAAAAGGATTCGGCTTGTTGGAAACAGTCTTCGACGCGGGTATTGAGTTGCTGAGGCATGCTTAGCGGATCTCCAGAGGCGTCGAGTATGCTGCAAACCGTGAACATTGCGAATCGCTCAGGCGCCGAATGGTCGGCGCACAATTAAAAGGCCGCCTTGCGGCGGCCTGTGTTGACAGATCCTTGTTTGTTTTGTTGGCGGCGTCCTTTGCTCGCTTCAGCGGCTCGAGTTTCAGGCTTCAATTGCCCCTTTTATTAGTTGGTATAGACCGGGCCGACGCCCAGGCCCCAGACAATGACGGTGAATGCCATGATCGCAACCAGCACCACCAGCCCTACGGCGAGCACTGAACTTGAGAATAGAAAACCCTCATCGGACGGAATGTTCATGAAGGTCGGCAGCCCCACATAGAGCAGGTACACGGTGTAGCAGATGGCCGCCGTGCCGACGACCATGCCCAGCCACATGTGTGGATACAGCGCCGCCAGCCCGCCGATGAACAGCGGCGTGGCGGTGTAGGTGGCAAACGCGACACAACGTGCAAGGCTTGGGCTGGCGTCATAGGTGCGGGCCATCCAGTGAACGAACGCCCCCATCACCGCGACCCCGCCGAGCATCGCCAGGTACGACATGATGGTCATCCAGAGCGCGCTTTCCTGGGTCAGCATGACCGGCGCGCGGCTACCGATGACCCAGCCGACCCGAGTGGTGCCGATAAACGCCGAAATAGCCGGTATTGCCGCCAGAATCAGCGTGTGGGTGAGGTACATGTGGCTGATGCTTTCCTCTTGGTCGCCACGAATTTCCTTCCATTCTTGATCAGGGTGGGTGAAAAGCCCCACGACGTGATGGATCATAGTCAGTCACTCCTTCGTGATTGCTATCGCCCCCCAATGGAGCGCCTACGGGCCAGCGGCCAAGTAAGTAGAGGCCTGAAATGCGTGCGACCTTATGTCGCAGTATAGGAAGTACTTGCTGTCGCAGGTGGGGGGCTTTAGAGCAAATCGCGCTGTAAACCCTGCGGCTAATCGCAGTTGGATAGCAAGATCAAAGGATCACAGCCTTCGGCAGCTCCTACGGAACCGGTGTAGGAGCTGCCGGAGGCTGCGATCTTTTAGGGCTCTTCGCCCGGTCAGTGTTTTTGCGTAAAATGCCGCCTTTCGTCACACCTCGCGGATTTCAAGCGCCATGGGCACTCTTACGGTCAACCAGAACAAACTGCAGAAACGTCTACGCCGGCTGGCCGGTGAAGCCGTCGCCGATTACAACATGATCGAAGAGGGCGACAAGGTCATGGTCTGCCTGTCCGGCGGCAAGGACAGCTACACCATGCTCGATGTGCTGATGCATTTGCAGAAGGTGGCGCCGATCAAGTTCGAGATCGTCGCGGTGAACATGGACCAGAAACAGCCGGGTTTTCCTGAACATGTGCTGCCGGCCTACCTGAAAGAGCTGGGCGTGGAATACCACATCGTCGAAAAGGACACCTACTCGGTGGTCAAGGAGCTGGTGCCGGAAGGCAAGACCACCTGCTCGCTGTGCTCACGCCTGCGTCGCGGCACGCTCTACACCTTCGCCGACGAAATCGGTGCGACGAAAATGGCCCTCGGTCATCACCGCGACGACATCGTCGAGACGTTCTTCCTGAACATGTTCTACAACGGTTCGCTCAAGGCCATGCCGCCCAAACTGCGCGCCGATGACGGCCGTAACGTGGTGATCCGCCCGCTGGCCTACTGCAACGAAAAAGACATTCAGGCCTACTCGGACTTCAAGCAATTCCCGATCATCCCGTGCAACCTCTGTGGCTCTCAGGAAAACCTGCAACGCCAGGTGGTCAAGGAAATGCTCCAGGAATGGGAACGCAAGACCCCGGGTCGCACCGAAAGCATTTTCCGTGGTTTGCAGAACGTCATTCCGTCGCAGCTGGCGGACCGTAACCTGTTCGACTTCACCAACCTGCGCATCGACGAAACTGCTGCGTCGCGTTTCGTCAACGTCGTCAACCTCTGAACAAAATGTGGGAGCGAGCTTGCTCGCGATTGCGTCCTGTCAGTCGACAACAATACCGGCTGACACACCGCCATCGCGAGCAAGCTCGCTCCCACAGGTTCTTATGGCAGGCCGTTTTCAATTCAATCCTCAGGAGAGGGCATGCGCGATTACAAGTGGCTGCACGAATACTGTCTGAACCGTTTTGGTTCGGCAGCCGAACTGGAAGCCCATCTGCCCGTGCCCAAGACCCCGGCACAACTGCGCAAGATCAGCGATGATCGCTACCTGTCGACCTTGGCGTTGCGGGTGTTTCGCGCTGGCCTCAAGCACAGTCTGGTGGACGCCAAGTGGCCGGCATTCGAAGAAGTGTTCTTCAAGTTCGATCCGGAAAAGGTCGTGCTGATGGGCGCCGAGCACCTTGAACGACTGATGCAGGACGCGCGGATCATCCGCCACCTGGGCAAGCTCAAGAGCGTGCCGCGCAATGCGCAGTTCGTGCTGGACGTGGCGAAAGAGAAGGGCAGTTTCGGTGAGTTGATCGCCGAATGGCCGGTGACCGACATCGTTGGCCTGTGGAAGTACCTGGCCAGGCACGGGCATCAGTTGGGTGGATTGTCGGCGCCGCGGTTTCTGCGGATGATCGGCAAGGACACGTTCGTGCCGAGTTATGACGTGGTCGCGGCGCTGAGTGCGCAAGAGATTATCGACAAGGTGCCGACCAGCCTGCGCGATCTGGCGACGGTGCAGAACGCCTTCAACCAATGGCACGCCGAGAGCGGCCGGCCGATGTGCCAGATATCGATGATGCTGGCTTACACCGTCAACCATTGAGACCAAAAGATCGCAGCCTGCGGCAGCTCCTACAGAGATAGCGTGCGTAGGAGCTGCCGCAGGCTGCGATCTTCATCTATCAGGCGACGGAGATCTCGCCTTCGCCGGCCAGTTTGCGATTGAGCTGAAACCGCCAGCGTACATACAGCAACGCCGAACAGAACACCGCCAGGCTCGCGACCATCTCCAGCAGACCAAACACCTGTCGGTTCGGGTCGAACGCGGCAATCGCGCCCTTGATGAAATACAGGTTCACCACAAAGCACATCCACGAATGCCCGCGCGCGTTGCCGCTGATCATGCCCGGTGCCAGCAACAACAACGGCACCAGTTCAATCAGCAGGATGACCCACGGCCGCGCACCATGCAGGTCGGCGATCACCAGGTAATAGGCGCAGAGCAAACCCAGCAGGCCGAAAAAGCACAGCAGGCTGATGACGCGCATAGCCCGAACTCGCGGTTCGAGCCATTCGATAGAGGGCAGAACCTTCGGCTTCTTGGCCACGTTAGCGCTCCAGTTTCAGGGCGGTTTTCGCCAGGCGCAGGCCCAATGCCCGGCACAGTGCGACTTCATGCTCGTTCAAGCCGCTTTTGCCGTCAGCGCCGGCATGATGGCTGGCGCCGTAGGGCGTGCCGCCGCCGCGAGTTTCCAGCAATGCCGATTCGCTGTAGGGCAGGCCGGTGATCAGCATGCCGTGGTGCAGCAATGGCAGCATCATCGACAGCAGGGTGGTTTCCTGGCCGCCGTGCAGGCTGGCTGTCGAGGTGAAGACCCCGGCTGGTTTGCCCACCAGTGCGCCGGTTAGCCACAGGTTGCTGGTGCCGTCGAGGAAGTACTTCAACGGCGCCGCCATGTTGCCGAAACGGGTCGGGCTGCCGAGGGCCAGGCCCGCGCAGTTTTTCAGATCGTCGAGGCTGGCGTAGAGCGCGCCTTCATCGGGAATGTCCGGTGACACCGCCTCGCATTCGCTGGAGATCGCCGGCACTGTGCGCAGGCGTGCTTCCATCCCGGCCTGCTCAATGCCACGGGCAATCTGCCGGGCCATTTCATTGGTCGAGCCGCTGCGGCTGTAATACAGAACCAGAATGTACGGCGCACTCACGGCAGAATCTCCAGCACGCTCTCTGGCGGACGGCCGATGACGGCTTTGTCGCCGACTTCGAGAATCGGTCGCTCCATGAGTTTCGGATATTCGGCGATGGCGGCGATCAATTGCGCCTCGCTCAGGCTGCTGTCTGCCAGATTCAGGGTTTTATATTCATCTTCGCCGGTGCGCAGCAGTTGTCGGGCGCTGATCCCGAGTTTGCCCAGCAGGCTTTGCAACTGCGCGGCGTTCAGCGGGGTTTCCAGGTAGCGGACCACGGTTGGCGTCAGGCCACGGGCTTCCAGCAGTTCCAGCGCACCGCGGGATTTCGAGCAGCGCGGGTTGTGATAAAGCGTCAGATCGGTCATGTGCGGGTCGCATCTTGCGTAAGGTGGCAGCTATTCTACCTGTGCAGCGAGCAGTCCTGAACCTTGGGAGGCGATGGGTTGCAGCAGAACCTATTTTTTGAGTAAGGATCACCCCATGACAAGGCGACTGACAGCAGCATTGGCCCTCTTCGCAACCTTGCTGCTTGGCGGCTGTGGCTATGACTACGGCACCGATCAACTGGGACAGAAAGTGGCGTCCGGGCGTCTGGACGGCCAATGGTTTGTGCTCAATTACTGGGCCGAGTGGTGTAGCCCGTGTCGTACCGAGATACCAGAGTTGAACACTTTGGCTGAACAGCTCAAGGGTCAGAAAGTCAGCGTGTTAGGGGTCAACTTCGACAATGTGCAGGGCGAAGATCTGAAGAGTGCCAGTGAAAAACTCGGGATCAAGTTCACGGTGCTGGCCCAGGATCCGGCCGACCACTTCGACTTGCCGCGCAGCGAGGCGTTGCCGGTGACCTACATCATCGATGACAAAGGCAAGGTGCGTGAGCAGTTGATGGGCGAGCAGACTGCAGCGGGGGTGATGGCGAAGCTTAAGGCGTTGCAGGCGATGAATTGAGGCGCTATTGAAAAGATCGCAGCCTTCGGCAGCTCCTACAGGAGATTGTGTAGGAGCTGCCGAAGGCTGCGATCTTTTTTGGCTTGAAGAGGATTAACCCTCTTCAAGCCACCAGCGCAGCGGCTTGCCTTCGGCAGGCCAGAAACGCATTTGCTCGATTGGCGAGATGTCCCAGCGCTGCACGGTTTCCAGCGCTTGCAGGAAGCGTTTTTCCTGTTCCATCAAGGCCGGGGCGCACATTTTGCGGGTGCTGCCGACTTTGCCGAAGCTCAGCTTGTCGCCGTCCAGAGTGTAGGGCGCGAACCAGTGGTTGCAGCCACCATTGCCGTAAGCCCGACCGTCTTCACCGAGGGTGATGGTCAGGTGACTGTAGTCGATCAGCGGGCGTTCGCCGATCCACTCCAGGACGTAGCTGCGATCCTGCTGCAGTTGTACTGGCTCAGCGGCGCAACCCAACAGGCCAACACCCACTATCCCAGCCAGAACGAGGTGTTTCATTACGCGGGCTCCTGGCATTTCGGGCACAGGTGCTTCTCGAAGGCGGTAGTCCAGCCCAGCTCGGCAATCCGTGCGGTGGCGGCCGGTTTTTCGGCCTTGTTGCCCAGCTTGGCATCAACCGCGAACTCGAACTTCAACTCTTTGGCGCAGCTGTCGCAGTTCACTTGCCAGTTGTGGATCGCCAACTCACCAAACACCGGACCACTGGCCACTGCCACCCATTGGCCCATGGGCTTGAGCAGGTGGCGAACGCTTTCAACGGTCAGGCGCATGGACAAGTCCTTGCTGCCCTTGAGGGTGACCAACAACACATCATCGGCGCGGATCGAGCCGCCGTTGCCGGTGACTTGATAACGCCCCGGCGTCAGCGCACGGCATTCGGTCAGGGTGTGTTGCGGGTTCATCAGGCTGTAGCGGAAATCGTGTTCGACCATGGGTCCTCCAAATATGCGCGATATGCTAGCACGCGAAGGAATCAGGCATGGTCCATGGATGCGACCTTCGATCAGGCCAAATCAGCCTTCGACCCGATTCCGTGGTGTTCCAGCGGCCCAATCGGTGATGTTCTGCAAGGTAGTCGTGGCGATTGCGGCCAACGCTTCGCGGGTCAGGAAGGCCTGGTGCGCGGTGACGATGACGTTGGGGAAGGTCAACAGCCGCGCCAACACATCGTCCTGCAACGGCAGGTCGGAGCGGTCTTCGAAGAACAACTGTGCTTCTTCTTCATAGACATCCAACCCCAAATACCCTAATTGACCGCTTTTCAGTGCTTCGATCAGCGCTGGTGTGTCCACCAGCCCGCCACGCCCGGTGTTGATCAGCATGGCACCGGGTTGCAGGTGCGCCAGTGACTGGCTGTTGATCAGGTGTTTGCTTTCGGCGGTCAGCGGGCAATGCAGGCTGATGATCTGTGCTTCGGCCAACAGCTCCGGTAACGACAGGTAGCGGGCGCCGAGGGCCTGGACGGCAGGATTGGGGAAGGGATCGCAGGCCAGCAGCTGACAGCCAAACCCGGACATTATTTTTGCGAAAGTGGCGCCGATCTGCCCGGTACCAACTACGCCGACGGTCTTGCCGAACAGGTCGAAACCGGTCAACCCGTGCAGGCTGAAATCGCCTTCGCGGGTGCGGTTATAGGCGCGGTGCAGGCGTCGGTTCAGCGCCAGGATCAACGCGACCGCATGTTCGGCTACGGCGTGGGGCGAATAGGCCGGCACGCGCATGATGCTCAAACCAAGCCGTTTCGCTGCAGCCAGGTCAACGTGGTTGTAACCGGCCGAGCGCAGGGCAATCAGTCGCGTGCCGCCGGCGGCCAGTTGTTCAAGCACCGGCGCGCTGAGGTCGTCATTGATAAAGGCGCAGACCACTTCATGCCGCTCGGCCAGCGCCGCCGTGTCCAGGCTCAGGCGTGCGGACTGGAAATGCAGCTCGATACCGGTGGGCAGCCTGGCTGCGAGGAAACTGTCGCGGTCGTACGTCTGGCTGCTGAAGAGAATCGTGCGCATCGTGTCCTCCTGGAAATTTCCCCCCGTCCCCGTAGCAGTTGGCGAAGCCTGCGTTCGGCGGCGAAGCCGTCGTAAACCCGGCATACGCGGTTTACCTGAAAGACCGAAGTAGCTGATTTCACGACGGCTGCGCCGCCGAACGCAGCCTTCGGCAGCTGCTACATTAGCCTTTGTGGCGCCCAGCGCTATTGATCTGGGTCAAGCGCCAATACGCGCTTGTGAGGCCAGGCGGTTGATCGCTCGCTCAAGTTCTTCCAGCGCCGCCAGCGCTTTGGGGTCTTGTTGCTTGAGCAGTGTTTCACTGCGCTGACAGGCCGCGCGCAGCTGCGGAACACCGCAGTAGCGCGTCGCGCCGTGCAGGCGGTGGACACGTTCGATCAGGGCGTTCTGGTCATTGCTTTCTCGGGCGACGCGAATCGCCTCGCGGTCGGCTTCCAGCGAAGCCAGCAACATCGCCAGCATGTCGGCCGCCAGATCGGCTTTGCCGGCTGCCAGCCGCAGGCCCTCATCCGGGTCGAGCACCAGCAGGTCGCTGGTGTTGCCATAGGTGTCGGCTCGCTCCGGACCGTGGTTACGCAGGGCCAGCCCGGTCCACTTCAACACCACCTGCGCCAGTTGGCGTTCGCTGATGGGTTTGGTCAGGTAATCGTCCATGCCGCTTTGCAACAACGCGCGTTTTTCGTTGGCCATGGCGTGCGCGGTGAGGGCGACGATCGGCAGCGGCGTGCAATGCCGCTCGCTTTCCCATTGGCGAATCGCTTCGGTGCTCTGACGTCCGTCCATGCCCGGCATCTGCACGTCCATCAGCACCAGGTCGAAGGCTTCTGTTTGCACGGACTGGATCGCCGCGTAGCCGCTTTCGACCGCCAGCACCTTGGCGCCCATGTCTTCGAGCAGCGTTTGCACCAGCAGCAGGTTGGCCGGGTTGTCGTCGACGCAGAGTACTTTTGGCGCGCGACTGGAAACCGGCTCGCCCGGATCGTTACGCAACTGACGCGGGTTGACCAGATCCGACAATGCCCGGCGCAACTTGCGGGTGCAGGCCGGTTTGGCCTGCAATTGGCTGTGGGGGTTGGGCACCGAGAGATGGAACAGCGTCTGCTCGGTGGTCGGGCACAGCACCAGCACTTTGCAGCCCAGGTGTTCGAGGTCCCAGATATGCTGATTGAGCCGCTCCGGCGGCATGTCGTTGGAGGTGATGCCCAGCACTGCGAGGTCAATTGCCTGCTCGGTCTGATGCGCGCCGGTGACGCCATTGGTCAGGCTTTCCAGGGTATTGAACGGTGTGACTTCCAGGCCACAGTCTTCCAGTTGATGCTGCAACGCCTGGCGCGCCAGTTCGTGGTTCTCCAGCACCGCAACGCGCCGTCCGAGCAATGGAGGTGCCGGCAGGTCTTCGGCATCGTCGCGGGTTTTCGGCAGGCTCAGGCTGATCCAGAATTCCGAGCCTTCGCCCGGCGTGCTGTCGACGCCAATTTCACCGCCCATCTGCTCGATCAAACGCTTGGAAATCACCAGCCCCAGGCCCGTACCACCCGGTTGCCGGGACAACGAGTTATCGGCTTGACTGAAGGCTTGAAACAATGCGCGCACGTCCTGATTCGACAGGCCGATGCCGGTGTCCTGAATGCTGATGCGCAGTTGCACGCTGTCTTCGTGTTCTTCTTCAAGCATGGCGCGCGCGACGATGGTGCCTTCGCGGGTGAACTTGATCGCGTTACTCACCAGGTTGGTCAGGATCTGCTTGAGCCGCAGCGGGTCACCGACCAGCGACAGCGGGGTGTCGCGGTAAACCAGGCTGACCAGTTCGAGCTGTTTGGCGTGGGCGGCCGGGGCGAGGATGGTCAGCGTGTCCTGGAGCAGATCGCGCAGGTTGAACGGAATGCTGTCGAGCACCAGTTTGCCGGCCTCGATTTTCGAGAAGTCGAGAATCTCGTTGATGATTCCCAGCAGGCTGTCGGCGGACTTTTCGATGGTGCCCAGATAGTCGAGCTGGCGCGGCGTCAGTTCGCTTTTTTGCAGCAAGTGGGTGAAACCGAGGATGCCGTTGAGCGGCGTGCGGATCTCGTGGCTCATGTTGGCGAGGAACTCGGACTTGATCCGGCTCGCTTCCAGGGCTTCCTTGCGTGCCAGGTCCAGCTCGATGTTCTGGATCTCGATGGTTTCCAGGTTTTGCCGGACGTCTTCGGTGGCTTGATCGATGCTGTGCTGCAATTCTTCCTGGGCATTTTGCAGGGTGCTGGCCATGCGGTTGATACCCGAGGCCAGTTCATCCAGCTCCTGGCTGCCGAGCGGTGGCAGGCGGGTTTCGAGATGACCGTCCTTGAGTTGCGCCACGGCCTGCTTGATCAGGCTGATCGGTGTATTGATGGTGCGCCCCATACGCAATGCCAGCAGCGCGGTGCCGACCAGGCCTGCGGCGATCAACAGCACGCTGGCGAACAGGCTGCGGTAACCGCGCAGCAACATGCCGTTGTGGGAGAGTTCCAGTTCGACCCAACCCAGCAAACGATCAGACTCATCAGGGATCAGCTCGCCGGCCAGGTTGCGATGTTTGCCGAACACCGGCAACAGGTAACGGGTGGCGTCGCTGCCGGTGCGTTGCAGCATGTGGGTGCTGTCGCCGGTGGGCGGCTGGTTGAGCATCAGCGGCCCGGCGTGCGCCAATTGCGTGCGGTCCGGCGCCAGGAACGACACCGCACGCACGTCCGATTGCTCCAGAGACTGGGTAGCGATGCGTTCCAGCAGGTCGTCATTCCTGTGGCCCATGGCCGGGGCGACCAGAGGTGCCAGTTGTTCGGCGATCATTTCGCCGCGTTGCAGAAGTTGGGTGTGCAGGTCGGATTGCTGCATCCAGGTGAAATAGCCGCCCAGAACCAAGGCCATCAGGCTGGTCGGCAACAAGGTCAACAACATTACGCGACCTTTGATCCCCAGTTTTTTCAGCACGTCACTCTCCTGCTATCACGCTGTTTAATAGATGACCTATGCGTGCATCCGGCACGCAGCACTTGCGCAGTGTAGCGATTTGCTTGCGGGCAATCCCGGCAAATTACCCAGAGCTTTGTGACGGTTTAAACGTCTTGGTGGGCCGCTACGAAAGTCGCGGGTTGCTCACTGTCGGGCAATCTTGAATAATCAGTGATTGAGAATGACTTGCAGACGCTAATGACTCCCGTATTTGTTGGGCCCCCTCGCATCCTGGCAATTGAAGATGACCTCGTGCTCGGTGCTTATGTTCATGAGCATCTGGGGCGTTGTGGTTTTCAGGTGACCTGGTGCCAGAACGGCAAGGAAGGGTTGGCGATTGCTCGCAAGCAAGCCTTCGATGTCGTACTGATGGATATTTTGCTTCCTGGTATGGATGGGCTGGCGGTACTGACTGATCTGCGGACCAGTGATTCCACTCCGGTGCTGCTGATGTCGGCATTGGGCGCCGAAGCGGATCGCATCAGCGGTTTTCGTCTGGGCGCTGACGACTACCTTCCCAAGCCTTTCAGCATGGCCGAACTGCGGGTACGCATCGAAGCCATTCTGCGGCGGGTGGCCCTGGACCGTCGGCATGTGCCGACACCGGTCAACAGCGACGCTCACAGCCTGCGTTTCGACGATCAATTGTGTGATGTTCATTATGGCGAGCAATGGGCCAGGCTGACCCGCAGCGAGTACCGGCTGTTGGAAACCCTGAACCGTGATGACGATGAAGTGCTCAGCAAGGCCTTCCTTTATCAGCATGTGTTGCAGCGCGGCTACGCTCCCCACGACCGCAGCCTGGACATGCACATCAGCCAGATCCGTCGCAAACTCAAGGCCATCGGCTACAGCGAGCGCGAAGTGCGCACGGTCTGGGGCAAGGGCTATGTATTGAGTGTGCTTGATGAAGTGGTCTGACCTGGTGGTGCCTTTGAACAATTTGCGTGAACAGGTCAACGCCTGGCGTGCCGATCAATTGAACGCCCGCTTGTCGAGCCTGACCACGGGGCGCGCGGACGAGTTGGGTGAGCTGGAACGCGCTTTCGATCAAATGTCCGAACGCCTGCAAAGCACCGTGGCCCTGCAGCAGCAACTGCTACGCGACTTGTCTCATGAACTGCGCACACCGTTGAGCCGTCTGCGGGTGGCCAGCGAAAGCGAAGAGGACCTGCTGCAACTACGCGAGCGAATCGGTCGCGAAGTCGATGGCATGCAACGGCTGGTAGAGGACACCCTGCAACTGGCCTGGCTCGACACCGAGCGCTCGCCATTACCGGATGAGGCGATCCAGATTCAGGCGCTTTGGGAAATGCTCACGGAAAACGCCTGCTATGAAAGCGGCTGGCCCGCCGAGCAACTGCAATGCGCGGTGGATGCTTCATGCTGGGTTCGCGGCAATCTGAATACCTTGGCCCAAGCGCTGGAAAACATTCTGCGCAACGCCATCCGCCATTCTCCGGCCGGTGGCAGCGTGCGCCTCGATGGCCAGCGCGACGGCGATTACTGGTGGCTGTGGCTCGAAGACCAGGGCGGCGGTGTCGCCGAATGCGACCTGGAACATATCTTCGACCCGTTCACCCGACTCGACGGCTCGCGCCCCGGCAATGGCGGGTTTGGTCTAGGCCTGAGCATCGCGCGCAACGCGGTGCAGCGCCAGGGCGGACGTTTGTGGGCGGAGAATACGGGGCAGGGGTTGCGGCTCAATATGCGGTTGTTGGCTGATAAGGGTGATGTCTGTGAAGGCGCCTTCGCGGGCAAGCCCGCTCCCACATTGGAACGGCTCCAACCGCAAAAAGTGTGAACAACTCAAGCCCTGTGGGAGCGGGCTTGCCCGCGAAGAGGCCCTCCCTTCCAGCACAAGCCGTGGCTTATTCCCATAAAACATAAGCCCCATACTTTGCGTGATATGGCCTGCGCACGTTTGCCGGTATGATGGGCGCCCCGCAGTCTGGATTGCGAATACGCCATGACCTTGCAGTACCCAACCATCGCCGATTGCGTCGGCAACACTCCGCTGGTTCGTTTGCAGCGCCTGCCCGGTGCTACCAGCAACACCCTGCTGCTCAAGCTCGAGGGTAATAACCCGGCGGGTTCGGTCAAGGACCGTCCGGCGCTGTCGATGATTACCCGTGCCGAGCTGCGTGGGCAGATCCATGCCGGCGATACGCTGATCGAGGCGACCTCCGGTAACACCGGGATTGCCCTGGCCATGGCCGCGGCGATCAAGGGTTACAAGATGATCCTGATCATGCCCGACAACTCCAGCGCCGAGCGCAAGGCCGCAATGACCGCCTATGGCGCCGAGCTGATTCTGGTCAGCCAGGAAGAGGGCATGGAGGGGGCTCGCGACCTCGCCGAGCGGATGCAGGCCGACGGCCGTGGCAAGGTGCTCGACCAGTTTGCCAACGGTGATAACCCGCAGGCGCACTACACAGGTACCGGCCCGGAAATCTGGCGACAGACCCAGGGCACCATTACCCATTTCATCAGCTCCATGGGCACCACGGGCACCATCATGGGTGTCTCGCGTTACCTGAAAGAACAGAATCCGGCCGTGCAGATCGTTGGTTTGCAGCCGATGGAAGGCTCGGCGATTCCGGGTATCCGTCGCTGGCCGCAGGAATACTTGCCGAAGATCTATCAAGCCGATCGGGTTGACCGGATCGTCGACATGGCCCAAAGCGAAGCCGAAGACGTGACCCGTCGACTGGCGCGCGAAGAAGGCATCTTCTGTGGCGTGTCCTCGGGTGGTGCGGTGGCAGCGATGCTGCGCCTGTCCAAAGAAGTCGAAAACGCGGTGATGGTCGCGATCATTTGTGACCGTGGCGACCGTTACTTGTCGACCGGCATTTTCGACGCGCCCAACTGATGGCCAAGCAAGAGAGAGGCCTGCGCTTCCAACCCACTGGCGGCAGCAAGGCCCCGCAAGTCCCGACCGGCAAAAAGCAGCGCTTGACCATCGAGCGCCTGGCCAATGACGGTCGCGGTATTGCGTTTTTCGAAGGTCGCACCTGGTTCGTTATCGGTGCTTTGGCTGGTGAAGAAGTCGAGGCGCGAGTCCTGGGTGCCCACGGCAAAGTCGTCGAGGCGCGCACCGAGCGTGTCTTCGTCGCCAATGAATTGCGTCGCCCGGCGCCGTGCGCCCATGCCGGGCGCTGCGGTGGTTGCAGCGTGCAGCATCTGCCCCACAACGAACAACTCGCCCTGAAACAGCGCATGCTCGCCGAGCAGTTGTCGCGGGTGGCCGGTGTCGAACCCGAGCAGTGGGCAGAGCCCTTGAGCGGTCCTGAGTTTGCCTACCGACGTCGCGCCCGAGTGGCGGTGCGTTGGGACATGAAGGCGAAAAAGCTCGAAGTGGGTTTTCGTGCCGCCGGCAGCCAAGACATTGTTGGCATCAACGATTGTCCGGTGCTGGTACAACCCTTGCAGCCGATCATGAGCCGCTTGCCGGAAATGCTCCGGCGTTTGAGCAAGCCTCAGGCGTTGGGTCATGTGGAATTGTTCGCCGGTTCATCCCAGGCTTTGTTGTTGCGCCACATGGCGCCACTGTCTGAAAACGACCTGACCATCCTCAAGGAATTCTGCGCATTCCATGATGCCCAATTGTGGCTGCATGGCGAAGGTGAGCCACAACCGGTCGACGCCGATCAGGCGTTGGGTTACCGACTTGAGCAATGGAATCTTGAACTGGCGTATCGCCCGGGTGACTTCATTCAGGTGAATGCCGGGGTCAACGAAGCGATGGTCGCCCAGGCACTCGATTGGCTGGCGCCGAAGGCGGATGAGCGCGTGTTGGACCTATTCTGTGGCTTGGGCAACTTTGCCTTGCCGCTGGCGCAACAGGTTCGCGAAGTGGTGGCGGTGGAGGGTGTGCAGACCATGGTCGAGCGCGCTGCTGCGAATGCCGTTAGCAACAATCTGCATAACGCGAAGTTTTTTCAGGCCGATTTATCCCAGCCTTTGGCTGACGCCGAATGGGCCAGCGAGGGCTTTTCTGCGGTACTCTTGGACCCACCGCGCGACGGTGCTTTCGAGGTGGTGCGCACGCTCGCATCCCTGGGTGCCAAGCGGTTGGTTTATGTGTCGTGCAACCCAGCAACTTTGGCCCGCGACACGGTCGAATTGATCAAGCAGGGTTACCGGTTAAAACGTGCCGGGATCCTCGATATGTTTCCTCAGACGGCACATGTCGAGGCCATGGCGTTATTTGAAGCGAGCTAGGACGGCTCGTCTGGTCCGACCGGACCGCTCATGCATCAGCCGCGTCAACCCAGCGAGGGCGCATGGGCAACGAAGGTCAGCGATTTGACGCATCGAATCTGCGTCGTAGGGAAGGTAAGCAAGATGGTACAGGTGAGAGCACACCAGCCGATCAACACCGACGGCAGTATCAATCTCGAGGCTTGGCTCGATCATGCGGTCAGTGTCGATCCGGCACTGGATCGCGAAGCCTTGAAAGAAGCCTGCGAGTTCGCTCGCCAGGCCGAACAGCAAGACAATGCGGCAAAGAATCTCTGGTCCGAAGGTACGTCGTGTTTTCGTACAGGCCTTGAGATCGCTGAGATTCTCGCCGACCTCAAGCTCGATCAGGATTCGCTGGTCGCGGCGATTCTTTACCGTGGCGTACGCGAAGGTCATATCCAGCTGCCGGCCGTCAGCCAGCGCTTCGGTCCAGTGGTCGCCAAACTGATCGATGGCGTGCAGCGCATGGCTGCAATCAGCGCCAGTCTGAGCCCGCGCCAGTCGTTGGTGCTGGGCACTCAGGGCCAGGTGGAAAACCTGCGCAAGATGCTCGTGGCCATGGTCGACGACGTGCGCGTCGCGCTGATCAAACTGGCCGAGCGAACCTGCGCGATCCGTGCGGTAAAAACCGCCGATGACGAAAAACGCAACCGGGTCGCCCGGGAAGTCTTCGATATCTACGCGCCGCTGGCTCATCGCCTCGGCATCGGTCATATCAAATGGGAACTGGAGGACTTGTCCTTCCGTTACCTGGAGCCGGATCAGTACAAGCAGATCGCCAAGTTGCTGCATGAGCGGCGCCTTGATCGCGAGCGGTTCATCAGTGATGTGATGAGCCAGCTGAAAAACGAATTGCAGGCCACCGGTGTCGACGCCGACATCAGTGGCCGGGCCAAACACATCTATTCGATCTGGCGCAAAATGCAGCGCAAGGGTCTGGAATTCAGCCAGATCTACGACGTGCGTGCAGTGCGCGTGCTGGTGCCGGAAATGCGCGACTGCTACACCGCGCTGGGCATCGTCCACACTTTGTGGCGGCACATCCCGAAAGAGTTCGACGACTACATCGCCAACCCGAAAGAGAACGGCTACCGCTCGTTGCACACTGCGGTCATCGGTCCTGAAGGCAAGGTGCTGGAAGTGCAGATCCGCACTCACGCGATGCACGAAGAGGCCGAGCTGGGCGTTTGCGCGCACTGGCGCTACAAGGGCACCGACGTCAAATCCGGTTCCAATCACTACGAAGAGAAAATTTCCTGGCTGCGTCAGGTGCTCGAATGGCACGAAGAGCTGGGCGATATCGGTGGTCTGGCGGAACAGCTGCGGGTCGATATCGAGCCGGATCGGGTGTACATCTTCACCCCCGACGGACACGCAATCGACTTGCCCAAAGGCGCGACGCCGCTGGACTTCGCCTACCGTGTGCACACCGAAATCGGTCACAACTGCCGTGGTGCGAAGATCAACGGGCGGATCGTCCCGCTCAACTACAGCCTGCAGACCGGTGAGCAGGTTGAGATCATCACCAGCAAACACGGCACGCCGAGCCGCGACTGGCTGAACCCGAACCTGGGCTACATCACCACCTCGCGGGCACGGGCGAAAATCGTTCACTGGTTCAAATTGCAGGCGCGTGACCAGAACGTTGCCGCCGGTAAAACCCTGCTTGAGCGTGAACTCAATCGCCTCGGTCTGCCACAGGTGGATTTCGAAAAGCTGGCCGACAAGGCCAACATGAAAACCGCCGAGGACATGTTTGCCGCGTTGGGTGCCGGCGATTTGCGTCTTGCGCAACTGGTCAACCTGGCGCAGCAACTGGTCGAGCCGGAACGTGGCAACGAACAGCTGGAGCTGATCCCGCGCAAAGCCACCGGCTACAAGCCCGGCAAGCGCGGCGACATTCAGATCCAGGGCGTCGGTAACCTGATGACCCAAATGGCCGGCTGCTGCCAGCCGTTGCCGGGCGATGCGATCGTCGGTTACATCACTCAGGGCCGTGGCGTCAGCATTCACCGTCAGGACTGCGCGTCGGTGCTGCAACTGGCGGGGCGCGAGCCGGAGCGGATCATCCAGGTCAGTTGGGGGCCGGTGCCGGTGTTGACCTATCCGGTGGACATCATCATTCGTGCCTACGACCGCTCCGGGCTATTGCGTGACGTTTCGCAAGTGCTGCTCAATGAGCGGATCAATGTGCTGGCGGTCAACACCCGCTCGAACAAAGAGGACAACACTGCGTTGATGTCCCTGACCATCGAGATTCCGGGGCTGGACGCATTGGGGCGGTTGTTGGGGCGTATTTCCCAGTTGCCGAACATCATTGAAACCCGGCGTAACCGCACCCCGTGATGCGTTCGCTTGTTGTAGGAGCTGAGCTTGCTCGCGATAGCGGTGTGTCAGGCATGCCGCCATCGCGAGCAAGCTCAGCTCCTACAGTGTGTAGAGATTGATAGATGTATTCACTTCAAGACTTGCTTCATCTGATGAACCGGCTGCGGGATCCGCAGTTCGGCTGTCCGTGGGATATCAAGCAAACCTACCAGACCATCGTTCCGCATACCCTGGAAGAAGCGTACGAGGTGGCCGATGCCATCGAGCGCGGCGACTTCGATCATTTGCAGGGCGAGTTGGGCGATCTGCTGTTCCAGGTGGTGTATTACAGCCAGTTGGCGCGGGAGGAGGGGCGTTTCGAATTCGATGGCGTGGTCGACAGCATCACTCGCAAACTGATCCGTCGTCATCCCCACGTGTTCCCGACGGGCGATCTGTACGCGCCGCTGGATATCCCGCGGCTCAGTGAGGAGCAGGTCAAACAGCGCTGGGAAGAGATCAAGGCCGAGGAGCGGGCCGAGAAGTCCCAGGCACCGGAACAGTTGTCCTTGCTCGACGATGTGCCGGCGACGCTGCCGGCGTTGTCTCGTTCGGCCAAACTGCAAAAGCGTGCGGGGCAGGTGGGTTTCGACTGGCCGGACGCGTTGCCGGTGCTCGATAAAGTCCGCGAAGAGCTCGATGAAGTGCTCGAGGCCATGGCAGATAACGACTCGGCAGCTATCGGCGACGAGGTCGGCGATCTGCTGTTTTCCGTGGTCAATCTGGCGCGTCATCTGAAGGTTGATCCGGAAACCGCATTGCGCGGCGCCAACAGCAAGTTTGAAAGACGTTTCCGATTTATCGAACAGGCATTGCGCGACACCCGTCGTCCCATAGAAGATTGCACCCTCGAAGAGTTGGACGCCTTGTGGGGCGAAGCCAAACGACAGGAAAAGAATTTGCCCAGCTGCGGCTGAGCTGTTGCCTAAGTGAGTAAGCACCATGAGCCTTTCCCTTCGCGACCAGTTGCTCAAAGCAGGGCTGGTCAACCAAAAGCAGGCCAAACAGGTCGGCAAAGAAAAACAGAAGCAGCAACGTTTGGTCCATAAAGGTCAGATCGAACTCGATGACTCCCAGCAGCGCGCCGCCCAGGAGGCGATGGCCGAGAAGGTCAAGCGCGATCAGGAGCTCAATCGCCAGCAGCAGGAGAAGGTCGAGCAGAAGGCCCGCGCCGCTCAGGTCAAGCAACTGATCGAAGTCTCGCGCCTGCCGAAGCTGACCACCGAGGACTACTACAACTTCGTTGACGACAAGAAGGTCAAGCGCATCTCCGTCAACACCCTGATGCGTAACAAGCTCAGTAGCGGCTCCCTGGCGATCGTGCATCACGCCGGCGGCTACGAAGTGATCCCTCGTGAAGCGGCGCTGAAGATCCAGGAGCGCGATCCACAGCGCATCGTGCAACTGAACACGCAGACTGAAGAAGTCGATGCGGACGATCCGTACGCGGCTTATCAGATCCCTGACGATCTGATGTGGTAAGCCTTTAGAGGCTGCAACAACGACAAACCCCGCTTATTGGCGGGGTTTGTTGTTTTCAATGCTGTCATTACACGGAACGGGCGTCTCGTTGCTGTTCCAGATTTTCCAGTTCGGCCTTATAGCTGTGGGCGTCACTCTCGGAGTGGAACATCCCCACCAGCATGTCTTGTTGATGTACATCCCAGATACGCACACCGGCAGCTACGCCTTCATGGGACATATGTGAATCGTCGCGTTCAGTTACTTTTACAGTCATCTGCTGGCTCCAATCTCAATTGATCTGCAGCAAGGCGTGTGCAGGCCTTTGTTATATGTTTTGTTAGTTTGCTAAGTAAATGCCTTCGTTCGGTAATGATCTTTTGCAGAAATTGAAAAAATCCCGCAGCCCTTGCAGGCCGTGACATTCGGTCGCAGGGTGTTGAGTTTCATGACAGAAGTTTCATGCTTTGAGATCAAGGGATCGCAGCCTTCGGCAGCTCCTACAGTAATGTGCGTTCCTCTGTAGGAGCTGCCGAAGGCTGCGATCTTTATGGGTCACGACCAATTTCAAGGCGAAAAAAAGCCCCGCATTCGCGAGGCTTTTCATTTCAATCTGCTTAGCTGCCTTTGACAGCCTTGCCGTCGACCGTACCGTCCAGGAGCATGATGTTGTACTCCTTGCCGTCGGTCTCTACCTGGCGCAGGGCTACCAGGATGTAGCCCCAATCCTTGGCGAACCACATTTCAGTGATGCGCTTGTTTTGTGTCGGGTCGCGGACACGTTCGACCTTGATCGCATCGACCGAACCGGCCTTGGTCTGGACTTTCTCTGAGCCGATCACGCGGAAATCGTAGGTGTCCATATCTTCACCTTCGACCACCTGATAGCTCATGCTTTTTTTGCCGGCTGCCACATCACGCTGCAGGGCCAGTTGATAGGTGGACTTGTCCAGCATGCCACTGTTGAGTGGCACTTTGACCGGATCGCCGCGGTCGGTGCCGGTGATCATCTTGGTCGACCAATCGAAATCCAGGTCAATTTTCTTGGCTTTGCCCAGACCGCCCCGTTCGAAGTGGTAGGTCTGTGGCAGCAGGGTGTCCTTGTCGAGGCGTAGGGTGCTCTCCTCGGTCAGGCTGGCGACCAGCATGGAGGCCTTGAAATTCAAGGTCCAGGAGCCGTTGGCATTTTTCGACAGGCTGCGTTCGGCCGAACCGCTCATCGGGAGCTGCTTCCAGTCGGCGGTGTAGCTGGCGGAGAACGGTTGAAGGTCTGCCGCCTGCGCAAGGGGCAGGGCGAACAGAGCACAAGCGAAGAGCAGGGCGCGACGCATAAAATCTCCTAGTTTCGAATCAAGTGACCGCTGGCCGCGAGTAACTGACCATCCAGTAAAGCACCCTGTTCGCCAAGGCTCAGTCGGCCCTCGGCAAACCAGCGTACGGCCATCGGGTAAATCTGGTGTTCGCGGGTGTGAACCCGTTGCGCCAGACTCTGCGGCGAATCGTGCAACTCTACCGGTATTACTGCCTGTACGACCAGTGGTCCGCCATCGAGTTCCTCGGTGACGAAGTGCACGCTGCAGCCATGTTCAGTGTCGCCGGCTTCCAGCGCTCGCTGATGAGTGTGTAACCCTTTGTATTTGGGTAGCAGCGAAGGATGGATATTGAGCAGGCGCCCTTGATAGTGACGGACGAAATCAGCGCTGAGAATGCGCATGAATCCGGCCAGTACCACAAGCTTGGGCTGGAAGGCGTCGATCAATTCGATCAAGGCGGCATCGAAGGCCTCACGACCTTCGAAAGCCTTGTGATCCAGAGAGCGGGTGTCGATACCCGCGTCCCTGGCGCGCTGAAGGCCATAGGCATCAGCGCGGTTCGAGATCACTGCGCGAATGCGCACAGGGTTGTCTGCGTTCTGCGCTTCGTCGATCAAGGCCTGCAAGTTACTGCCGGTGCCGGATAACAGCACCACAACATCACAGGTTGCGGGCATCTGCTCTTGCATCAATGCGCCTTGAGGTTCTTCAGCTCAACCTGTGCCGCGTCTTCGGCAGCGGTAGCGATCTGACCGATGACCCAAGGCTGCTCGCCGGCTTCACGCAGTACGTTCAGCGCGGTTTCAACGTGCTCCTGGCCAACGCAGATGACCATACCGACGCCGCAGTTCAGCACGCGGTGCATTTCGGTTTCGTCAACGTTGCCTTTCTCTTGCAGCCAGTCGAACACGGCCGGACGGGTCCAGCTCGCTACGTCAACCACGGCTTGAGCGCCTTTTGGCAGAACGCGCGGGATGTTGTCGAGCAAGCCACCACCGGTGATGTGGGCCATGGCTTTGACTGCGCCAGTGTCTTTGATCAGCTTGAGCAACGGCTTGACGTAGATACGGGTTGGCGCCATCAGCAGGTCGGTCAGCGGCTTGCCGTCGAGCTGGATGCTTTCGATGTCTGCACCGGACACTTCGATGATCTTGCGGATCAGCGAGTAGCCGTTGGAGTGCGGACCGGAAGACGGCAGGGCGAGCAGGGCATCGCCAGCAGCGACTTTCGAACCGTCGATGATTTCCGACTTCTCGACCACGCCCACGCAGAAGCCGGCCAGGTCGTAGTCTTCGCCTTCGTACATGCCAGGCATTTCAGCGGTTTCGCCGCCGACCAGCGAGCAGCCGGACAGTTCACAGCCTGCGCCGATGCCGGTCACGACCTGGGTCGCGGTTTCGACGTTCAGTTTGCCGGTGGCGTAGTAGTCGAGGAAGAACAACGGCTCGGCACCGCAGACCACCAGGTCGTTGACGCACATGGCGACCAGGTCGATGCCGATGCTGTCGTGCTTGTTCAGGTTCAGAGCCAGGCGCAGCTTGGTGCCGACGCCGTCGGTGCCGGAAACCAGCACTGGCTGTTTGTAGCCGGCCGGGATTTCGCAGAGGGCGCCGAAACCGCCCAGGCCGCCCATGACTTCCGGGCGCGCAGTGCGCTTGGCGACGCTCTTGATGCGTTCGACCAATGCTTCACCGGCGTCGATGTCTACACCGGCGTCCTTGTAGCTCAGGGAGGGTTGCTTGCTCATGATCCAGGCCTTTAGGGGGGATTCAGGGGTAACGACCGAGTCCGGTGAGTGCGCTGAAATACGTGTGGCGCGATTGCCGCGCAAGCATTTCAGAGTACCCAGCCGTTGCCGGTCTACGAAGGCGCGCGATTTTATCAGGCTTGAGGGGCAGCGGCCATCCTCGGGCCGACGGGCAGAGGCATATCGCGTTAAAAAAAACGAAAATGCCCGTGCTGGTGACGTCGCTCGTGGCTGTATAAGGTATAGCCGTTAACCGGCTATCGTTATGACAGAGTGAAAACTTCCATCGATCACGTGAGTGTTTTGCGCAGGCCGGTGGTCACAGCCTTGCTCAAGTCTGTTCATGCGGTCTGTTCCAGCCGCTTTTTGTCGTCGGGAATTCTCCATGCGTTTGTGTAAATTTCTTTTTGTGGGCTGTTTGTCGTTGGTCAGCCTGGCGAGTCATGCCCAAACCGTTAACGGTCTCTATCAAGTGCGCGAGCCGGTCAGCAATCAGTCCCCGGAAGAGCGTGATCAGGCCACCCAGCGTGCGCTGGAAACCCTGGTACTGCGTCTGACCGGTGACGCCAAGGCAGCGCAAAACCCTGGGTTGGCGGCCATTCGCAAGGACCCGCAGCAGATTATCAGCCGATACGGCTACGACGCCGGACCACCGGAAAGCCTGCAAGTCGACTTCGACCCGGTGAGTACCGATCGGGCGCTGCGTCAGGCCGGGCTAGCCTTGTGGGGCGCCAATCGGCCGTCGATTCTCGGTTGGTGGCTGAACGATTCGACTGAAGGCTCAAACCTGGTTGGTGACGGTCAGGCCAGTGCCGCACCGTTGCGTCGTGCGGCCCAACATCGTGGTCTGCCGTTGCGCCTGCCGCTGGGTGACCTGAACGAGCAGATCGTCGCTACCGCGCCGAATCTTGAAGGCAACGACCCGGTGCCGCTGCATGGAATCTCCGAGCGCTACGGCGCGGATGCTTTGCTGGCAGTTCATGCACATGAAGAGAGCGGACAGTGGCAGGCCAAGTGGCATTTGTGGCTGGGCAGTCAGCGTGAGCAAGGCAGCGTGCAAGGGGCTGACGCTGCGGCCTTGGCCGATGCGGTATTGCTGGCAGTGAGTCAGCGTCTGGCGCCGCGTTTTGTTGCCAAGCCGGGAATGTCCAGCGAGCAGTTGCTTGAGGTGCAAGGCATGAACCTGGAGCGCTACGCGGTGCTGGGGCATTTGCTGGAGCCGTTTGGTGCGCGCCTGCAAAGTGTCGATGGTGACCGGATCGTGTACCGAGTCAACGGCAGTGCCGATCAACTGCGAGCGCAGTTGAGTCTGGCGAAATTGCAAGAGGTGCCGGCGGGCGCTGCGCCTGCGCCGGTTCAGCCTGCGGCCAGCGGTTTGACACCTGCGGTCGCCCCGGCACCCGCGCCAAAAGCGCAGCTGAGTTTCCGCTGGTAGGTTTTTCTTTCCTTATATAGAAGCAGGAGTGGTTCATGGCCGATACGCGGCGTTGGGTTTGGCTTGGTGGGTTGGTCCTGCTGTGCGCATTTGTCTACCTGTTACATCCGATCCTCACGCCGTTCCTGGTGGCGCTGTTGCTGGCCTACCTGTTCGACCCGCTGGTAGATCGCCTGGAGAAGTTCGGCCTGTCACGCACCTGGGGTGTGGTCGCGGTGTTTGCGCTGTTCACCTTGGTCGTCATGACGCTGTTGCTGGTGTTGGTGCCGATGCTGGCCAAGCAACTGTTTCGCCTGTACGAGCTAACACCACAAATGCTTGACTGGTTGCAGCACACCGCGATGCCCTGGGCGCAGTCGAAGCTCGGCTTGGCGGATGGCTTCTGGAAGTTCGACAAGGTCAAGGCCGCGATCAGCGAGCACATGGGGCAGACCACTGACATCGTCGGTATCGTGCTGAGTCAGGCCACCGCATCGGGTCTGGCGTTGATCGGCTGGCTGACCAATCTGGTGTTGATCCCGGTGGTGAGTTTTTACTTGCTGCGCGACTGGGACCTGATGATGGCGAAGATCCGCAGCCTGCTGCCGCGTAATCGTGAAGAACGCGTGGTTTCGCTGGCGGACGAGTGTCACGAGGTGCTCGGTGCATTTGTTCGCGGGCAGTTGCTGGTGATGCTGGCGCTGGGTGTGATCTACGCGGCCGGTCTGATGCTGGTCGGGCTGGAGCTGGGGCTGTTGATCGGTCTGATTGCCGGTCTGGCGGCGATCGTGCCATACATGGGCTTTGTGATCGGGATCGGCGCGGCGTTGGTCGCCGGGTTGTTTCAGTTTGGTGGCGATCTATATCCGATGATCGGGATTGTCGTGGTGTTCATGGTCGGTCAGGCACTGGAAGGCATGGTGCTGACGCCGCTGTTGGTGGGGGACCGGATTGGTCTGCATCCGGTGGCGGTGATCTTTGCGATTCTTGCGGGTGGTGAGCTGTTTGGATTCACCGGGATCCTGCTGGCGTTGCCAGTGGCGGCGGTGATCATGGTGCTGGTGCGCCATGTGCATGATTTGTATAAAGATTCTGGTATGTATAGCGGTGTGGAAGATTCCGATTGATCAGCGCCGTCGATTAATCGCCCAAGGTTGCCCGGCGCATTGCCGGGCAGGCCTTTAGAGCACTCCTGACGGTCACATACGCCGTCAAACAAACCCCGCCGATACCCGCAAGTTAACGCAAACCTTTGATTTTGCTTATGGTCTGCTGCATTGTGCGGCCGGCGTCACGGGTATAAACTTTGCAAACTTTACACAGAGGCCACTAACGGTTCGTTTGGAACTGTTCAGTCAGCATGAAACCGATTCAGCTGCCCCTAGGTGTGCGTCTGCGTGATGACGCTACCTTTATCAACTACTACCCCGGCGCCAATGCCGCTGCACTCGGCTATGTCGAGCGGTTGTGCGAAGCCGACGCCGGCTGGACCGAAAGCCTGATCTATCTCTGGGGCAAGGACGGCGTAGGGCGTACGCACTTGCTGCAAGCCGCGTGCTTGCGCTTTGAACAGTTGGGGGAGCGGGCGGTGTACTTGCCGTTGGCCGAGTTGCTGGATCGCGGTATCGAAATTCTCGACAACCTTGAGCAGTACGAACTGGTCTGCCTGGATGACTTGCAGGCAGTAGCAGGGCGGGCTGATTGGGAAGAGGCGTTGTTCCATCTGTTCAATCGCCTGCGTGACAGTGGTCGGCGTCTGCTGATCGCCGCTTCAACCTCGCCACGCGAGTTGCCGGTAAAACTGGCTGACCTCAAATCCCGCTTGACCCTGGCACTGATTTTTCAGATGCGGCCCCTGTCCGATGAAGACAAATTGCGTGCGCTGCAATTGCGCGCGTCGCGTCGCGGTCTGCACCTGACCGACGAAGTCGGACATTTTATCTTGACTCGCGGTACTCGCAGCATGAGCGCTTTGTTCGAGCTCCTTGAACGTCTCGATCAAGCCTCTCTGCAGGCTCAGCGCAAGCTGACGATCCCCTTCCTCAAAGAAACCCTGGGCTGGTAAAACTGCGGCCTGTAGCGCGTTTCGGCACATTTCAGGCGTCAGAAAACCCGCTTCCGGAAAGGTATTCACGGCGCGTGCAGATTTAAAATGGGCTTAAGCGCTTAGATGTTAACGAGAAACCGATAAGTCACATTTGGTTCGATTGAATTTGCAAATGAGGGCGATAGAAGGCATAGTCTCGCCTTCTTTACAACTTCAGCCACGGTCGTGCCCATGCTAAATCGCTTCGCACCCCTCGTGCCTCTCGCACTTGTCACCCTGCTTTTTGGTTGCGCGGTTCATTCCCCGGTCTCGCAACAAAACGATCAGCAGATTAAAAATTCAGCTACTGCCCAGTCTTCCGTTATTTACCAGGAAGAACTGGCTACCGAAAAAGAACTGGCCGATTTCGCTGGCCGCAAGCCTTACCAGCTTCCGGTTCTGGCCGACAGTATCCTCGAACGTGGCCTGTCCCTGGTCGGTACCCGTTACCGTATGGGCGGTACCTCTGAAGCCGGTTTCGATTGCAGCGGTTTCATCGGTTATCTGTTTCGCGAAGAGGCTGGCATGAATCTGCCGCGCTCCACTCGCGAAATGATCAACGTGAATGCCCCGTTGGTCTCTCGCAACAACCTTAAGCCTGGCGACTTGCTGTTCTTCGCCACTAATGGTCGTCGCGGTCGCGTCAGTCACGCCGGGATCTACCTGGGCGATGACCAGTTCATCCATTCCAGTAGCCGCCGCAGTGGTGGTGTCCGGGTCGATAGCCTGGGTGACAGCTACTGGAGCAAGACCTTCATTGAGGCCAAGCGAGCACTCGCCATGGCGCCAACGACGGTCACGGCACGCAAGTAAGCGGACTATTTGTAAGGCTAACTTAAAGTCTTACTTGAAGTTTGGCGCGTAGCCGCTAGAATCCTGATCTATTGTTGACTAACTAACCGCGTAAGCCCTGCTTACGCGGTTTTGTTTTCCGCCTCTCGGCAGAGAAAGCTGCAGCCAGATCAGGATGCTCTGTACATGACGATGTCGGCCCGCCTCGTACTTATCTTCTTCGCAGCGCTGCTCAGCGCCTGTGCCAGCCGTACTCCGCCGCCTGTTAAAGTCGTTCGCGCCCCGGTTTTTGCTCCTGCTCAATCTTTCTCTCCTGCTGCTGAAGACGTGCTGATTCGCGCGCTGGGTCTGGTCGGCACGCCTTATCGTTGGGGCGGTAATACGCCGGATTCAGGTTTCGATTGCAGCGGCTTGATCGGCTACGTCTACCGCGATGCAGCGGGTATTTCCCTGCCGCGTTCGACTCGCGAGATGATCGGCATGCAAGCGCCGAATATCGGTCAAGAGGCACTGCAGACCGGTGACCTGATCTTCTTCGCCACCCATGGTGGCTCGCAAGTCAGCCACGCCGGGATCTACGTCGGTGAAGGTCGCTTCGTGCATGCACCCGCCACGGGTGGTACGGTGAAGCTCGACAGTTTGTCCAAGGCCTATTGGCAGAGAGCCTACCTGAGCGCCAAGCGTGTTATTGAGCCTGAACATTTGGCGCGCAATCCCTAGTTCGCAGAGGTTGTCATGACCGCTCGCACACTCAATCTCGACGATTCCCTCTACCACTACCTGCTTGACGTCTCCTTGCGCGAAACGCCGCTGCTGCGTCGTTTGCGTGACGAAACCCAGGCGCTGCCGATGGCGCGCTGGCAGGTGGCCCCCGAGCAGGGGCAGTTCCTCGCCTTGCTGGTCAAGCTTACGGGTGCCAAACGCTTGCTCGAAGTCGGCACCTTTACCGGCTACAGCGCCTTGTGCATGGCGGCAGCCTTGCCGGATGACGGCACGTTGATCTGCTGCGACATTCCAGGAGAGTACAACGCCACGGCACGCCGTTACTGGCAGGAGGCTGGCCTTTCTGGGCGTATCGATTTGCGTTTGGCGCCCGCATTGCAAACCCTGGCTCAACTTGAGCAGCAAGGGCAGGACGGTTGCTTTGATCTGATCTTCATTGATGCCGACAAGGCCAACTATCCGGCTTATCTGGAAAGCGCTTTGCGCCTTCTGCGAAGCGGTGGGTTGGCGGTATTCGACAACACACTGTGGAGTGGACGGGTACTGGAAGAAAGTCCCGCGAGCGAAGACACCCGAGCCATCCAGGCACTCAATCGTGCCTTGAAGGATGATTTGCGTGTCGATCTGTCGTTGTTGCCTTTGGGTGATGGTTTGACGCTTTGTCGCAAAAAGTAATTGGTTGATGGAAAAGATCGCAGGCTTCGGTGTTGTGGTTCAGTTTTTTTGAACCGCTCTGTAGGAGCATTAGGCCGCTTGCTGCTCAAACAGCGCAGGCGGCAGG
>NZ_JBIUVW010000051.1:0-40063 GCF_044743155.1 Pseudomonas sp. NPDC087697 | reverse complement strand
GTTGCACTTCGTTTACGGCGTGCTCAAGTCGGGTCAACCCTTTGACCCGAAACTTGCGCTTGCCCGGTGAGGCTCAAGACGGTATCTACGGATATACGCGGCCTCTGCGTAGGAGCTGCCGCAGGCTGCGATCTTTTGACCTTCAGGCGCTCAATGTCCGCGCCAACCTTTGCGTCGTCGGAAAATGCATTTAGGTTATATAAACATTCTTAAATAGTATTTTTAAGAATATCTGCGCCTATCTACTATTGCTCTCACGCCACAAGCAGTGCCGCCACTGCCAGGCACATCTCATTCAAGGAGCAGCACCATGAGCGCATCTCTACGTAGCGTTGACGGCCAGGACGAAGCAACCATCTTGCGCGAGATCCAGAGCGCACTGCGCGATCTGCGCTTTGGCGCGGTGGAAATAACCGTGCACAACGCCCAGGTGGTTCAGATCGAACGCAAAGAGAAATTCCGTTTGCAGAACCCGGGCAACAAGCCGAGCTGAACCCGAATCAAAAGATCGCAGCCTGCGGCAGCTCCTACGGGGGGATTTGTGTGTAGGAGCTGCCGCAGGCTGCGATCTTTGAACAGGCAACCCGATTCCAGACCATAAAAAAAGCCAATACACCAAGAATTCAGGAGCTGCACCATGTCGTCGATTCGCCGTTACGCTTTGGCCGCTCTGGCCAGCGCCATTTTTGCCGGTTCCGCGGTTGCCAAGGATTACGAACTGCTCAACGTGTCGTACGACCCGACCCGCGAGCTGTATCAGGACTACAACGCCGAATTCATCAACTTCTGGAAGAAGGAACACGCTGGCGACAACGTGAAGATTCAGCAATCCCACGGTGGCTCGGGCAAACAGGGCCGGGCGGTGATTGATGGGCTGCGGGCCGACGTGGTGACCCTGGCACTGGCCGGTGACATCGACGAAATCGCCAAACTCGGCAAAACCCTGCCGGCCGACTGGCAAAAACGCCTGCCGGACGCCAGCACGCCGTACACCTCGACCATCGTGTTCCTGGTGCGCAAGGGCAACCCTAAAGGCATCAAGGATTGGGGCGACCTGACCAAAAACGGCGTTGAAGTGATTACGCCAAACCCGAAAACCTCCGGCGGGGCGCGCTGGAACTTCCTCGCGGCCTGGGCCTATGGCCTGAAAGCCAATGGCGGTAACGAAGCCAAGGCCAAAGAGTACGTGCAGACACTGTTCAAGCACGTACCGGTGCTGGACACCGGCGCTCGCGGTTCGACCATTACTTTCGTCAACAACGGTCAGGGTGACGTGTTGCTGGCCTGGGAAAACGAAGCCTTCCTGGCGCTGAAAGAACAGGGTGGCGCTGACAAGTTCGACATCGTCGTGCCTTCGCTGTCGATCCTCGCCGAACCGCCGGTAGCGGTCGTCGACAAGAACGCCGAGAAGAAGGGCAACGAGCAGATCGCCGAAGCTTACCTCAAGCACCTGTACAGCCCGGCCGGTCAGGAAATCGCGGCAAAGAACTTCTATCGTCCACGTGACAAGGACGTGGCCGCCAAGTACGCCAAACAGTTCCCGACCCTGGAGCTGGTGACCATCGACAAGGACTTCGGTGGCTGGAAATCCGCCCAACCGAAATTCTTCAATGACGGTGGCGTGTTCGACCAGATCTATCAGGCGCAGTAACCTGACTTGAGCCACACAACGAACCTTAAGCTTAGGCTCCCACATGGATGTGCTTAGCTGATTGATTTTTTCAACCAAGGACTCTTATGTCGCGTCGTATCTCCCCCGTCATACCCGGCTTCGGGCTGACGCTGGGCTACACCTTGGTGTACCTCAGTCTGATTGTGCTCATACCACTGGCGGCGATGTTCGTGCATGCCGCTCAACTCACCTGGGATCAGTTCTGGGCAATCATCTCCGCGCCACGAGTGCTGGCGGCGTTGAAGCTCAGTTTCGGCACCGCACTGTACGCCGCGATCATCAACGGCATCATCGGCACGTTGCTGGCCTGGGTGCTGGTGCGTTACACCTTCCCCGGACGCAAGATCATCGACGCGATGATCGATCTGCCGTTCGCACTGCCAACGGCCGTGGCCGGTATTGCGCTGACTGCGCTGTACACGCCGACCGGTCTGGTCGGGCAGTTTGCTGCGGACCTGGGTTTCAAGATCGCTTACACGCCGCTCGGTATTACCCTGGCGCTGACCTTCGTCACGTTGCCGTTCGTGGTACGTACGGTGCAGCCGGTACTCGCCGATATCCCGCGAGAGATCGAAGAGGCCGCCGCGTGTCTGGGCGCCAAGCCGTTGCAGGTGTTCCGCTACATTCTGGTTCCCGCGCTGCTGCCTGCCTGGCTGACCGGTTTTGCCCTGGCGTTTGCACGGGGTGTTGGCGAGTACGGCTCGGTGATTTTCATTGCCGGTAACATGCCGATGAAAACCGAAATCCTGCCGCTGCTGATCATGGTCAAGCTCGACCAATACGATTACACCGGCGCTACCTCCATTGGCGTGCTGATGCTGGTGGTTTCCTTCGTCCTGTTGCTGCTGATCAACTTGTTGCAGCGGCGCATCGAAACCCCATAAGGAGGCGGCACCATGTCCCAATCGTCTATTGCCGCCGCGTCTTCGGCCAACGCTGCCCGTCGTGGCAGCGCGGCTTCCCGGCGAATCCTGATCGGCCTCGGCTGGCTGATTTTTGCGCTGTTTCTGTTGCTGCCGCTGTTCATCGTGGTGTCCCAGGGCCTGAAGCTTGGCCTCGGCGCGTTCTTCACCGCGATCTTCGAGCCGGATGCTCTGTCTGCCCTGAAACTGACCGTCATTGCGGTGCTGATTTCGGTGCCGCTGAACCTGGTGTTCGGCGTCAGCGCGGCCTGGTGCGTGAGCAAATACTCGTTCCGTGGCAAGAGCATGCTGGTGACCCTGATCGACTTGCCGTTCTCGGTATCGCCGGTGATCGCGGGTTTGGTCTACGTGCTGATGTTCGGCGCCCAGGGCATTTTTGGCCCGTGGTTGCAGGACCACGATATCCAGATCGTCTTCGCCTTGCCGGGCATTGTGCTGGCGACGATTTTCGTCACCGTGCCGTTTGTGGCGCGTGAACTGATCCCGCTGATGCAGGCGCAGGGCACGCAGGAAGAGGAAGCTGCACGGTTGCTGGGCGCCAACGGCTGGCAGATGTTCTGGCACGTGACGGTACCGAACATCAAATGGGGCCTGATCTACGGCGTGGTGCTGTGTACCGCGCGGGCGATGGGTGAGTTCGGTGCGGTGTCGGTGGTGTCCGGGCACATTCGCGGGGTGACCAACACCCTGCCGCTGCACGTCGAGATCCTCTACAACGAATACAACCACGTCGCCGCGTTTGCCGTTGCGAGCCTGTTGCTGATCCTGGCGCTCTTCATCCTGCTGCTCAAGCAGTGGAGCGAGTCCCGTATTAACCGCCTGCGCGCCAGCGCCGCGGAGGAATAAGTCATGTCGATCGAAGTCCGTAATGTCAGCAAGAATTTCAACGCCTTCAAGGCGCTGAACAGCATCAACCTGGACATCCAGAGCGGCGAACTGGTGGCGTTGCTTGGCCCGTCCGGCTGCGGCAAAACCACCTTGCTGCGGATCATCGCCGGCCTGGAAACCCCGGACGCCGGCAGCATCGTGTTCCACGGCGAAGACGTCTCCGGCCACGACGTGCGTGATCGCAACGTCGGTTTTGTGTTCCAGCACTACGCCTTGTTCCGCCACATGACCGTGTTCGACAACGTTGCCTTCGGCCTGCGCATGAAGCCGAAAAACCAGCGTCCGAGCGAAAGCCAGATTGCGGTCAAAGTCCACGAGCTGCTGAACATGGTGCAACTGGATTGGTTGTCGGATCGCTACCCGGAACAACTATCGGGTGGGCAGCGTCAGCGCATCGCGTTGGCCCGTGCTTTGGCGGTGGAACCCAAGGTGTTGCTGCTCGACGAACCCTTTGGAGCGCTGGATGCCAAGGTCCGTAAAGAACTGCGTCGCTGGCTGGCGCGTCTGCACGAAGACATCAACCTGACCTCGGTGTTCGTGACCCACGACCAGGAAGAGGCGATGGAAGTCGCCGACCGCATCGTGGTGATGAACAAGGGCGTGATCGAGCAGATCGGTTCACCGGGTGACGTCTACGAAAACCCGGCCAGCGATTTCGTGTATCACTTCCTCGGTGATTCGAATCGCCTGTACCTGGGCGACGATAATCACGTGCTGTTCCGTCCTCACGAAGTGTCGCTGTCGCGCACTGAGCTGGAGGATCACCACGCGGCGCAAGTGCGCGATATCCGTCCGCTGGGTGCAACCACACGCATTACCTTGAAGGTTGAAGGCCAGAGCGAGCTGATCGAAGCGGAAGTGGTGAAAGACCACGACAGCCTGACCGGTCTGGCCAAGGGCGAGACGTTGTTCTTCAAGCCCAAGGTCTGGCAGAAAGTCGCCAACCTCTAAAAGCAAAAGCTTCGCGAGCAAGCCCGCTCCCACAGGGTTCTCGGTTGATCACGGATTGTGTGATTAACGCAGATCCAATGTGGGAGCGGGCTTGCTCGCGAAAGCGATCTACGCCGCCGCATTTTTCTGACGCAGACGCACCCCACCCGCCCGCGCCTCGATCTGCTCTTTCAGCTCATGCCGCAACCCCAGCATGAACGCCAGTTCGGCCACCACAAACAGCGGTCCGATGATCAATCCCGTCACATCATCGACAAACGCCGGTTTGCGTCCTTCGTAGTGATGGCCAACAAACTGGATCGCCCAGCCGACCACAAACATCGCGACACCGCTGCTCAACCAAAGCAGGGTGCTGTGCGCCGCGAGGATTTGGCCTAGCCAAACGGACAGGCCCAGCAGCACCGTCATCACCACCCCAAGGCGTACTTCCAGGCGCAAATAGAACCACGCCGAGGCCAGCGCCAATAGCCCCGCAGGAGACAGCCAGAGCCCGGCCACCGGCCATCCTGGCCGTGATAGCAATACCGCGACGGCGACCACGATCAGCGGAATGCCAATGAAGTGGCTGGCGATGTTGCGCGGGTCACGGTGGTACGCGGCGTATTGACTGAGGTGGTCAACGAGGCTTTTCATTGTTATTCCTCCGGTAGGGATGTCGATCATGCCCTGCGGTCCGTCGTTGCTCTGTCAGCCAGACGACAATCATCTTGGAGTTTTCATGGATATGCAGGCCTGGCGGTCACGCCTGATGAAGGGGCAGTGGTTTAGCCATTTGTCGCCCTTGTTACAGGATAGTCTGCTGTCCCTGGCCCGCGTGCGGCGGCTGTCGCCGGGACAACGGCTGTTCAAGCGCGGTGATCCGCCGTGTGGTCTGTACGCGGTACTCGAAGGTGCGGTGCGCGTGGGCGCGGTGAGCGAGCAGGGCAAGGAGGCGCTGCTGAGCCTGATTGAGCCGCCACACTGGTTCGGCGAAATCAGTCTGTTCGACGGCCAGCCACGCACCCATGACGCCTATGGCGTGGGCCACTGCATTCTGTTGCATGTACCGCAGGCAGCGCTGCTCGGTATGCTCGAAGAACACCCGCAACACTGGCGACAGTTGGCCTTGCTGATGAGCCATAAATTGCGCCTGACCTTCATCAATCTCGAACAGCTGACCTTGCTGCCGGCCCCGGCCCGCGTGGCGCATCGCTTGCTGATGATTGCCGATGGCTACGGCGAGATCGAACCCGCACGGCGCATTCTGCAACTGCCGCAGGAGCAGTTGGCGTTGCTGCTTTCGCTGTCGCGTCAGACCACCAACCAGATCCTCAAGGACCTGGAGGGTCAGGGCATTCTCAACCTGAGTTATGGCGAGATCGAGATCCTCGACGCGGGTCGATTGCGGGCTTTGGCGAGCGTTTGAACCCGTCACCTCATCCGAAATAACCGTTAGTGATGGGCTTTGTGCGCCAAGGCGCCTAGCCTGTACTGACGATTATTCGAGGTGTGCCATGCGTTTGCTGTTAGTGGAAGACGAACCCGAGACCGCGAAACTTCTGGCCCAAGGCCTGAGCGAAGCCGGCTATGCGGTGGATGTGGCGGACAACGGCATGGCCGGTCGACGCTTTATCGAAACGGCTGAATACGACCTGATCATTCTCGACGTGATGCTGCCCGGCCTCAACGGTTGGCAGCTGTTGCAACAGATCCGTCAGCTCGGTGCAACGCCGGTGCTGTTCCTGACCACCACGGACGGCATTGAAGACCGGCTGCGCGGGTTGGAGCTGCATGAGGATGACTACCTGCTCAAACCGTTCGCCGTGAGTGAGCTGGTGGCACGGGTGCGCAAGTTGCTGCGTCGTGATCGAGGGCGCTGAGCCATCTGTGTTATCTGGTAAATCGCTATCGCGAGCAAGCTTTGCTCCTACGGATTCGCGTCGTTCAAGCAAGTGACGACAATCCTGTAGGAGCAAGGCTTGCCCGCGATGAGGCCGGTTCTGACAGCCTGTTATCGCAACCCATCCCGAAACTGCCCCGGCGTCATCCCGGTCCAGCGCTTGAACGCGCGGCTGAAGCTGCTCGTGTCGGCAAACCCCAGCAGATAACTGATTTCGCTCAACGAGCACTGTGGGTCGCGCAAGTGCAGCAGTGCCAGATTCTCACGACATTCATTGAGCAACGTATCGAACCGGCAGCCTTCGTCCGCCAGGTGCCGTTGCAAGCTGCGCAAACTCAAGTGCAAGGTCTCGGCGATGCGTTCGGCGCTGGGTTCGCCTTCGGGCAGTTGCGCTTCGATGGCATCGCGCACCTTGCGCTCCCAGGTCAGCAGGCGCAGTTGCGTCAGGGCGCGCTTGAGCACGGTTTCGTTGTGTTCGGCCAGCTCCGGGTTGGCGTCATCCAGATGGCTTTCGAAGTCGTCGATGGAAAACTCCAGCCGGTCTTCGTCAGCAGCAAAGAAGATCGGTGCGCGGAACACCGTGTGCCATTGTTTCGGGTCGGCCGGTTCCGGTCGGCGCAAGTACACCGCCAGCGGTGCATAGTCCCGACCCAAACGGTTGCGACAGGTGCGCACGTAGATCGCGGCGAAGGCGTCGATCGCTTCCCGCGCTGGCGCCGGACTGCCTTCGGGGACCTTGAGGGTGAAGCAATAGCGATCTTCGCCACGGGTCAGTTCCAGCTCCAATGCGTCGCTGATCACTTGGTGATAACGCACGATGCGCTCGAACACCTCACGCAAACTGCCGCTGGCGACCAGCGCATATCCCAGTGCGTGGAAGGTGGTCGGGCTGACGAACCGCGAAACCCGCAAACCAATCGCCGGGTCGCCGCTGACCTCGACGGCCAGCTCCCACAGTCGAGTGGTGGCCGATAACGGGTAGCGGGCGTTGGGGTCGTCCATCAGTTGCGGGTCGAGCCCGGCTTGCAGGCACAGGGCGTTGCTGTCGAGGCCGAGGGCGTCGAGTTGTTTGCGCAAAGCGCGGGTCCAGCTGGCGAGGGAGGTGGGTTCAATCATGATGATTGGCGCTTCCGGTCAACAGGTTGGCGTTCACAGCTAACGCCCGAAGCGATCGCGCAGGGCAGGATGCGAACATCAATAACTAAAGGATGGAAGCATGTACGGTACTTCTGCAAGTCCTGAACGCCTGAATGCACAACAACGATCTGCGCATATTCGTGAAGTGGTGCTCGCCCGCGGTGTCGAACTGCGTCAGCGCTACCCGATTCTCAACCACCAGGACGCTCTTGGCGTGGGCATTCTGGCCTTCGCCCTGGCCGGGATGATCGGCTCGGCGGCGCTCTACATGACCGGGCACATGGCCTGGTGGGTGTGCCTGCTGCTGAATGCTTTTTTTGCATCGCTGACCCATGAACTGGAACACGACCTGATCCACAGCATGTATTTTCGCAAGCAACGCGTGCCGCACAACCTGATGATGGGCTTGGTCTGGCTGGCACGGCCGAGCACCATCAATCCGTGGATTCGCCGCCATTTGCACCTCAACCACCACAAGGTCTCCGGCAGTGAAACCGACATGGAAGAGCGCGCCATCACCAACGGCGAGCCTTGGGGCATTGCGCGTTTGCTGATGGTCGGCGACAACGTGATGTCGGCGTTCATCCGCATGCTGCGGGCCAAAACCTGGGCGCACAAATTCAGCATCATCAAGCGCACGCTGAAGGTTTACGCGCCGCTGGCGCTGGTGCACTGGGGTGCGTGGTACCTGTTCCTCGGTTTTCACGCAGCCAATGGCATTGCGTATTTGATGGGAGCCTCGGTGGAATGGTCGGCGACCACGCTGTCGGTGATGCAGGTGATCGACATCGCTGCCGTAGTGATCATCGGTCCGAACGTACTGCGCACTTTTTGCCTGCATTTTGTCAGCTCGAACATGCACTACTACGGCGACATTGAGCCGGGCAATGTGATCCAGCAGACACAGGTGCTGAACCCATGGTGGATGTGGCCGTTGCAGGCGTTCTGCTTCAACTTCGGCAGCAGCCATGGCATCCATCATTTTGTGGTGAAGGAACCGTTTTACATCCGCCAGCTGACCGTGCCGGTGGCGCACAAGGTGATGCGCGAGATGGGCGTGCGCTTCAATGACTTTGGCACGTTTGGGCGGGCGAATCGGTTTGTGCGCAAGGAGCAGAAGACAACCGAAACGGTGCGGGCAACCCAAGCGTAGATCGTACCCACGTGTGTTCCTCGGCAGCTTTTTGATTTCGGGAGGGGCCGGAAGTGTTGATTTAGTTATGCGATATTGATCTATATAAATAAAAAAATATTACTTTCGGAAATAAGCCATTGAAGCAATGATTCATCCATCGAAGCGGTCGCATGAGGGCGTCAGGCGCAGGCAGATCGATTCATTGAACCGCAACTTATCCATGTTAAACATTTGAGGATTACCGAGCTGTCGGTGATTACCGCGCGGTACAAAATAGCGATTTCCGGGGCCGTCTCCTTGGCAGGGTGCGGCCCCTTTTTTTCTTCTGAAGCAAAGCGCAAACCTGGAGCTCCAGTAGTAGGTATTTTGCATATTCTGTTTTGGTCTTAACAAATAGCTTCTTATTCCTTAAGGAATGTAAATCCCATCCCTATACTCGACCAGGAACAGACACGCACAGGAGAGCTCCCCATGCGCAACGAATCAATTCGCTACCTGATTGTGCCGGGCTGGCAAGGATCGCCAGATGATCATTGGCAAAGCCATTGGCAGAACAGCCTGCCGAACAGTGCGCGGGTGGAGCAGGCCGATTGGCTGACGCCGCGCCGTGAGGATTGGGTCGCGGCGCTGGCCGAAGCGATTGATGCCGACAGCACGCCGGTGATCCTGATCGCTCACAGCCTGGGCTGCATCACCGTTGCGCATTGGGCGGCCACTGCGCCGTTGCAGGCGTTGCGTCAGGTTCGCGGGGCCTTGCTGGTTGCGCCTGCCGACGTTGAACGTCCGGCCTGCAAGCCTGCGTTGCGCAACTTTGCGCCGATTCCGACGCACCTGCTGCCGTTCCCGAGCCAGGTTGTGAGTTCCGACAACGACGCCGCCGTCAGCGCTCCACGGGCGCTTGAGCTGGCGCGCAACTGGGGCGCCGAAGCGGGGATTCTGGCGGGGGCTGGGCACATCAACGTGAAATCCGGCCACCATCGTTGGGAGCAGGGTTTTGCCTACCTGTATCGCCTGCAAAACCGCATGGAAAATCACGCCCTGCGCCGCGCTTGAACCTCTTTTTTATTTGAACGCCCCCCGTCTCCCGGCGGTTTTGGGCGGGAGTCTGCCATGAGTTTGCATGAATCTTTCGGTCAGCCATTGCTGACCTTTCCCGACGCTGAAAAAAGCCCGCTGAGCATTCGCGCCAAGGCGCTGGTGTTCGTCGACCCACGCTCGCGCCAGCTGCGTCAGGAGCTGGAACAACTGGCGCCGCGCTCGATTTCGGTGTTGATACGCGGTGAAACCGGCACCGGCAAAGAGCTGCTGGCACGGCACATTCACCGCGCCAGCGATCGCGGCGGGTTGTTTGTATCGGTCAACTGCGGCGCCATCAGTCCGACTTACGCTGATGCCGAGTTGTTCGGCTATGCCGGCGGCAGTTTCAGTGGTTCGGCGAGCAGCCGCGCCGGGTGGTTTGGTTCGGCCAATGGCGGGACGTTGTACCTGGATGAAATCGGCGATTTGCCGTTGCCGATTCAGATCAAACTGCTCGCCGCCCTGGAGAATCACGAAGTCACCCGCGTGGGTGCCCAGCAACCGAGCCCGGTGGATGTGCGACTCGTGGCGGCGACCAGCATCGATCTGGCACAAGCCGTGGCGGCTGGCAAATTCCATGAGCGGCTTTATCGCTACCTCAGCGAAGGTCAACTCGAATTACCGGCCTTGCGCGAGCGAGTCGGTGATATTCAATCACTGGCCGAGTATTTTCTCGGTATCTACAGCCAGCGCCTCGACCTGCCGGTGCCGTTTATCAGCGACGCGGCACAGCAGGTTCTGGAGCGGCACAGCTGGCCGGGCAATACCCGTGAACTGGAAAACGTCATTCACTTTGCGTTGCTGGTGAGCAGTGGCGAGGAGATAAAGCCTGCGCATTTGAATTTGCCGCAGGTGTTGTCGCCGCTCGAGCAGATCGAACAGCAACTCAAGCGCATTGTCGACAACGGTTCAGCGCCAGAGCTCGAAGCCCTGAAACAACTTCTTGCACAAACGGGAATCACGTAGGAGCTGCCGAAGGCTGCGATCTTTTGATCTTCACGTTCCATCGCGTAAATGCAGAAAGATCGCAGCCTGCGGCAGCTCCTACGGACGTGGTTTTTCTGTATGAACAAAATGGAATATGAAAGTGAATAAAAGATATTGTTCGGGAATAAAAAATCTCGGTATTGTCCGCACCACACCAGCGATAGCACTTCACTGGCACTTCACTTTTTAGCCGTTGTCGACAACGACAAATAAGGACACTGCATGAAAAAAGTTCTGTTGTTCACCGCATTGGCGGCTGCCCTGACTGCGGGCTTGGCCCAGGCTGGCGAAAAACTGGTGGTTGCCGCAACGCCGGTGCCGCACGCCGAGATCCTCGAACTGATCAAACCGACCCTCGCCAAAGAAGGCGTGGATCTGGAAATCAAGGTCTTCACCGACTACGTACAACCGAACGTGCAGGTCGATCAGAAGCGTCTGGACGCTAACTACTTCCAGACCCTGCCATACCTGAAAAGCTTCAACGAAGGCAAAGGCACTCACCTGGTGACCGTGATCGGCGTACACGTTGAACCGTTCGGCGGCTACTCGAAGAAAGTCAAAACCCTGGCTGAGTTGAAGGACGGCGCGACCATCGCTATCCCCAACGAAGGCAGCAACAGCGGCCGTGCGCTGATCCTGTTGCAGAAAGCCGGCCTGATCGAGTTGAAAGACCCGAAAAACGCCCTGGCGACTCCAAAAGATATCGCCAAGAACCCGCACAACTTCAAGTTCAAGGAACTGGAATCGGCCATGCTGCCGCGTGTGCTGGATCAGGTCGACCTGGACATGATCAACACCAACTACGCGCTGGAAGCGGGTCTGAACCCGGCTAAAGACGCGCTGGTGATCGAAGGTGCGGATTCGCCATACGTGAACTTCCTGGTCGCGCGTCCAGACAACAAGGACAGCGTAGCGATCCAGAAACTGGCCAAGGCGCTGACCAGTCCTGAAGTGAAGGCATTCATTGCCAAGAAGTACAGCGGCGCGGTACTGCCAGCGTTCTGATCGAGCGGTAAAACCCTTCAAGGTTTCAACGCCGACGGCTTTCGATAGCGTCGGCGTTTTTTATTGCACGCGAAAATCAAAAGATCGCAGCCTTCGACAGCTCCTACATTAGATCAGCGTAGGAGCTGCCGCAGGCTGCGATCTCTTTGTTCAGGCCACCCTGGTCTTCAACGCCCGGCGCAACGCCGTCAATAACTTCACGATGTCCTGCGGATCCAGCCGCTGGGGTGTTTTCACATCTGCCATTTTTATCGTCCTTGTGATGGTTCGGCCGGGGAGTGTGGCCGCAAGCTGCTCGTCCTTGGAGGGGCAATCTGAAAAAAAGATCCCTCCTACAGCGCAAAGGAAAATAGCTGTCTCCCGCTGACACCGCCAATCCGCCGGATAGTTATTTGCGTGATATCAATATGCTTTATTGGTATTTAAATGTTTCTTTTTATGCCTTTAAAGTCGGAGCTTGACGGGCTGTTATCCACAGCCCAATGGACTGCGCCACCGTCGCTTACCCTGCGGCGTTCAGGATCTTCAATGACGTTCGATTACGCTTTCATCCTCAGCACCCTGCCGGCGTTTCTCCGCGCCGTGGGCGTGACGCTGCAGGTCGGCCTGATCGCCATCGGCACTTCGTTGCTGGTAGCTCTGATCAACGCGACCATTCTGGTGTTCCGCACGCCGTACTTGCAGCGCCTGGTGGCGTTGTACGTGGAACTGGCGCGCAACACCCCGCTGCTGATTCAACTGTTCTTCGTCTACTTCGCGTTGCCGGCACTTGGGGTGAAGGTTTCCGGCTTTGCGGTGGCGATCATCACCATGACCTTTCTGGGCGGTGCCTACCTCACCGAGGTACTGCGGGCCGGCGTTGAAGCGGTGCCTGCGGCGCAACTGGAATCGGGCCGCTCCATCGGTCTGTCCCACTGGCAATTGCTGCGCTACGTGATCCTGCCGCAAGCGGGGATCCTCAGCCTGCCTTCGCTGTTCGCCAACTTCATTTTCCTGCTCAAGGAGACCACCGTGGTGTCGGCGGTGGCGGTGCCGGAGATTCTCTACACCACCAAGAGCTATATCGCGCTGTATTACAAAACCTACGAAATGCTCGCTGTGCTGACGTTGATCTGTGTGCTGCTGTTCTTGCCGCTGTCGCTGCTGCTCAGCCGCCTGGAAAGGAGGCTCCAGCATGGCCAGTTCGGGTCTTGAGCTGCTTTGGGTGTCCTTGCCGCAGTTAGGCAAAGGCGCTGCGCAAACCTTGTCGATTTCCTTCTTGAGCATCGTCATCAGCACGGTGTGCGGAGTGCTCTACGGCGTGCTGTGCAGCCTGAATTCGAAATGGCTGAAGGCGATTCTGCGGGTCTATCTGGAGTTGTTCCGGGCGATCCCGGTGCTGGTCTGGTTGTATTTGCTGTTCTTCGGTCTGCCGATTTTTTTCGGCCTGAGCCTTTCGAGTTTCTGGTGCGCAGTGCTGGTGTTGTCGTTGTGGGGCGCCAGTGAAGTCGGCGAAGTGGTACGCGGTGCTTTGTATTCCTTGCCCCGTGGCCAGCGTGAAGCGGGGCTGTCGATCGGGCTGTCCGGCCCGCAGCTTTTCGGTTACGTGCTGCTGCCCCAGGCACTGAAACGCATGACGCCGCCAACCATCAACGTCTACACGCGGATCATCAAGACCAGTTCGCTGGCGGTGTTGATCGGCGTGGTCGACGTGATCAAGGTCGGCCAGCAGATCATCGAACGTACCTACGAATCGGTGTTGATCTACGGCGCACTGTTCCTGTTTTTCTTCTTTATCTGCTACCCGCTCTCGGCCGCTTCCCGCGTGCTGGAACGGCGCTGGACGCAAGCATGAGCGCATTGATCGAGTTCAAGGGTTTCAACAAGTTTTTCGGTGAGCATCAGGTTCTCAACGGGATCGACTTGAGCGTCGAAGCCGGTGAAGTGATCGTCATCCTCGGCCCTAGCGGCTGCGGTAAAAGCACCTTGCTGCGTTGTCTCAACGGTCTGGAAGTCGCCCATAGCGGCGAGTTGCGTTTCGCTGGGCGCGAGTTGCTGAGCAAGGCCATCGACTGGCGCGAAGTGCGTCAGCAGATCGGCATGGTGTTCCAGAGTTATCACCTGTTCCCGCACATGAGCGTGCTCGACAACCTCCTGCTCGGCCCGCTCAAGGTGCAAAAACGCCCAGCGCGTGAAGCTCGCGAGCAGGCCTTGGCGTTGCTCGAACGGGTCGGTCTGGCGGACAAACGCGACGCCTTCCCGCGTCAGCTTTCCGGTGGCCAGCAGCAACGCATCGCCATCATCCGTTCTCTGTGCATGAACCCGCAGGTGATGCTGTTCGATGAAGTCACCGCAGCCCTTGATCCGGAGATGGTCAAGGAAGTGCTGGAAGTGATTCAGGGGCTGGCCCGCGATGGCATGACCTTGCTGATCGTCACCCACGAAATGGCTTTCGCCCGCGCGGTGGCCGACCGCATTGTGTTCATGGATGCCGGACGCATCCTTGAACAAAACCCTCCCGAGATTTTCTTTACGAACCCGCAAACCGCACGAGCGCAGCAGTTCCTGGAGAAGTTCTCCTACGTCGAAGCACTGCCCAAAAAGACACTTGCAAAGGAACTGGAACCCTCATGAAAACTGCCAAGTCTTCACTGCTGCTACTCCCGTTGTTTGGCCTCGCGCTGCTGGCCGGTTGCAACAAATCCGAAGAGGCTGCCAAGCCTGCAACCTCAACCGCTAGGCCTGCGGCCAGTTACCTGGAGAAAATCAAGGCTCGGGACAAGCTGATCGTCGGCGTGTTCACCGACAAACCGTCGTTCGGTTTCGTCGATGAAGCCGGGCGTTATGTAGGTTTTGATACCGACATTGGCCGTCAATTCGCCAAGGATCTGCTGGGCGACGAGAACAAGGTCGAGTTTGTTGCGGTCGAGCCGGCGAGCCGGATTCCGTTCCTGCAAAGCGACAAGGTTGACCTGATCCTCGCCAACATGACCGTCACTCCGGAGCGCAAGGAAGCGGTGGAATTCACCAACCCGAACCTCAAGGTTGCGGTGCAGGCACTGGTGCCGCAGGCCAGCGTGGTGAAGAGCCTCGATGACCTGGCAACCCGCACTACCATCGTCACCACCGGCACCACCGCCGATATCTGGCTGACCAGGAATCACCCGGACTGGAAACTGCTCAAGTTCGAGAAAAACACCGAGTCGCTGCAAGCCCTGGCCAGCGGTCGCGGCGATGCTTATGCACAGGACAACCTGGTGTTGTTCAGTTGGGCAAAACAGAACCCGGGCTACCGCGTGTTGACTGAAACCTTGGGCGCCGAGGCGCCAATCGCACCAGCCGTGAAGAAGGGCAACATCGAGCTGCGTGACTGGGTCAATGCCGAGTTGGCGAAGCTGGGTGAAGACAAGTACCTGCTCAAGCTCTACGACCAGTACGTGCGTAAAGAACTGAGCGACGACACCCAGCCGGAGAGCGTGATTGTCGAAGGCGGGAAGTGGCAGGGCTGAACCGCCCGGACATCTGATTTACCGCTAAAAGATCGCAGCCTTCGGCAGCTCCTACGGGTGTACGTCATTCCCCCTGTAGGAGCTGCCGAAGGCTGCGATCTTTTCAATCCGGCCAGTTCCACTCAGGTGTATCCAGCCCGCCCCCTCGCCACAAGGCGCCCGGTTGCCATTCCCCCTCAATTTTTCAGTCTCTGGATGCAGCAGCTGAGCCCTGATCTAAGCTCACAGTCGTATCGACACTTGTCCGCCCGTATAACGCCCGCCCGTATAACGCAAAGGAGCCTGCATGGCTGGTCCCGGATTGAAATGTATCGTTGGCCTGAGTCTCTTTGCCCTGCTGGCCGCGTGCGGCGATAAGAAGCCTATCGAGAAGGAACGTCCGCGGGTGTTCGTGCAAGAGGTCAAACCCACGGATTTCGCGGCCTCGGTGACCCTGACCGGGGATGTTCAGGCACGGGTTCAGACCGAGTTGTCGTTCCGCGTTGCAGGCAAGATCATCCAGCGCATGGTGGATGTCGGCGATCGTGTTTCTGCCAAACAAGTGTTAGCCAGACTCGACCCGAAAGACCTGCAGACCAGCGTTGATTCCGCCCAGGCCCAAGTGGTCGCCGAGCAGGCGAGGGTCAAACAGACTGCTGCCGCGTTCGTCCGCCAGCAAAAACTCCTGCCCAAGGGTTACACCAGCCAAAGTGAATACGATTCTGCCCAGGCTGCATTGCGCAGCAGCCAGAGCGCGTTGACCGCAGCGCAGGCGCAGTTGGCCAATGCCCGCGAACAATTGAGTTACACCGCGCTGATTGCCGACGCGCCCGGCGTGGTTACCGCGCGTCAGGCAGAAGTCGGTCAGGTGGTGCAGGCCACGGTGCCGATATTCAGCCTGGCCCGGGATGGCGAGCGTGACGCGGTGTTCAACGTCTACGAATCGCTGTTGAGCGCGCCGCCATCGGACCGGTCGGTGGTGGTCAGCCTGCTCGATAACCCGAAGATCAAAACCACCGGCACGGTGCGCGAAATAACCCCGGCGGTGTCGGCGCAAACCGGTACGGTGCAGGTCAAGGTTACCCTCAGCGCATTGCCCGAAGGCATGCAACTGGGCTCGGTGGTCAGTGCCACGGCCAAAGTGCCGGGCAAGCCTGCGGTCGAATTGCCCTGGGCAGCGCTGACCAAGAACCTCAGCGAGCCCGCCGTCTGGATCGTGGACGTTGACGGCAAGGCACACTTGCAGACGGTCAAGGTCGGCCGTTATCTGACTGGCAAAGTGATCATCAGCGAAGGCCTGAATGGCGGCGAGAAAGTCGTCACTGCCGGTGGCCAGTTGCTGCACCCCGACGTGTTGGTGGAGATCGTCACATCGTCTGCTGAAGGTTCGACGGGAGCCCAGCCATGAAGCGCGTGTTGCTGCTGTTGTCGGCGGGTCTGCTGTTGGCCGCCTGCTCGAAAAAGGAAGCACCGCCGGAGCCTGTGCGCCCAGTGCTGTCCATCGAAGTGCAGTCCTTTGACCAACAGGATCTCGGGCGTTTCGCCGGGAGCATTCAGGCGCGCTTCGAAAGCAACATCGGTTTCCGTGTGCCGGGACGTATCGCCAGCCGTAATGTCGACGTTGGCAGTGAGGTCAAGAAGGGTGCGTTGCTGGCAACCCTCGACCCGACCGATCAGCAGAACCAGTTACGTGTCGCCCAGGGCGATCAGGCGAAGGTCGAGGCGCAGTTGATCAATGCCCGGGCCAGCGCACGCCGTCAGCAGGAACTGTTCAACAAGGGCGTGGGCGCCCAGGCGCAGCTGGACATCGCCCAGACCGAACTGAAAACCACCCAGGCTTCACTGGATCAGGCCAGGGCGTCGGTCAGTCAGGCCAACGACCAGCTCAAATACACCGAGCTACGCACCGACCACGCGGCCATCGTGACGGCCTGGAACGCCGAGGCCGGACAGGTGGTGACGGCGGGGCAGCAAGTGGTGACGCTGGCGCGGCCGGACATCAAGGAAGCAGTGATCGATCTGCCAGCGGGCCTCGCCGAGCAACTGCCTGCCGATGTGGTGTTTGAAGTCGCAGCGCAACTTGATCCGAGTATCCACAGCACGGCGATCATCCGCGAGATCGAGCCGCAGGCGCAAAGCGCGACCCGTACTCGCCGCGCTCGCCTGACCCTGGCCGAGACCCCGCGGGGCTTTCGTCTCGGCACGGCAATCAGTGTGACCTTGAGCTCGGCCATCGAGCCGCGTATCGAATTGCCGTTGACAGCCTTGCAGGAAGTCGACGGTAAAACCCGTATCTGGGTGGTCGACAAACAGACCCAGACCGTTTCCCCGCGAGACGTCACCCTGCTCAGCCGTGGCGTTGACAGCGTCATCGTCGGGCACGGCGTCAAAAGCGGTGAGCGAGTGGTCAGCGCCGGTGTGAACAGCCTCAAACCGGGGCAAAAAGTCAAAGTCGACGAGGGCAGCCCGCGATGAAAGGGAGCTTCAACTTATCCGAGTGGGCCATCAAGCATCAGTCCTTCGTCTGGTATTTGATGTTCGTCGCTTTGTTGATGGGCGTTTTCTCGTACCTCAATCTGGGGCGCGAAGAAGACCCGTCGTTCACCATCAAAACCATGGTGATCCAGACCCGTTGGCCCGGTGCGACCCAGGAAGAAACCCTCAAGCAGGTCACTGACCGTATCGAGAAAAAACTCGAAGAGCTCGACTCGCTCGACTACGTGAAGAGCTACACCCGGCCCGGCGAATCCACGGTCTACGTCAACTTGCGTGACACCACCAGTGCCAAGGACGTCCCGGAAATCTGGTACCAGGTGCGCAAGAAGATCAACGATATTCGCGGCACCTTCCCCCAGGGCATACAGGGTCCGTCGTTCAACGACGAGTTCGGTGATGTATTCGGCTCGGTGTACGCCTTTACCTCCGACGGCCTGTCGATGCGCGAATTGCGCGATTACGTCGAGCAGGCTCGCGCCGAGATCCGCGACATACCGGGACTGGGCAAGATCGAGATGGTCGGCCAGCAGAATGAAGTGCTCTACCTGAATTTCTCCACCCGCAAACTGGCGGCACTCGGCATCGACCAGCGTCAAGTGGTGCAGAGCCTGCAAACCCAGAACGCGGTGACCCCGGCCGGGGTGATCGAGGCCGGTCCGGAACGGATTTCCGTGCGCACGTCCGGGCAGTTCGCCTCGGAAAAAGACCTGGCGGCGGTCAATCTGCGGCTCAACGATCGCTTCTACCGGTTGGCCGACATCGCTGAAATCACCCGTGGCTACGTCGACCCGGCATCAACGCTGTTCCGCTTCAATGGGCAGCCGGCCATCGGCCTGGCGATTGCCATGCAGAAGGGCGGCAACATTCAGGCCTTTGGTAAGGCTCTGCACCAGCGCATAGACGAACTGACAGCCGAGCTGCCGGTGGGCGTCGGTGTACACAACGTGTCGGATCAGGCTTACGTGGTGGAAGAGGCGGTCGGTGGTTTTACCAGTGCGTTGTTCGAGGCGGTCATCATCGTGCTGGCGGTCAGCTTCATCAGCCTTGGCGTGCGTGCCGGGCTGGTGGTGGCCTGTTCGATTCCGCTGGTGCTGGCGATGGTCTTCGTGTTCATGGAGTACAGCGGCATCACCATGCAGCGGATTTCCCTCGGTGCGCTGATTATCTCCCTCGGGCTGTTGGTGGACGACGCGATGATCACCGTCGAGATGATGGTCACGCGTCTGGAAATGGGCGAAACCAAGGAACAGGCCGCGACCTTCGCCTACACCTCGACCGCGTTCCCGATGCTGACCGGGACCCTGGTAACTGTCGCAGGCTTCGTGCCGATTGGTCTGAACGCCAGCTCTGCCGGTGAGTACACCTTCAGCTTGTTTGCGGTCCTTGCCGTGGCCATGCTCGTGTCGTGGATCGTCGCGGTGCTGTTCGCCCCGGTGATCGGCGTGCACATCCTCAGCGCCAACATAAAACCCCATTCCGAGGAGCCTGGGCGTATCGGCAAGGCCTTCAACAGTGGCTTGTTGTGGAGCATGCGCAACCGCTGGTGGGCTATCAGCATTACGGTGCTGTGCTTCCTGCTGGCGGTGTTTTCCATGCGTTTCGTGCAGAACCAGTTCTTCCCGTCGTCGGATCGCCCGGAAATCCTCGTCGATCTCAACCTGCCGCAAAACGCCTCGATGGATGAAACCCGCAGAGCCGTCGACCGTTTCGAAGCGACCCTCAAGGGCGATCCGGACATCGTGCGCTGGAGCAGCTACATCGGCCAGGGCGCGATTCGTTTCTACCTGCCGCTCGACCAGCAATTGCAGAACCCCTACTACGCGCAACTGGTGATCGTCAGCAAGGATTTCAAAACCCGACAGGTGCTGAGCGAGCGCTTGCGCGAACGCCTGCGCAAGGACTTCGTCGGCATTGGCAGCTTCGTGCAAGCCCTGGAAATGGGCCCGCCGGTGGGCCGGCCGATCCAGTACCGGGTCAGTGGCAAAGACATCGATCAGGTGCGCAAGCACGCCATCGACCTGGCCAGCGAACTGGACAAGAACCCGCATATCGGCGAGATCATTTTCGACTGGAACGAACCGGGCAAAGTCCTGCGCATCGACATCGCCCAGGACAAGGCGCGGCAACTCGGGCTGTCGTCCGCAGACGTGGCGAACCTGATGAACAGCATCGTCAGCGGCTCGGCGGTGACTCAGGTCGATGATGATATTTACCTGATCAATGTGGTCGGGCGCGCCGTGGACGCCGAGCGCGGTACGCCGGAAACCCTGCAAAACCTGCAAATCGTCACGCCCGGCGGAACGTCGATCCCGCTACTGGCCTTTGCCACCGTGCGTTATGAACTGGAGCAGCCGCTGGTCTGGCGTCGCGACCGCCAACCGACCGTCACCATCAAGGCGGCGGTGCGCGACGAAATTCAACCGACCGACCTGGTGATGCTGCTCAAACCTGCGATCGAGAAGTTCACTGCCGGGTTGCCGGTGGGCTATAAGGTCGCCACCGGCGGTACGGTCGAAGCAAGCAGCAAGGCCCAAGGGCCGATCGCCAAAGTCGTGCCGCTGATGCTGTTTCTGATGGCGACCTTCCTGATGATCCAGTTGCACAGCGTGCAGAAGCTGTTTCTAGTGGCGAGTGTCGCGCCGCTGGGCTTGATCGGTGTGGTGCTGGCGCTGATTCCGACGGGGACGCCGATGGGCTTTGTGGCGATTCTCGGGATCCTGGCGCTGATCGGCATCATCATCCGCAACTCGGTGATTCTGGTGACTCAGATTGAAGAGTTCGAGCGCAACGGGTATTCACCGTGGGACGCCGTGGTGCAAGCCACCGAGCACCGTCGCAGACCGATCCTGCTCACCGCCGCATCGGCCTGCCTGGGCATGATCCCGATTGCCCGGGAAGTGTTCTGGGGGCCGATGGCCTACGCGATGATTGGCGGGATCATTGTTGCCACCTTGCTGACGCTGCTGTTCCTGCCGGCGCTGTATGTGGCCTGGTACAAGATCAAGGAGCCGAAAAAAACCGCACAGTAACGGCGATCGCTTCGCGCTCTTTTCGCGAGCAAGCCCGCTCCCACATTTGATCTTTAGCGAACACAGAATATGTGTATGGCACGATCCAGTGTGGGAGCGGGCTTGCTCGCGAAAGCGCCAGTACAGACGCCACCAACCCCAGCCCACTACCCCTTGCGCCAGACACTCGCCAACCAAGGCTGCTGATCACGTGGCAGCCCGGCTGGCCGGTAGTAATGCTCCAACTCGACAAACCCCGCCGCCGTCAGCAACTTCTGCCACGCCGCCAGATCGTGATACGCGCCAAAGCGCTCACCATTCCAGCCTTCACGGTTGTCCCCACGCGGATTTGAACTGAACAACACACCGCCCGGTTTCAGCGCTCCGTGCAGCTGCTTCAGTACCCGAGGCAATTCCTGAACAGGAACATGAAACAGCACCGCATTGGCAAAAATCCCGTCAAAGCGTTCGGCCGGCAGATCGAGTTTCAGAAAGTCCTGCTGCCAGACCTCGCAGCCGCTGTCCTCGCGAGCCATCTGAGCGAACCGTTCCGAACCATCGAGGCCGATAGCGACGTGGCCCATGCGGGTAAACGTTTGCAGATCGCGGCCCGGGCCACAGCCGAAGTCGAGCACGGTGAACGGTGCCGTGCCCTGAATGTGCCGCAATAGCGCGTCGATATTCTGGCTGACATCGTGATCGCGCGTGCCTTCACGAAAACTCTCGGCCACCTGGTCGTAGTGCCCCAGTGTGGTCGTGGTGATCTGTTTGAGGTCGTCGGGGGTGTGTTTCATGGCGGCTGCGTAGGTGAGGAAACATGCACCGACTATAAGCTAAAGATCGTAGCCTGCGGCAGCTCCTACACCGATCCCCTGTAGGAGCTGCCGCAGGCTGCGATCTTTTGATCTTCGTTCAACGCTTGTTCAACACCCGCGCCAACCGATCCCCACCCAACTGAATCACCGCCACCAGAATCACCAGCAACACGATCACCGTGAGCATGATCTGGCTATCAAACCGTTGGTAGCCATACCGGTACGCAATGTCACCCAACCCACCGGCACCAATCGCTCCAGCCATGGCCGAGGAATTGATCATGGTCACCAACGTGATGGTGAAACCACCGACGATTCCCGGCAGCGCCTCAGGCAGCAGCACATGCCAGACGATATGCCAGCGCCGGCAGCCCATGGCCTGGGCGGCTTCGATCAGGCCGTGATCGACCTCGCGCAGGCTAACCTCGGCGATACGGGCAAAGAAGGGCGTGGCGGCGATGGTCAGCGGCACTACGGCAGCCCAGACGCCGTAGGTGGTGCCGACAATCAAGCGAGTGAACGGGATCAGCGCGACCATCAGAATCAGAAACGGGATCGAGCGGAACAGGTTGACGAAGGCCCCCAGTGCACGGTTCAGCGCCGGTGCTTGGTAGATACCGCCCTTGGAACTGGTGACCAGAATCACCGCCAGCGGAATGCCCGCCAACAGCGCGATCAACGATGAGACGCCGACCATCAGAAAGGTGTCGATGACGCCCTGCAACAATCGATCAAACCACATAACCCAGCACCTCCACGTGTTGCGCCCAGTGACTGGCGCGCTGGTGTAACTCTTCAGCACCTAAGGACGAGCCGGTCACTGCCAACAACAATTGCCCGAGGGCATGCCCCTGAATCCGTTCGACGCCGCCTTGCAGCAAGCGCACTCGCCCGCCCAACGCGCTGAACAACGCTGCCAGGTCTGGCTCATCATTGCTGTTGCCGGTGAGCTGCAAGCGCAGCACTACCGCGGATTCCGACGATTGCGGTTGTACCTGCAAACGGCTTTGCAGTTCTTCCGGCAAGCCATGTTGCAACGGCGCCAGCAGAGTTTTGCTGACCTCGTGCTGCGGATTGCCAAACACTTCCCAGACCGGCCCTTGCTCAACAATTCGCCCATGTTCGAGCACCACTACCCGATCGCAGATATCGCGGATCACCGCCATTTCGTGGGTGATCAGAATGATCGTCAGTCCGAGGCGTTGATTGATCTCGCGCAGCAGTCCGAGGATCGACTGCGTGGTCTCTGGGTCAAGCGCCGAAGTGGCTTCGTCGCAGAGCAGAATCGCCGGGTCGTGCACCAGCGCCCGGGCGATGCCGACGCGCTGTTTTTGCCCACCCGAGAGCTGCGCCGGGTAGGCCTTGTGTTTGCCTTGCAGGCCGACCAGTTCCAGCAGTTCACGCACCTTTTTTTCACGCTCGGCTTTCGGCACGCCCGCGACCTTGAGCGGCAGCTCGACGTTCTGCCACACGGTTTTGGCCGACATCAGGTTGAAGTGTTGAAAGATCATGCCGATCCGCCGACGCAGGGCCACCAGACGGTCCTCGTCGAACTCGCCGATGTCTACCTGATCGATCAGCACCCGACCTGTGCTCGGTTGTTCGAGACGGTTGATGGTGCGGATCAGCGATGATTTACCGGCACCGCTGCGGCCGATGATGCCGAACACTTCACCGCGCTGGATCGCCAGGTCGATGCCATGCAGCGCAGCGACAGGGCCTTGTTGGCCGTTGTAGGTTTTACCCAGGCCGATAAAACGCACGTGGGCGCGATTGAGCTCTGGATGCAGTTCAGTCTGTTCGGCGCTGCGAGACGGCGCAATTTCCAGTCGAAGTCGGGCGTTGGCGGCATTCATGGTCAGCCTTCCCAGCCAGCTTGATAGAGCTTGCCGTGGGCTTTATCCAGGGCTGCGCGAACCACCGGCGAATGCTGGTAGATGTCGACGAACTTGATCAGGCGCGGGTCGGTTTTACTTTTCGGCTGGATCACGAACTGGATCACGTATTCCTTGTGATCGAGGCCGTCGAACAGCAGCGCCGAGGTGGCATCGAAGGTCTTGGCCAGACGAATGTAGGCCGGGTAGCCCTGCACCAGATCTGCGTCGTCATAGGCACGCACCAGTTGCACGGCTTCGACCTGAAGGATTTTAAGTTTTTTCGGATTGGCGATGATGTCGTCTTCGGTGGCCTTGTAACCGACCCCCGGTTTAAGGGTGATCAACCCGGCCTTGGCCAGCAGTTGCAAACCACGACCGCTGTTGATCGGGTCGTTGGCGATGGCCACGCTGGCGCCTTCCGGGAGTTCATCGAAGCTTTTGTATTTTTTCGAGTACAGGCCGACGTTGTTGATGATGCCTGGCGCGAACGGCACCAGATCAAAACCGGCGGCGGCCTTGGCGTTTTCCAGAAACGGGATGTGCTGGAAATAGTTTACGTCGATGTCGCCCGAGGCCAGGCTGACGTTCGGCGCAATCCAGTCGCTGAACTCCACCAGTTCGACCTTCAAACCTTGTTTGCCGGCTTCTTCGACCGCCGCTTCCAGCGGGATGGCGAAGGCGGCGGTGGTGCCGACTTTCAGCGGCGCATCGGCGGCGAAAGTCATGGAGCTGAAGAGGCCGAGGGCCAGGGCCAGTGCTTTGACTGGGTGTTTTAAGCGTTTCTTGGTCATGATGGGTTTTCCAGTCAGTGCATGAAATGTGTGGTGTCTGGTCGGGCCTCATCGCGAGCAAGCTCGCTCCCACAGTGGATCTCCAGTGTTCACGCAATCCCTGTGGGAGCGAGCTTGCTCGCGATGCTTTTAGCGTCGGAACGCCGAGCCCGAATGTTGCTGGGGCAAATGCGCCGCTGCGTGAAACAGCTTTTCCCGCAAGGTGCCCTCGTCGTAAGCGGTCTTGTACGAGCCGCGTCGTTGCAATTCGGGAATCACCAGTTCGATGAAATCGACATAGCTTTCCGGGGTGACGATGCGGGTCAGGTTGAAGCCGTCCAGTCCGGTTTCAGCGATCCAGGACTCCAGCTCATCGGCGACCTGCTCGGGCGAGCCGACCACGGTGATGTAGCGGCCACCCAAGGCGTGTTGCTCAAGCAACTTGCGCCGGGTCCAGTCGTTGTTTTGCAGGTTCTTGGTGGCAGACTGGATGGCGTTGCTTTTCACGTACTGGATCGGCTCGTCGAGTTCGTACCCGGAAAAGTCGATCCCGGTCGACGCGGAAAAGTGCGCCACTCCGGCCTCGGCGCTGGCGTAGCTCAGGTATTCGGCGTGCTTGGCCCAGGCCAGCTCCTCGGTTGCACCGACGATCACGTTCAGCCCCATGAAGACCTTGATGTCCTCGGGGTTACGCCCGGCAGCGGCAGCGGCAGCGCTGGCGCGGACTTTGTCCACCTGCACCTTGGTCGAGGCCTTGTTCTGGCCACTGATGAATACGCACTCGGCGTGTTGGCCGGCGAACACCAAACCACGATCCGAACTGCCGGCCTGAAACAACACCGGCGTCCGCTGCGGTGAAGGCTCGCAGAGGTGATAACCCTCGACCTGATAGAACTCGCCGTGGTGTTCGACCTTGTGAACTTTGGCAGGCGTCGCGTAGATCCGCTGCTCGCGGTCATTGATGACGGCATCGTTTTCCCAGCTGCCTTCCCAGAGTTTGTACAGCACTTGCAGGTACTCATCGGCCTGGTCGTAACGTCGGTCATGTTCGACCTGTTCGCTCAGGCCCATGGCTTTGGCGGCGCTGTCGAGGTAGCCGGTGACGATGTTCCAGCCGACCCGGCCCTGGCTCAGGTGATCGAGGGTCGACATGCGCCGGGCGAACAGGTACGGCGGCTCATACGTCAGGTTGGCGGTCAGGCCGAAGCCGAGGTTTCTGGTGACTGCCGCCATCGCCGACACCAGCAGCAATGGGTCGTTGACCGGCAACTGGATCGACTCCTTGAGCGGCACATCAACCGAATGCTGGTACACGTCGTAAACCCCGACGATGTCGGCGATGAACAGCCCGTCGAACAGCCCACGCTCCAGCAATTGAGCGAGTTCGGTCCAGTATTCGACGGTCTTGTACTGGGTCGAGTTGTCCCGTGGATGAGTCCACAGGCCGTGGTTGATGTGCCCGATGCAGTTCATGTTGAAGGCATTGAGCAGGATCTTCTTTTTCGGTTTCAGACGCGGACTCATCAAATCGTTCCCCGCAGTGGCGGGTTTTCATCGTTGAGGTAGTAGTTGCCAATCGCGTGGTACTTCCAGCGCACCGGGTCGTGCAGGGTGTGCACGCGGGCGTTGCGCCAGTGGCGGTCCAGGCCGTGCTCGGCCAGGGTGGCCTGGCTGCCGGAGAGTTCGAACAGTGTGCTGCCGGCCGCCAGGGAGATTTCGGTGCTGATGGCGCGTGCTTCGGCCACGGCAATCGAGGCCGCCGCGATCGTTTCGGCGTTGGTCTCGGCCTGGGCGCGGTCGAGGAATTCTCCCGCGCGTTCAAGCAGTGCTTCAGTCGCGTGCAGGCGAATGCTCAGGTGGCCGAAGCTTTTGATCGTCAGCGGGTCTTCGGTGGCTTTGTCGTTACCGGAGTCGATCCACGGGCGGGTTTTGGTCCGTACGAAATGCAGCGCGTCTTCATAGGCGGCGCGAGCAATGCCGGTGTCGATGGCCGCGTGAAGAATCTGCGCCAGTGGGCCGACCGGTGTTGGACGGTCGAAGGCGCTTTGAAAGGGGATCACGTCGTCAGCTGAAACGTAGACGTCTTCAAACACCACCGAACCGCTGCCAGTGGTGCGCTGGCCGAAACCGCTCCAGTCATCGATGACCGTCAGGCCCTGGCTGTTACGCGGGACGAAGGCCAGTTGCTGGACGCCGTTTTCATCGACCACCGTGGTGGGAATCCGTTGTGCGTAGATCGCCCCGGTGGAGTAGAACTTGCGGCCGTTGATGCGAAAACCGTCGCCATCGGGAGTCAGGCTGGTGACCCGGTCGTGAGCGGTTTTGGTCCCGAGTTCGGCCAGCGCATTGCCGAAGCGCTGACCGGCGAGGACTTCAGCGTACAGGCGCTTTTGCTGCTCGGCCGTACCGTTTACGCGCAGTACTTCGAGGGCATAAAAATGGTTTTGCGGGATCTGCCCCAGGGAACCGTCAGCCCGGGCGATCAGCGCGATGACCTTGGCCAGGGTGACGTTGGAAACGCCCGCGCCACCGAATTCCCTGGGCACGCTGATGCCCCACAGGCCGGAGCGCGAAAAGACTTCCAGTTCGGGGTAGGGCAGGCGTCGTTCACGGTCGCGCAGGGCGCTGTCGCGTTTGAAGTCTTCGGCCAGATCGCTGGCGACGACGAGGGCTTGTTCATCGCTGGTGATGACCGCGACGGGGTGAGAAAGAGTCATGTGTTTCTCCAGAGATCTGGTCAAAAGTGTTCTGGTCGGTCAGATCCAGGAATGGCGGGCTGGTTTTGTGCCGTTCAGGTGATAAGTGCCCACTGCGTGGTACTTCCAGCGCACCGGATCGTGAAGGGTGTGCACGCGCGCGTTGCGCCAGTGGCGGTCTAGGTTGAACTCGGCGAGGGTGGCGCGACTGCCGGCAAGCTCGAAAAGTTTTTCGCTGGCCAGCAACGAGATCTCGGTGGTCAGCACCTTGGCTTCGGCGACGGCAATCGAGGCGCGTGCGGCAGACTCGGCGGTGACCGGCGCGGCACTGACTTGATCGAGCACTTTCCCGGCTTTGCGCAGCAGCGCTTCAGCAGCGTGCAATTCGATTTTCAGTTTGCCAATGTCGGCAATCACGTAGAGGTCATCGCTGGCGCGTTCGACCTTGGCATCGATCCACGGCCGTGCGCGTTCGCGAACGAAGCTGATAGCGTCGTCGATGGCGCCGTGGGCGATACCGGCGTCGATAGCCGCTTGAATCAGTTGAGACACGGCGCCCTGGATATTCGGGCTGTCGTTGATCCGCCAGTTTTCCACCACTAGATCGGCATCGACCCGCACGTTGTTCAGCAGCACGGTGCCGCTGGCCGTGGTGCGCTGGCCGAAGCCCGACCAGTCGTCGACGATGCGCAACCCCGGGGTGCCGCGACGGACGAAGGCGATGACTTGCTTGCCGTCGTCGTTCAGTGCCTTGACCGCGACCCAGTGAGCAAATAGTGCGCCCGTGGAATAAAACTTCTGACCGTTGATGACGTAGCCATCACCGTCGGCGGTGATTCGGGCTTTGAGTTCCAGGGTGTTTTTGGTGCCGCGTTCCGGGCCCGCGTTGCCGATCCGCCAACCGTCCAGCACGCTCTGAAACAGCTGCGTTTTCTGCCGCTCGTTAGCGGTGTGCTGGAGCAGATTGAGAATACCGAAGTGGTTTTGCGGAATTTGTCCCAATGCCGGGTCGGCCGCGGAAATGATCGCGAAGACTTCGGCGATGGTGACGAATGAAACGTCGGGGCCGCCGAACGCTTTGCCAATGGCAATACTGCCCAGGCCACTGCGGGTGAACTGCTCGATCTCCGCCCAGGGCAACTTGCGCTGCTGATCGCGTCGCGCGGCTTGCAGGCGGGCGACCTGAGCGAGTTCGTGGGCTGCTTCGAGGGCTTGTGCGTCGTTGCGCAAAACGTGCGCGGGCAACAACAGCGGGGGAATGTCCAGATCACTCTGGACGTTTGCATCTGCCAGATTAGACATCAGCGCCGCTCCTTGGCTGCACGCAATGCCCTGGCGATTTGCACCGGGGTGATTTTGTTCCTGACCATACCTACCTCACATCTCATGGATAAGCCGCATCGTGCGGCGAAATCAAAATCAAGAATGTCCGGTGGTCCGGTGTATATACCCTAAGCGCGTATAAAAAATTAATAAACTAACTTTTAGGAATATGCATAGAAGGGTGTCGACAGGCCCTGCGGTCTTTAGCATGTGGCCCTGAAAGGGCGGGTGTTAACGCAACCTTGTAGCAGCTGCCGCAGGCTGCGTTCGGCTGCGCAGCAGTCGTAAATCCTGAAATCGCGATTAATCTGAATAGACGTTGCGCCCGATTTTGCGACTGCTGCGCAGCCGAACGCAGGCTTCGCCAGCTGCTACAGGGATCTCATTGGTTGCGGGGTTCAGCACTTCCTGGCCGGGACATTCAGGTAAGGATTGGCGCAGCCGATTTTCAAGGTGCGCGCCGGTGCCCAGCGTGAGTTATTACCCGCCCGGTCGAGGATGCAGTAGGTCACTTCGAGTCGATGGTCTTCACCGGCCTCAAGAATCACCGCCGGCGGCACCCAGACGTTGATCGGTTGGCCGACTTCGCTCGGTTTGATCTTGGGCAGGTCCATGCGCACGTCGCCCCAGCGCAGGGTGATTTCATCGTCAGCCGCCATGTTCAGGTAGGGTTCGATGGTCAACGGCACACCCCGTTTGATCTGGTTCGGGTTGACCCCGTGACGGCGAATCATCTCGGGAATACCCAACGGCTCCAGGCTCTGGTTTTCATCTGCGCAGAGGGTGTGGGGCTGACCGCCCGGGCAGTCGAGTTTGACCTGAACCCGTTTCGCCGCGGACAGCGCGGGGCCCTGCCCGACTTGCATGAGCCGGTAGTGGATGCGCGAGCCGCCGTTGCGGATAAAACTTTCCGGAACTCGCAGGTTAAGTGACTGGCCGATTTCTGCACGGTTGAGCACCTTTGAGGCGACATAGCAGTTGTCCCAGAACAGTTCGATCAGGTCACCTTCGTCCATGCCGGCATAGGGCGGTATCTCGATCAGCAGGTGAGCAGCGGAGGTGATGTTGATGGCGGATCCGGGCGACTGCGTCAGGCTGGGAGCCGCCAGTGCAACGTTGTTCGACATACAGGTCATGAGTGTTCTCCTTGAAACATCGCAGTGAAATCCATTTCGGAAGTGTCGAAGGCGTTAGTGCAGTAGAAGTTCAGGTTGTTCAATATTTGGTAGTGGTAGTTAAATATATTCAGGCGTTGTGAAGTTCCTATTGGTGCCTAGATAAGGGAGTGGTAGGTGGGGTGTCAATAGACGAAAGTTTAGAACTTTGGAATGCCCGGTTATTCAGATATTTCCTACTTGCCGTCAGTGATAGATGGACATGCTGTCCGGCTTTTTCTGAGGCGTTCTCGATATGTGAGCCAGTATTTCCTGAGTTTTATGGCTTTGGGGCGAGTAACGCGTGCTGGAGGTTACGCGACAGGAGGTTGTTGCAGGAGGTATCTATATACCGCTCTTGATAGGGCGGATTAATTGACGCTGAAAGCGGGTGAGTGAAGGGTTATTTCAGTCGGGTATTACGATAAGTGTCACTTCCGTCCGTGGAAGTTGACAGCGGTTAATGCGGTTCTGGCTTGATACGGAACTTCAGGCGTTGAGAAATTTGCTGAGAAATTGCCGGGTTCGTTCTTCTTTTGGATTAGCAAACAACGCCTTCGCTTCACCTTGTTCGACGATCACACCTTTGTCGAAAAACACCACCCGGTTCGCCACATCACGAGCAAAGCCCATTTCGTGGGTGACGATGACCATGGTGCGTTTTTCTTCGGCCAGACCGCGAATGGTCGCCAATACTTCGCCAACCAGTTCCGGATCGAGGGCCGAGGTTGGCTCATCGAAGAGAATCACTTCCGGCTCCATGGCCAGTGCCCGGGCGATCGCCACACGCTGTTGCTGCCCACCGGAAAGCCTGCGCGGGTAAGCATCTTCCTTGCCCGCCAGACCGACCTTGGCCAGCAGTTTTCGACCCAGCGCCAGCGCTTGAACCCTTGGGATTTTCTTCACCACCAAAGGGCCTTCGATGACGTTTTCCAGTGCCGTGCGATGGGGGAACAGGTTGAAGTTCTGAAACACGAAACCGACGTGCTGGCGCAACTGGCGCACCAGGCTCTGCTGCTGGTTCAGCGGGCGGCTGCCATCGATCTCGATGTCGCCGACCTTGATCCGGCCGCTGGTGGGTTCTTCGAGAAAGTTCAGGCAACGCAGGAAGGTGGTCTTGCCCGAGCCGCTAGGGCCGATGATCGCCACCACCTCGCCTTCTTCAACCTTTAGATCGATGCCGTTGAGCACCACTTGACCCTTGAACTGCTTTGTCAGTTTTTCCACGACAATCATGGGGTCAGGACTCCTGGTCGTGCCGATTGACCCGCTCTTCCAACTGGTTTTGCAGGTGCGAAAGCACCGTTGCAAGAATCCAGTAGATCAGTGCGGCGGCAAGATACATGGTGAAAATTTCGAAGGTGCGAGCGGTGATCAGCTGTGCCTGACGGAACAGCTCCGGCACCTGAATGGTCGCCGCCAGCGCGGTGTCCTTGACCAGCGAAATGAAGCTGTTGCCCAGTGGTGGCAGCGCCGTGCGTGCGGCTTGCGGCAGGATGGCCCGGCGCAGGGTCTGCGCACGGGTCATGCCGATACTGGCCGCGGCTTCCCACTGGCCACGTTCGATGGAGCTGATCGCGGCACGGAGGATTTCACAGGCGTAGGCGGCCATGTTCAGCGAGAAGCCGATCAGGGCTGCCGGCAGCGGATCAAGTTCGATGCCCAATTGCGGCAAGCCGTAATAGATCACGAACAGTTGCACCAGCAACGGCGTGCCGCGAAAGAACGACACATAGACGCGGGCGATCCAGCTCACCAGCTTGAAGCGCGAGAGGCGCATCAAGGCCAGGCCAAACCCCATCAACAGACCGAAGAACATCCCGCCCAGGCTGAGGATGACGGTGAAATACGCGCCCTTGAGCAGAAAGGGCGCGGAATCCAGTGCGAGTTGGAAAGCTTCTTCCATTATTGAGTGACGTCAGCGCTGAAGTATTTTTCCGAAAGCTTTTTCAGCGTACCGTCGGCACGCAGCTTGTCGATGGCCTTGTTCACTGCAGCCAGCAGTTCAGGCTCGCCTTTGCGCAGCGCAATGCCGGCTTCCTGACGGGAGAACGCTTCGCCGGCGGCGGCAGTATCCTTGGCCTTTTTGGCGTATTCCAGCGCGGCGAGGCGGTCGATCAGAATGGCGTCGATACGGCCGACACGCAGGTCCTGGAACTTTGTCGGATCATCGTCATAGGTCTTGATGATGGCTTTTGGAACGTTGTCCTTGACCCATTGCTCGTAATTGGTGCCCAGGCCTACGCCGACTTTCTTGCCGGCCAGGTCGGCGGCGGTCTTGATAGTGTCTTTGTTCTTGGTCAGGGTCAGCGCCTGAATCCCTGAAACGGTATACGGCTCAGAGAAGTCGTACTTTTTCTTGCGCTCTTCCGAGATCGTCACCTGGTTGATCACCGCGTCCAGACGCTTGGATTCCAGCGCTGCGAGGATGCCGTCCCATTTGGTCGGTTGCAGTTTGACCTTCACGCCCAGCTCTTTGGCCAGGGCTTCGGAGAACTCCACTTCGAAGCCGGCCAGTTTGCCGTCGGCATCGACGAAACTGAACGGTGGGTAAGTGCCTTCCAGACCGACATTGATCACGCCGGCATCCTTGATTTTTTGCAACTGCTCACCGGCCACTGCTTGCCCCAACAGGCCAGCACCGAGTACCAGGCCCAGCGAGCCCACCAGCAGATTTCGACGAAATGCGGAAAAATTCATGACAAGCCCCTGTGTTTTTTTATGAAGACGTTTTTTGGAGAAGCAGGCAAAACCGGGAACTGAACGACTGCGACATCGTGCCCTAAAAGCAGCGTATGCGTCTCGCGGCAATTGCGCCTGCGGCGGGACTATATGACGGGGCTTTTAGATAGGAAAATAATATAAATTCAGTTTGTTATTCGTTATTAGAATATATGATTTGCCGTTGAAAGATCGCAGCCTGCGGCAGCTCCTACGGGTGTCCGTGCGTAGGAGCTGGCGAAGCCTGCGATCTTTAAAATGCCCCTGCGTAGGCAAACAACGCCGGCGCGCCACCTGTGTGCAGGAAGATGATCGGTCCGTCATTGAAGCGCTGCCGGCCGATACCATCGAGCAAACCGGCCATGGCCTTGCCAGTGTAGACCGGGTCGAGCAACAGCCCTTCCTGGCTGGCCAGCAACTTGACAGCAGCGAGGGTGCCAGCGTTCGGCTCGCCGTAACGCGGGGCGAAATACTCGTCCCACAATTCAACCTTGAAACTCTTCGGCAAGTTCACGCCCAGCAGTTCGGCGGTGCGCTCGGCCAGGCCCTGGACTTTCGGTCGCTGGTCTTCGTCGCTGCGCGAAACGGTGACGCCGATCACCGGCAAGTTCGGCAGTACTTCGCTCAGTGCCAACGCCAGACCGCTGTGAGTTCCGGCGCTACCGGAAGCCAACACCACCGCGGCAAACTCCAGTCCGCTGTCCTCGATTTGCCCGGCCAGCTCCAGTCCGGCCCGTACATAGCCCAACGCGCCCAAGGCGTTGGAGCCGCCAATCGGCACCAGATAGGGCTTCTTGCCGTTGCTGCGCAGACGCTCGGCCAGTGCCTGCAACTGTTGGTCGGCGTTGTCGAGGTTTTCTACCAACTCAACCTTGGCATCGAACAGATCCAGCAGCAGGCGATTGCCGTTACCCAGGTAATTGTGGTCATCGGTGCCGATCGGATTCTCCAGCAATGCGACGCAACCCAGGCCCAGTTTGGCGGCCAGGGCTGCTGTCTGGCGCACGTGGTTGGACTGGATTGCGCCTGCGGTGATCAGCGTGTCGGCGCCTTGCGCAAGTGCGTCGGCGGCGAGGTATTCGAGTTTGCGCAGCTTGTTGCCGCCCATGGCCAATGGTGTCAGGTCGTCACGTTTGACGTAGACATCGCGGCCTAGCCAGGCCGACAAGCGTTCAAGTTTTTCCAGGGCGGTAGCATTGGCGAGAAGGTCTAGACGATTAAAACGAGCAAGCTGTTGTTTGATCATGGGGCCGCACTGGTTGTGGGAGATGACTGGACTATAGGCAGGCCGATTTGCTCGGGCAACCGTCAACATCGCTTATGCCAAAAAGTGCTGAGAACAGCACAATTAGTTCTTAATTCCGCTTTGAACGCATACCGTAAAGTGAATGCCGTTTAGGCGGCCCGACCGTCCGGCCGCAGCACGTGAGGAGTTTTACCGTGAGCCAGCGTTCCAGCCATTGGCAATTACAGACCATCGTCAGCCAACTGCGCACTGCCCGCGACCAGTGGCGAGCACAGAACGGTCGTATCAGCGGCGAGCAGGGCGGGCGTGAGCTGCCATCACGAGCCGCGATGGCGGAGATTCTCGAAGCGCTTTGTGGTGCGCTGTTCCCGATGCGCCTGGGTCCGGTGGACTTGCGTGAAGAGAGCGAAGACTTCTACGTCGGGCATACGCTGGATGTGGCGCTGAACGCGTTGCTGGCTCAGGCGCGGTTGGAGCTGCGCTATGTCGCGCGGCAAAGCGCCCAGGTCGATACCCAAGTCGAGGCGCGGGCGATCAGTCTGATCCAGGATTTCGCCCTGGCCTTGCCGGGCCTGCGCAGCCTGCTGGATTCCGATGTGCTGGCGGCGTATCACGGTGACCCGGCAGCCCGCAGCGTCGATGAAGTGCTGCTGTGCTATCCAGGGATTCTGGCGGTGATTCACCATCGTCTGGCCCACCATTTGTACCGTGCGGGGCTACCGTTGCTGGCGCGGATCAGCGCGGAAATTGCCCACTCGGCGACCGGCATCGACATTCACCCGGGCGCGCAGATCGGCCGTAGTTTCTTCATCGACCACGGAACGGGTGTGGTGATCGGCGAGACCGCAATCATTGGCGAGCGGGTGCGCATCTACCAGGCCGTGACCCTCGGCGCCAAACGCTTCCCGGCCGACGAAGATGGCCAGTTGCAGAAGGGCCATCCGCGCCATCCGATCGTTGAAGACGATGTGGTGATTTATGCCGGCGCGACCATTCTGGGACGGATCACCATCGGCAAGGGCTCGACCATCGGCGGCAACGTCTGGCTGACCCGCAGCGTACCGGCCGGCTGCAACCTGACCCAGGCGAATCTGCAGCATGACGATGGGACGCAGAAGTAGGGCTTCAGAATTTTGCTGACGGGGCTGGCGCTATCGCGGGCAAGCCTTGCTCCTACGGTTGTCGAGTGCGCACAAAAATGTGCTCAACCACAAACCCTGTAGGAGCAAGGCTTGCCCGCGATCGGACGCAAAGCGTTCGTGAAATCAGACGGCTGGATTTTTCGGTCTACTCAGGTCGTGGCATCCAGAAAATTTCCCACAGAACAAACCCTCCACCCCCCGTCATACCCTTCCTGAGCCAGTGTACGAAACGTACCGCCGAGCCTTGCGATTAGTCCTCACAGCCCATCCATGTTTAACTTGAACGTTCATTCAAGTTAAACCGGTGGTTCGCTGCCCGCTCACAACAGGAGGCTAGCCTTTGCTGAGTCCGTTTTTTACTGCCACGTTTTACCCCCTCGAGGTGCACGCTTCATGAGTGCATCATTCACCCCTCCAAGCGGTCAGATCCGCATGAATCCGCCGGTGTTCTACTTCGCGGCGACCTTCATTTTACTGTTCGGCCTGGTGGTCATCGCCTTCCCGCAACAGTCCGGCGCCTGGTTGCTGGCGGCGCAAAACTGGGCGGCCAATACGGTCGGCTGGTACTACATGTTGGCGATGACCCTGTATCTGGTCTTCGTGGTGGTCACCGCCTTGTCTGGCTACGGCAAGATCAAGCTCGGTGCCGACCACGACGAGCCCGAATTCAGTTACCTGTCCTGGGCCGGCATGCTGTTCGCCGCCGGGATCAGCATCACGTTGTTTTTCTTCTGTGTGTCCGAACCCCTGACTCACCTGCTGCAACCGCCTCAGGGAGAGGCCGGTACGGCCGATGCGGCACGCCAGGCAATGCAGATTCTGTTTCTGCATTGGGGCCTGCATGGCTGGGGCGTGTTCGCTTTTGTCGGCATGGCGCTGGCCTACTTCGCCTACCGGCATAACCTGCCGCTGGCCCTGCGCTCGGCGCTTTATCCACTGATCGGCAAACGCATCAACGGCCCGATCGGTTATGCGGTGGATGGCTTCGGCATCATCGCCACGGTGTTCGGTCTGGGCGCTGACATGGGCTTCGGTGTGTTGCACCTCAACTCCGGCCTCGACTACTTGTTCGGCTTCGCCCACACCCAGTGGATTCAGGTCGGCCTGATCACGCTGATGATGGGCGCGGCGATCATTGTCGCCGTCGCCGGCGTCGATAAAGGCGTGCGGGTGATGTCCGACATCAACATGCTGCTGGCCTGTGCACTGTTGCTGTTTGTGCTGTTCGCCGGCCCTACTCAGCACCTGCTCAACACCCTGATTCAGAACCTCGGTGATTACCTCGGCGCCTTGCCGATGAAGAGTTTCGACCTTTACGCCTACGACAAGCCCAGCGACTGGCTGGGCGGCTGGACAGTGTTCTATTGGGCCTGGTGGATCGCATGGTCGCCGTTCGTGGGCCTGTTTATTGCGCGCATTTCCCGTGGCCGGACCATCCGCGAATTCGTCTTCGGCGTGCTGTTGATTCCGCTCGGTTTCACCCTGGCGTGGATGTCGATCTTCGGTAACAGCGCCATCGACCAGGTGCTCAACCATGGCATGAGTGCCCTTGGCATGTCGGCTATCGACAACCCGTCGATGACCCTTTACCTGCTGCTGGAAACTTACCCGTGGAGTAAAACGGTGATCGCTGTCACGGTGTTCATCAGCTTCGTGTTTTTCGTCACATCGGCCGACTCCGGCACCGTGGTGCTCTCGACGCTGTCGGCCAAGGGCGGTAACGCCGATGAAGACGGGCCGAAATGGTTGCGGGTGTTCTGGGGTGCGATGACGGCACTGGTCACCAGTGCGTTGTTGTTCGCTGGCAGCATCGACTCGTTGAAGTCAGCGGTGGTGCTCACCTCGTTGCCGTTCTCGATGATTCTGTTGCTGATGATGTGGGGGCTGCACAAGGCGTTCTACCTCGAATCGCAGAAGCAGATCGCTCAGTTGCATTCGTTGGCGCCGGTCTCGGCATCACGGCGCGGCAAAGGTGGCTGGCGTCAGCGCTTGAGCCAGGCCGTGCACTTTCCATCGCGCGACGAGGTGTACCGTTTCCTCGACACAACGGTGCGTCCGGCAATTGAAGAAGTGACGGCGGTGTTTGCTGAAAAGGGCTTGAACGTGGTCACCCAACCAGACCCGGTCAACGACAGCGTCAGTCTGGAAATCGGTCACGGCGATCAGCATCCGTTCATCTACCAGGCGCAAATGCGCGGTTACTTCACGCCGTCCTTTGCCCGTGGCGGGATGGGCTCCAAAGAGCTCAACAACCGTCGCTACTACCGGGCTGAAGTGCACCTGAGCGAAGGCAGTCAGGATTACGATCTGGTGGGCTACACCAAGGAGCAAATCATCAACGACATCCTCGATCAGTACGAGCGGCACATGCAGTTTTTGCATCTGGTGCGCTGACCGAGGCCGGTCTCAGGCGATGTTCAACGTCATGAACAGCACCAGCGCAGCCACCGGCACACCGAACACCATGAAGCCCACCATCAATTCGGAGGTCAGCGGTTGCCCGGCGGAGATCATGCCGATGGCGCCGTTGATCACCGTCAGTGCCAGCCACAGGACAACAAAGCTGTAGGTCAGGGTCTGGCGGCTGAAACCGAGCTTCTGACCGATAAACAGCATCAGCGCCAGCAGGACCAGGCCGAAGGTGATGATGATTGTGGTGTGCATGATGTATTCCGCCCTTTAGATATGTATTGCCTGTTAATCCGCTTTCGTCGGAACGCCGCCCGGAGCAAGCCCGCTCCCACACTGGATATCCTTTGAACGAAAACTTTGTGTACGACAGAGGCCTAATGTGGGAGCGGGCTTGCTCGCGAAGGGGTCACAGAGCTTTCAAGACAAGCAAATCATCAATCCCGATCCGCTTGGCAAAATCGACCCTTACTCGCTCCGAAACCTCCAACACTTGCGCCGCGCCATCTCCAACAAAATCGATCACCGACCTTGCCGGCCGTGAGCCGCGTGGCAAGCCGACAATCCTGACGATGTCATCGGCCACTGCCTGCGGATTGGCCTCTTCCGGGGTTAGTGCACTGAGGCGTTCGCCGACTTTGTCCATCACCCCGTCATATCGAGCATAGGCGTCGTTGCGCGCAACGTCGGCCGGTTTGCCGGCGCTCGGGAAGTGGTCGGTGCCGCGAGTGAACGCGCCGGGTACCACAATCGAGGTTTCGATGCCAAAGCGGGTCAGCTCGTAGGACATGCTCACCGCCAGCGAATCCATCGCCGCTTTGGCCGCTGCATAAGGGCCCATGAACGGTGGGAAACCGCCCTTGGTCGTGGTGCTGCTGATCCACAGCACCAGCCCCGACGCCTGCGCCCGCATCTGCGGCAACACTGCCCGGCTGACGCGTTGAGCGCCATAGAAGTTGGTGTCGAAGACCTTCATGATTTCTTCGGCGGTGAAGGCTTCAGTCGGGCCGATCACCAGATGCCCGGCGTTCTGCATCACCACGTCGAGACGACCTTGCTCGGCGATGATTTGGGCGACGGTGGCGTCGGCCGAGTCTTGCGACAACACGTCCAGTTCCAGTGGGTGCAATTCCAGGTTCTGCTGTTTGGCCCAGAGTCGAATGCCCTCGGCTCGTGCAGCGTTGCGCCCGTTAATGTCACGCATGCTGGCGTAAACGATATGCCCGGCCTCGGCCAGAGATTCTGCTGCGAGCTTGCCGATACCCGTGCCGGCACCAGTGATGAGAATGACGTTTTTCATGAGATTCACCTTGAGTTTGACGCAGGGGAAAGCCGTCCGCAGACCGAGCGGTTGTTCAGAAAGGCGAGGGCTTAAACCAGTCCGCCATTGGTGCGCAGGATTTGCCCGTTGACCCACGCGGCAGCCGGACTGACCAGGAAGGAAATGACGTTGGCGATGTCTTCTGGCTGACCGAGGCGTTCCAGCGGCGGCATCTTGGCGAAGGTCTGGATTTGCTCTTCGCTTTTGCCGTGCAGGAACAGTTCAGTGGCAACCGGACCGGGGGCCACCGCGTTGACCGTGATGTTGCGACCGCGCAGTTCCTTGGCGAACACCTGAGTCAAGGATTCCACCGCCGCTTTGCTGGCGATGTACACCGCGTAACCGGGCAGGTTCATGGCCACGGTGCTGCTGGAGAAGTTGACGATGCGGCCACCGGCATTCAGGCGGGTCGCGGCTTCGCGCAGGGTATTGAAGGTGCCGCGAGTGTTGATGGCGAAGGTCTGTTCGAACAGTTCATCGCTGTGTTGTGCCAGCGGCAGGACTTTGAGGATCCCGGCGTTGTTCACCAGCACGTCGACTTTGCCCAGTTGCGCTTCGGTCTCGTCGAACATCCGGCGTACGTCTGCTGCGTTGGACACGTCGGCCTTGATCGCTATGGCTTGATGGCCGGCCTGGCGCAGTTCGACGACCAGTTTTGAGGCCTCAGTGGCGCTGCTGGCGTAGTTGATGACGACGGCGAAACCTTCGGAGGCGAGTTGTTTGGCGATCACGGCGCCGATGCCGCGGGAGGCGCCGGTGACGATGGCAACTTTCGAAGTTTGAGTAGTCATGGCGATGATTCCTTTGAAGTGGTGAGGTTGTTTGCTCGGAGTGAAGCCAGATTCACCTGTTTACTCAGGGCGATAAATGCACGAAAGTTGCCTTGACTGTTCAATAATCGCCAACAATCGAGCGGCAGGAGTTCAGCGTGGATCAAGTCAAAGCGATGAAGGTTTTTGTGCGGATCTACGAGCGCAGCAGCTTCACGCTTGCCGCCGATGACTTGAACCTGCCCCGCGCCACGCTGACCCATACCCTCAACCAGTTCGAAGCCTGGCTTGGTACACGTTTACTTGAGCGCAGCACGCGTAAGGTGTGTCCAACGCTGGATGGTGAGGCGTACTACCTGCGTTGCGTGCAGCTGCTGGCGGAGTTGGAGGAGGCTGAGCAGGCGTTTCGTTCGGTGGCGCCGAAAGGGCGGTTGCGGGTCGATTTACACGGCACGCTGGCCAAGTACTTCGTGATCCCGGCATTGCCGCAATTCATCGAGCGCTACCCGGAAATCGAGTTATCCATCAGTGAGGCCGATCGCTTCGTCGACCTGATCGCCGAGGGCGTCGATTGCGTGCTTCGCGCTGGCACCTTGGGGGACTCGGCGTTGATCGGCCGGCGCGTTGCGACCCTGCGCCAGATCACCTGCGCCAGTCCTGCTTACTTGCGTAAATACGGCGAACCGAAAAACCTCGCGGATCTGGCTCACCACCGCGCGGTCAACTACGTCTCGCGCACCACCGCCAAGCTGTTTCCGTTCGAATTCATGGTCGACGGCGAACTCAAGGAAGTCGCCATCGACGGTGCACTGTCGGTCTTCGGTGCGGAAATCTATGCGGCGTCGGCAGTTGCCGGGTTAGGGCTGATCCAATGCCCGCACTACCGCATGGCCGAGCAGATTTCCCAGGGATTGGTGCAGGAGGTGTTGCTCGACACACCACCGCCAGCGATGCCGGTTTCAGTGCTCTATCCACACAATCGACACATGTCGCCACGGGTCCGGGTGTTTGTGGATTGGGTGGCGGAGGTGTTTGCGCAGGCCCGCTAAAAATCAAAAGATCGCAGCCTGCGGCAACTCCTACACCGACCGCATATCCCTGTAGGAGCTGCCGTGTTGTGGTCGAATATTTTTGGACCATGATGTAGGAGCGTCGATTTAAGGAAGCATCATGGGATATCGGGTTGTTACGTCT
>NZ_JBIUVW010000050.1:0-45315 GCF_044743155.1 Pseudomonas sp. NPDC087697 | reverse complement strand
CATAACCCCGGAGTGCAGGCCTACACATGTGGCACGGATAATATTATTCAGCGTTCGTTGTTTAATCATTGCTTGGGCCGCTTCAGAGCAAATTTCGAACTGGTATCAACAAAGGCTGGCGATAATAGCAGACCAGACCTTTGCTGAACACCAATCACCTTCATAGCCCTGATACATTCCATCAATCGGCCTGACGACGCAGGAATGCCGGGATGTCCAGGTAGTCCAGATCGTCTTGTGGATTCATCTTCGCGGCAGTCGCAGCACCGGCCTGAGCCTGGTTGCGCATGACGGTCGGACGGTCCAGGTCACGGTAGTTCACCGCAGGCTGTTCCTGACGAGCGGGTGCCGGTTGCGACTGAGAAGCCATGGAGGTGTGAACGGTATTGTCGATAACCTTCACAGGCTTCTCGATTTTTGCGCCCAGACCCGTGGCTACCACGGTCACGTGCAGCTCGTCGCGCATGTCCGGATCGATAACGGTACCGACCTTGACCATGGCGTGCTCGGAAGCGAACGCTTCGATGATGCTACCCACGTCGGAGTACTCACCCAAGGATAGGTCAGGACCGGCGGTGATGTTCACCAAAATACCGCGTGCACCTTGCAGGTTCACGTCTTCGAGCAGCGGGTTGCGGATTGCCGCTTCGGTCGCTTCACGTGCACGGTTCGGACCGCTGGCGCAGCCAGTGCCCATCATCGCCATGCCCATTTCGCTCATCACGGTACGCACGTCGGCGAAGTCGACGTTGATCATGCCTGGACGCTTGATGATGTCGGAGATACCGCGAACGGCACCGGCCAGAACGTCGTCAGCCTTGGCGAAAGCCGACAGCAGGCTGGCGTCTTTACCGAGGATGGTCAGCAACTTCTCGTTGGGAATGGTGATCAACGAGTCGACGCTTTCAGACAGCAGACGGATGCCTTCGTCGGCGATCTGCATGCGCTTGCGACCTTCGAACGGGAACGGACGAGTCACCACCGCAACGGTGAGGATCCCCATTTCCTTGGCCACTTCGGCAATGATCGGCGCAGCACCGGTACCGGTACCGCCGCCCATGCCCGTGGTGATGAACACCATGTTGGTGCCTTGCAGCACTTCGGCGATGCGCTCGCGGTCTTCCAGAGCGGCCTGACGACCGACCTCAGGGTTCGCGCCAGCACCCAGACCTTTGGTCACGCCGGTGCCCAGTTGCAGGATGGTCCGCGCGCCGATGCTTTTCAGCGCTTGGGCATCAGTGTTGGCGCAGATGAACTCAACGCCTTCAATGTTGCTCTTGACCATGTGATTGACAGCGTTGCCGCCGCCACCGCCAACACCGATAACTTTAATAACCGGGCTTGCGGGGATGTTGTCTACGAGTTCGAACATTTTCCCTCTCCTTACATTCTCTAGTTTTTTCGCCTACTGCGCCTACTGCTTTTTACTTGTTGCTTGCCGCTTGAAGCTTGTTGCTGCTGTATTACGGTAAATCTTTAAAAATTGCCCTGGACCCAGCTTTTGATGCGATCGATCAACGGGCTCTTGGCCTCGTCATTGTTGTAGCTATCGCGACTGCTGCTGATCCCGGAGAAGGAAATGCCATCGGACTGCTTTTGCAGGCCATACATCAGCAAACCAACACCGGTGGAATAAATCGGGTTGCGCACTACGTCGTCCAGGCCTCTGACGCCATGCGGCACGCCCAGGCGAACCGGCATGTGGAAAATCTCTTCGGCCAACTCGACCGCGCCTTCCATCTTCGAGGTACCGCCGGTCAGCACGATGCCGGCCGGGATCAGGTCTTCGTAGCCGCTGCGACGCAGCTCGGCCTGGATCAGTGTGAACAGCTCGTCGTAACGCGGCTCGACCACTTCGGCCAAAGCCTGACGGGACAGCTCGCGCGGCGGACGGTCACCGACACTTGGGACCTTGATGGTTTCACCAGCGCCGGCCAGTTTGGCCAGGGCGCAGGCGTAACGAATCTTGATTTCTTCGGCGTACTGGGTCGGAGTGCGCAACGCCATGGCGATGTCGTTGGTCACCTGATCACCGGCAATCGGGATCACCGCGGTATGGCGAATCGCGCCTTCGGTGAAGATCGCGATGTCGGTGGTACCACCACCGATGTCCACCAGGCACACGCCCAGCTCTTTCTCGTCATCGGTCAGCACCGAGTACGCGGAAGCGAGCTGCTCGAGAATGATGTCGTCGATCTCCAGACCGCAACGACGCACGCATTTTTCAATGTTCTGTGCCGCGTTCACCGCGCAGGTAACCACGTGGACCTTGGCTTCCAGACGTACGCCGGACATGCCCAGAGGCTCACGCACGCCTTCCTGGTTATCGATCACGTAATCCTGCGGCAGCGTGTGCAGAACTCGCTGATCCGCCGGAATGGCCACGGCCTGGGCAGCATCGAGCACGCGCTCAAGGTCGGCCGAGCTGACTTCGCGATCACGAATCGCCACGATGCCGTGGGAGTTCAGGCTGCGAATGTGATTGCCGGCCACGCCGACGAACGCCGAGTGAATCCGGCAACCGGCCATCAGTTGCGCTTCTTCGATCGCACGCTGAATGGACTGCACGGTGGATTCGATATTCACCACCACGCCCTTCTTCAGGCCGCGGGACGGGTGAGTACCGATCCCGACGATTTCCAGTTGGCCATCGGCCGCGACCTCGCCTACCAGCGCCACCACCTTGGAGGTACCGATATCCAGACCGACGATCATTTTGCCGCTTTGCACGTTTGCCATGGTCCTGCCTCTTCTCAATTCTTCGCGACGGCGGGTTGGGCCGCCGTGGGCGCTACAGGTTCCCGCCAGCCGACGGCCAGGCCGTTGGCATAACGCAGGTCGATGCGCGCAATGTTCGTAATCTGTTCTTTAAGCGTCTTGTCGTAGATGGCAATGAAGCGGCGCATCTTTTCTACCAGGTGATCGCGACCCAGCAACAGCTCGATCCCAGGGCCCGCGCTACCCGCGCCAGTGGTCAGAAACCAGCTGCCGCGTTCACGCAATTCCAGCCGGGCAATCGAGAAGCCCAATGGCCGTAACATCTGGCTCAACACCTGATACTGCTGCATCACTTGCTGCTGAGCCCGCTGTGGGCCGAACAGCTGTGGCAAATGTTCGTAGTTGGCCAATTCACGTGGCGTAAATGCCTGGCCCTGGTTGTTCAACAGTGCTTCGTCGCCCCAACGGGCCACGGGCAGTTGTTCTTCCAGACGAATCACCACCTGGTCAGGCCAGACGCGACGCACTTCGGCGTGTGCAATCCATGGCATCTGTTCCAGCTCGGTACGCATGCTCGCCAGGTCAATGGTGAAGAAGCTCGCCGCCACGTACGGGGCGATCCGCTGCTGCACCGCTTGCTGGCTTATGTAACTCAAATCGCCCTGCACGTTGATCTTGGTGATCGGCCGGTCGGCGTACGGCAGCAAACGCTGTGCACCGACGTAAGTACCGAACCCCAAAGCGACCAACAGCACGGGCCAGAACAAGGCTTTGAGAAAACCAAAATTGGCTTTCGGCAGGCGCACCGACATCGGCTCTTTGGCCACCATTCGGCTGGCACCCCGCGGTACCGGCTTGCGGCCGGGTGCGGATGGCTGATGACGTAGCTGGGCGCCTTGCATGGACTTAACCTCGCGGCTCTTTGTTACTGGCAGCGTTACCGACAACACTTGCCGCCAGGATCGCCAACACCAACTGTTGGAAATCCAGGCCGGCAGCGCGTGCGGCCATTGGGACCAGACTGTGATCGGTCATGCCCGGTGCGGTGTTGACTTCCAGGAACCAGAACTGCCCATCGGCGTCCTGCATCACGTCAGCCCGTCCCCAACCGGCGATACCCAGCGCCTCACAGGCTTTTGCCGTGAGGTCCATGAGCTCTTGTTCTTTGGCGCTATCGAGGCCGCACGGGATCCGGTACTGGGTATCGGAAGCCAGGTACTTGGCGTCGTAGTCATAGAAAGTGTGTGGCGTGCCCAGAGCGATCGGTGGCAACACCTGATCACGCAGGGTGGCGATGGTGAACTCCGGACCTTGAATCCATTGCTCGACCAACACTTGCGAATCGTAGGTACTGGCCGCTTTCCAGGCTTCGATCAATTCAGCTGCCGAAGTCACTTTGGCCATACCGATACTTGAACCTTCATGCGCCGGTTTGACGATCAAAGGGAAGCCCAGTTCCGTCGCCGCCAAAATACAGTCGGTTTCGTTGCTCAGTACCGCGTGACGTGGCGTCGGAATACCCAGGCTGTGCCAGACCTGTTTGGTCCGCAGCTTGTCCATGGCCAGCGCAGAAGCAAGGATGCCGCTGCCTGTGTACGGAATCCCTGCGCATTCGAGCAGGCCCTGCATGCTGCCGTCTTCACCGCCACGACCGTGGAGAATGATAAAGGCGCGATCGATTTTTTCGTTCAGCAGGCGCTGCAGGAAATCGTCGCCGACGTCGATACCGAACGCATCCACGCCGGCACTTTGCAGCGCTTCAAGCACCGCATTACCGGATTTCAGCGAGACCTCACGTTCGGCGCTTTTGCCACCGAACAGCACAGCAACGCGGCCGAAGTCTTTCGGGGCGATTGTCGAGAACAGGTTGGCGTAGGCAGCAGTCATTTCAACTTCCCCTCGCTAGGAGCGACAACGGCACCCGCGAACAAAGGACTATTCAACAGTTTCGGTGCAAGACCGCCGATATCACCGGCGCCCTGGCACAGCAGGATGTCGCCGGCACGCAGCAGCGGTTTGACCAGCGGCGCGAGGTCGACACCGCGCTCGATGTAGATCGGGTCGAGCTGACCGCGCTGGCGAATGCTGTTGCACAGCTTGCGACTATCGGCACCCGGAATCGGTTCTTCGCCGGCTGGATAGACTTCCATCAGCAACAGGACGTTGGCGTCAGCCAGTACATTGACGAAATCGTCGTACAGGTCGCGGGTGCGGCTGTAACGGTGCGGCTGGTAAACCATCACCAGACGGCGATCTGGCCAGCCACCGCGCACGGCTTTGATCACGGCAGCGACTTCGGTCGGGTGGTGACCGTAATCGTCCACCAACATCACGTGGCCGCCTTCGACCGGCAGCTCGCCGTAGACCTGGAAGCGTCGGCCAACACCCTGGAAGCCCGACAGCCCTTGAACGATGGCTTCATCGCTGACGCCCTCGTCGGTCGCGATGCAGATAGTCGCCAGGGAATTCAGTACGTTGTGGTTGCCCGGCATGTTCACCGAGACATCCAGCGGTTCACGATCAGGACGCAGCACGGTGAAGAAGGTCTGCATGCCTTGCTGGCGAACATTGATGGCGCGCACGTCGGCGTCTTCGCTGAAGCCGTAGGTCATGGTCGGACGTTTGACCAGCGGCAGGATTTCACGCACCACCGGGTCGTCCAGGCACATCACCGCCAGACCGTAGAACGGCAGGTTGTGGAGGAATTCGACGAAGGTTTTCTTCAGTTTGTTGAAGTCACCGTCGTAGGTCGCCATATGATCGGCGTCGATGTTGGTGACCACGGCCACCAGCGGCTGCAAGTGCAGGAAACTGGCGTCGCTTTCGTCGGCTTCGGCGATCAGGTAACGGCTGGTACCCAGCTGGGCATTGGTGCCCGCTGCATTCAGACGGCCACCGATAACGAAGGTCGGATCCAGACCACCGGCCGCAAACACCGAAGCGATCAGGCTGGTGGTGGTGGTTTTGCCGTGAGTACCGGCGACGGCGATGCCGTGGCGGTAGCGCATCAGCTCGGCGAGCATTTCAGCACGCGGCACCACTGGAATACGACGTTCCAGAGCCGTCGCGACTTCCGGGTTGGAAGTGTTCACGGCGCTCGACACCACCAGTACATCGGCGCTCGCGCTGTTCTCGGCGCGGTGGCCGATAAAGATCTGTGCGCCGAACGATTCGAGACGCTCGGTCACAGGCGACGCTTTCAGGTCGGAACCGGACACTTGATAGCCCAGGTTCAGCAGTACTTCGGCAATCCCGCACATGCCCACACCGCCGATTCCGACGAAGTGAATGCGACGGATACGGCGCATCTCCGGTTGCGGCATGGCTTTCTGATTCTCAACCATGAACCACCTCCAGACAGATATCGACTACGTTGCGGGTTGCATCAGGTTTGGCCAGGCGACGAGCGGCGCCAGCCATGTCGTTGAGTCGTTGCGGTTGCATCAAAACCTCTGTCAGGCGTGCAGCGAGATCCGCTGCGCCAGTCGTTCTTTGCGGCATCAGGAAGGCAGCGCCTTCACGAGCCAAATATTCGGCATTGCGGGTCTGGTGATCGTCGATCGCGTGGGGCAAAGGCACCAGCATCGAGGGCAGACCGGCAGCAGCCAGCTCACTGACAGTCAGCGCGCCTGCGCGACAGACCACCAGGTCGGCCCAGCCATAGGCTTGGGCCATGTCTTTGATGAAAGGCTGCACTTGCGCCTCGACACCGGCAGTGCGATAGCGCTCGGCAGTCACTTCATCGTGGTTTTTACCGGCCTGATGAAACACTTCCGGGCGCAGTTCAGCAGGAACCAGCGACAGGGCTTCAGGCAGCAATTTGTTCAACGGTTCTGCGCCAAGGCTTCCGCCCAGGATCAGCAAACGCGCTTTGCGTCCGGCCAGGGCTGAACGCGGTGTATCGAGGAACAACTCGGTGCGCACCGGGTTACCGGTAGTGCGCCGGCTGCCACTGGCAGCAAAGGTGTCCGGGAAAGCTTCGCAGACTCGCGCGGCCAACGGCACCAGCAACCGATTGGCGGTACCGGCAACGGCGTTCTGCTCATGAACGATGACGGGCACACCGGCCAATTTGGCCGCTACACCGCCGGGGCCGGTGACATATCCGCCAAAGCCCAGTACGCAGACCGGTTTCAGCTGACGGATGACGGCACGTGCCTGCCAGATCGCCTTGAGCAATACAAAAGGCGCCTTGAGCAACGACAGCTTGCTCTTGCCACGCAGGCCGCTGACGTTGATCAGGTGCAACGGCAGACCCGCCGCCGGAACCAATTCGTTTTCGATCCCGCGTGGCGTCCCGAGCCAGTGCACGGTGTAACCGCGTGCCTGAAACTCGCGAGCGCAAGCCAGCGCCGGGAACACGTGGCCGCCGGTGCCGCCCGCCATGATCAGCACGTTAGCGCCCATGGGTCGGCTCCTCAGCGAAGTCGCTCTCACTGAACTCCATCTCTTCGCTGCCCAAGTGGGTTCGACTCTCCCATTCAATACGCAACAGCAAGCCAAGACAGGCGCAGCAGATCACCAACGAACTGCCGCCATAACTGAGGAACGGCAAGGTCAGACCCTTGGTCGGCAGCAGGCCGACGTTCACCCCGATGTTGATCAGGAACTGACCAATCCACAGGAACGACAGGCCGTAGGCGACGTAAGCGGCGAAGAATTGTTTGGCCTTTTCTGCCCACAAACCGATGTACATGCCACGAATACAGACAAAGACGAACAGTGCGACCGTGCACAAGGAACCCACGGCACCCAGCTCTTCGGCCAGGACCGAGAACACGAAGTCAGTGTGGGCTTCCGGCAGGTAGAACTGTTTCTGCACGCTGTTGCCCAGGCCAACGCCCAGCCATTCGCCGCGACCGAAGGCGATCAATGCTTGAGACAACTGATAGCCGGCGCCGAACTGGTCGGCCCATGGATCCGCAAAGTTGGTCAGGCGCGCCATTCGATACGGTTGCACTTGAATCAACAACACCACCGCCCCGACAGCCAGGACAACCATCAAGGAAAAACGGAACAGCCCGACCCCGCCCAGGAACAGCATCGCCGCAGCCGCCGCCATCATCACGACGGTGGCACCGAAGTCCGGCTCCATCAGCAGCAGACCGGCCATTGGCAGCAACACGATGAACGGCTTGAAGAAGCCCATCCAGCTCTCGCGAACTTCTTTCTGCCGACGCACCAGATAACCGGCGAGGTAGATCACCACGAACACCTTGGCAATCTCGGAGGGCTGGACGTTGAAGAAACTGAAACCGATCCAGCGCATCGAACCGTTCACTTCGCGGCCGATCCCCGGGACGATCACCATCACCAGCAAACCGAACGCGCCGATCAGCATCAGCCAGCCCAGGCGTTGCCAGGTAGCGATCGGGATCATCATGGTGACGATGCAGGCACCCAAGCCGAGCACGACGTAAATCAGGTGACGAATCATGTAATACAGGGCACTGCCCGACTGCACCGCCGCCACTTCGGTCGATGCCGAGGCGATCATGACCAGCCCCAGGCCGAGCAACGCCAGGCAACCCGCGAGCATCGGGAAGTCGAGGTCGATACCGCGCCCGGTGATGATCGGCGACGGATACGGCTTGATGATGTTTCTCAAGCTCATGCCAAGTCCTCCACGGCCTGAGCGAACAGATGCCCGCGCTCTTCGTAGTTCTTGAACATGTCGAAACTGGCGCACGCCGGCGACAACAGCACGGCATCGCCTGGCTGGGCGATAGCGCGGCATTGCTCGACGGCTTCGATCAGCGAATTGACCCGAATCAGTGGCACGGCATCGCCGATGGCCTGGCCAATCAGCTCGGAATCACGGCCCATCAACACCACTGCGCGGCAGTTGGCCGCGACCGGATCACGCAAATCCTTGAACTCGGCACCTTTGCCGTCGCCACCGGCAATCAGCACCAGTTTGCCTTCGATGTCCGCGCCCAGGCCTTCGATAGCGGCCAGAGCGGCGCCAACGTTGGTGGCTTTGGAATCGTTGTAATAACTCACGCCATCCAGGTCACGGACCCACTGGCAGCGATGCTCAAGCCCGGCGAAGGTGCGCAGGCTCGACAGCATGGCGTCGAACGGCAGGCCAACGGCGTGCCCCAGGGCCAAGGCCGCAAGAGCGTTGGACTGGTTATGCGCGCCACGAATTTTCAGTTCACGCACTGGCATCAGGTTCTGGAATTCAAAGGCCAGATACTTCTCGCCATTCTCCTCGCGCAGACCAAAGGCCTTGAAATCAGGTTTGCTCAGACCAAAGGTCCAGCATGGCAGGCCCTCGCCCATCAACGGACGGCTCAGCGCATCCTGACGATTGACCACCACTTGCTTCGCGCCACGGAAAATCCGGTGTTTGGCCAGGTGATACGCCGGCAGGCCGCTGTAACGGTCCATATGGTCTTCGCTGACGTTCAGCACGGTGGCCACTTCGGCGCCCAGATGGTCGGTGGTTTCCAGCTGGAAGCTCGAGAGTTCCATCACGTACAGCTCGACGTCGTCGCTCAGCAGGTCGAGTGCCGGAGTACCGAGGTTGCCGCCCACCGCCACGCGCTTGCCGGCCGCTGCCGCCATTTCGCCGACCAGGGTGGTCACGGTGCTTTTCGCATTGGAGCCGCTGATGGCAACAATCGGTGCCTTCGCGTTACGCGCGAACAGCTCGATGTCACCCGACAGCTTCACGCCACGGGCCGCGGCCGCTTGCAGGGCCGGAGTCGCCAAGGCCAGGCCCGGGCTCACGTAGAGCTCGTCGGCACGGCAAAGGAATTCAACATCCAGCTCGCCACAACGCACTTCCACGTGCGGATAGTCACGGCGTAGCGTGACCAGTTCCGGTGGATTTTCCCGCGTATCGGCGACAGCGAACGACACGCCCCGGTTCGCCAGGAAGCGAACCAGGGACATGCCGCTCTTGCCGAGGCCGACAACGATGCGGAAGTGGTCAGAAGCGATCAGAGACACTCGTTCTACCTCAGCTTCAGGGTGGCAAGGCCGACCAGTACGAGAATGACGGTGATGATCCAGAAACGGACGATCACGCGTGGCTCGGGCCAGCCCTTGAGTTCAAAGTGGTGGTGAATCGGTGCCATGCGGAACACGCGGCGGCCGGTCAGCTTGAAAGAGGCAACCTGAATGACCACCGACAGGGTTTCCATCACGAACACACCGCCCATGATGAACAGGACGATTTCCTGACGAACGATCACAGCGATGGTGCCCAGAGCCGCGCCCAGCGCCAGTGCGCCGACGTCGCCCATGAACACTTGAGCCGGATAAGTGTTGAACCAGAGGAAACCCAGGCCGGCACCGATCAGTGCGCCGCAGAACACGATCAACTCACCTGCGCCCGGGACATAAGGGATCAGCAGGTATTCGGCGAATTTCACGTTACCCGACAGGTAGCAGAAGATCCCCAGTGCGCCGCCAACCATCACGGTTGGCATGATCGCCAGGCCGTCGAGGCCGTCGGTCAGGTTGACCGCGTTGCTGGAGCCGACAATCACGAAGTAGGTCAGGACGATGAAGCCCGCGCCCAGCGGAATGCTGTAGTCCTTGAGCATCGGCAGGATCAGGGTGGTTTCCACCGGCGACGTTGCGGTCATATAAAGAAAGATCGCCGCACCGAGGCCGAACACCGACTGCCAGAAGTATTTCCAGCGGCTCGGCAAGCCACGGGAGTTCTTCTCGATCACTTTGCGGTAATCGTCGACCCAGCCCACGGCACCGAACAGCAGGGTAACCAGCAACACGACCCAGACATAACGGTTGTGCAGGTCAGCCCAGAGCAAGGTGCTGACGCCGATGGCGGTCAGAATCAGCGCGCCGCCCATGGTCGGAGTACCCGATTTTGAGAGGTGCGATTGCGGGCCGTCATTGCGAACCGACTGACCGATCTGGCGGTTCTGCAAGGTGCGGATCATCCATGGACCCAGGCACAGCGACAACGACAACGCGGTCAGCACACCGAGAATCCCGCGCAGGGTCAGGTACTGAAAGACCGCGAAGCCTTTGTAGAACTGTTGCAGATACTCCGCTAACAACAGCAGCATTAATGTTTCTCCCCGCTCGAACCGCACAAAGCCGCAACGACGTTTTCCATCGCAGCGCTGCGCGAGCCCTTGATCAAAATAGTGGTGTTTGTATCGTGTTCGGCGCCCAGCGCCGCGATCAGATCAGCCTGATTGGCAAAGTGACGAGCCTGCTCACCGAAGGCTGCGACGGCATGCGCCATCATCGGGCCAACGGCGTAAAGCGCGGAGACCTTGCCGCTGGCATACGCGCCAACGTCGCGGTGCCCCTGCTCCGCCCACTTACCCAACTCGCCAATATCTCCGAGCACCAGAACGGTGCGGCCGGAAAAGCCGGCGAGTATATCAACGGCGGCGCACATCGAGGTGGGGTTCGCGTTGTAAGAATCATCAATTACGCGCATGCCGTTGGTCGCCAGTTGCGCGACGGCACGGCCCTTGACCGGTTGCACCGCATTCAGTCCCGTGGCGATACCGAAGAGCGACACGCCCAAGGCATGGGCAGCCGCCGCGGCGGCCAGGGCGTTGGCAACGTTGTGGTTGCCGAGCAGGTTCAGCTGAACGTGCTCGACACCTTGCGGGCTGTGCAGCTTGAAGGACGGGCAACCGCGTGCATCACGGTCCAGATCGCTGGCGTGGAAATCGGCACGGCTGTCGTTCAGGGCAAAGCTCAGCACCTGGCGACCGGCGACACGCTTCTTCCAGATATCAAAAGCCTTGTCGTCGAGGTTCAGAACGGCGACGCCATCGGCGTCCAGCCCTTCCAGAATCTCGCCCTTGGCTTCAACGATTTTTTCCGGCCCGCCGAATTCACCGACGTGAGCGGTCCCGGCATTGTTGATCACGGCCACATGCGGTTTGGTCATGCCGACGGTGTAGGCAATCTCGCCGATCCGCGAAGCACCGAGTTCGATCACGGCCGCGGTGTGTTCCTGGGCCAGTTCGAGCAAGGTCAGCGGAACGCCGAGGTCATTGTTCAGGTTGCCACGGGTCGCCAGTACCGGCCCGCGCGTACGCAGGATGCTCGCGAGCATCTCCTTGACCGTGGTTTTGCCGCTGGAGCCGGTAATCGCCGCGACCGGGTTCGAATACGCCGCACGGTTCAGCGCGCCAAGTTCGCCCAAGGCCTGACGGGTGTCCTTGACCAGCAGTTGCGGCAATGTGGCGTTTGCCACTTCACGCTCGACCAGGGCTGCGACCGCACCGTTGGCAGCAACGTCGTTCAGGTAGTCATGACCATCGAAACGTGGCCCGGTCAGGGCAACAAACAACTGGCCCGGCTTGATCGCCCGGCTGTCGATGCTGACGCCATCGAAGCTGCTATCGGCAGCCAGCAGACGGCCGGCCAATGGACCCGCCACTTCGCTCAGTTTCAAAGCTTTAAGCATGGGCCACCTCCCACGCGGTCAAGGCACGGTCGGCCTCCACCAGATCGGAGAAGTCATGGCGTTCGCCATTGATTTCCTGATAGTCCTCGTGACCTTTACCGGCCAGAACAATCACGTCATCCGCGCTGGCGCTGGCGATCAACTGGGCAATCGCCTGGTCACGGCCGGCGACGAAACGGACGTTATCCACAGCCGTGAAACCGGCGCGGATGTCGTCGAAAATCTGTGCAGGGTCTTCACTGCGCGGGTTGTCATCGGTGACCAGCACGCCGTCCGCCAGACGCTCGACCACTTCGGCCATCAGCGGACGCTTGCCGCGATCGCGATCACCGCCGCAACCGAACAGGCAGAGTAATTTGCCCTTGGCGTGCGGACGCAGAGCCATCAACACTTTTTCCAGCGCATCCGGGGTGTGGGCGTAGTCGACCACCACCAGCGGCTGAGTGCCGCCGCCCAGGCGCTGCATGCGACCGGCCGGGCCTTCGAGTTTTGGCAGCACACGGAGGATTTCATCCAGCGCGTAATCCAGACCGAGCAAGGCACCGACAGCGGCCAACACGTTGCTCAGATTGAAACGACCGAGCAAGGCACTGCGCAAATGGTGTTCACCCTGCGGCGTCACCAACGTAGCGCGCACGCCTTCATCATCGAAATGCGCTTCACGGCAATACAGATAAGCGCTGGAATCTTCGAGACTGTAGGTGATCAGGCGCGACTCACGTTTTTCAGCAGCCAGTTGCCGACCGAATTCGTCGTCGAGATTGATTACCCGGCACTTCAGATCGTTCCAGTCGAACAGCTTGGCCTTGGCCTCGCCGTAGGCTTGCATCGTCCCGTGATAATCCAGGTGATCGCGCGACAGGTTGGTCATCACCGCCACATCGAACGCCAGTGCGGTGACGCGCCCCTGGTCCAGACCGTGGGAGGACACTTCCATGGCCACGGCTTTGGCGCCGGCCTTTTTCAGGTCGGCCAGGGTCGCCTGTACGGCAATCGGGTTCGGGGTGGTGTGCAGGCCACTTTCCAGTGCGCCGTAAAAACCGCTGCCCAGGGTGCCAACGATGCCGCAATGCTGACCCAGCAGATCCAGCGCCTGTGCGACCAGTTGGGTCACGCTGGTTTTACCGTTGGTGCCGGTCACGCCAATCAGGTTCAGGTTGCGGCTCGGGTCGCCATAAAAACGCCCGGCGATGTCTGATAGCTGCGCAGCCAGGCCCTTGACCGGAATCAGCGGTACTTCGGTAATCGGCAGGACGGTCGCGCCTTCAACTTCATAAGCGACAGCTGCGGCACCGCGCTGCAAGGCGTCGGCAATGTGTGCACGACCATCGAACTTGCCGCCAGGGACGGCCAGGAACAGGTCGCCTGCCCGAACATTGCGGCTGTCCAGGGTCAGTTCGCGAATCAACAGATCACGGCCAGCGTGGGCGAAAATCTTGTTCAGGCTAAGAGACATCAGCCGCGCCCTCCATTGGTTTTAACAGGGGTGACCGGAGCAGCGTTAGCTTGCTGAGTGGTCGGCAGGTTGTCCGGCGTAACGTTCATCAGACGCAGGGTTCCGGACATCACTTTGCTGAACACCGGCGCCGAAACCAGACCACCGAAGTAGCCGGCCTTGCTCGGTTCGTCGATGACTACAACGATGGCGTAACGCGGATCGCTCATCGGACCAAAACCTGCGAACAGCGAGCGGTAGGAATTCTCGGCATAGCCTTTGGTGCCCACCGACGTTTTACGGGCAGTACCAGACTTGCCAGCGACGTGATAGGCCGGCACTTGCGCACGGAATACACCGCGCGGGGCTTCGATCACTTGCTGCAACATGCCCTGCATGGTTTTCGCCACGGCTTCCGGAATCACTTGGGTGGTTTGCGCTGCCTTGTCGGTCTTGATCAGGGTCAGCGGCGCAATACGGCCGTTGTTGGCCAGCGCCGAGAAGGCGTGGACCAGTTGAATCGCGGTCACCGAAATGCCATAGCCGTACGACAGCGTGGCCGTCTCGGCTTTGCGCCATTCGCGATAATTCGGCAGGTTGCCGACACGCTCGCCCGGGAAGCCCAGGCCTGTGTCCTGGCCGAGACCGACTTTCTGCGCCAGGCGGAAAATGGTTTCGCCGCCGATATCGAAGGCGACCTTACTCATGCCGACGTTACTGGAGTTGATCAGAATACCGGTCAGGTCGAGCACCGGGCCTTCGGTCTTCGATACGTCCTTGATGGTGTACTTGCCAATCTGCAAGGAGCCCGGGTACACCTCGACGGTGTCGCTCGGTTTCCAGCGCCCGGTTTCCAGCGCGGCGCTCATGGAGATCGCTTTCATGGTCGAACCCGGTTCGAACACGTCGATCATCGCGCGGTTACGCATCATCGCCGGTTGCAGGTAGCGACGGTTGTTCGGGTTGTAGGTCGGCTGGTTGACCATGGCGAGGATCTCGCCGGTCTTGACGTCCATGATCACCAGACTGCCGGCCTTGGCGCCGTTCTCGATGATCGCGTTGCGCAGCTCGCGGTTGGCCAGGTACTGCAGACGCAGGTCAATCGACAACGCCAAGGGCTTGCCGGCCTTGGCGTTTTTGGTCACTTGAACGTCTTTGATCAGTCTGCCGCGCCGGTCCTTGATGACCTGACGTTTGCCGGCGACACCGGCCAGCCATTCGTCGTACGCCAGCTCTACGCCTTCGCGCCCGTGGTCATCAATGTCGGTAAAGCCGACCATGTGCGCAGTGACTTCACCGGCCGGGTAGAAACGCCGGAATTCTTCGATGCCATAAACGCCCGGCACTTTCAGATCAAGCACAACCTGGCCCTGCTCGGGGGTCAGCCCGCGCACCAGATAGATGAATTCTTTATTGGCCTGGGCTTCGAGTCGCTCGGTCAGGGCTTTAGGGTCTTGACCCAGCGCAGCCGCCAGTGCCGGCCACTTCTCCTTGGCCAGTTGCATTTCCTTGGCATTGGCCCACAGGGTGGTGACCGGGGTACTCACGGCCAACGGCTCGCCGTTGCGGTCGGTGATCAAACCACGGTGAGCCGGAATCGGGATGTGTCGAACACTGCGCGCGTCGCCCTGACCAATCAGGAAGTCACGGTCGATCACTTGCAGGTCGATAATGCGCCAGGCGATGGCCGCCACCATGACGCCCAGCAAGCCGAGCACCACACGAAACCGCCACGGGAAGAGCGCCCCTTCGAGTTTCATCATGGCGCCACCATCCGTACTTCAGCGGCGCCGGGAATGCGCATCTTCAGTTGTTCGGTGGCCAATACTTCGATGCGGCTGTGGGCGGTCCAGGTGCTCTGCTCGAGAATCAACCGGCCCCACTCTGCCTGCGCCTTGTCGCGCACACTCAACTCGTTGAACAGCGAGTTCAGCAGCTGACGGTTCCAGTGGGCGCTATAGGAAACCCCGATCGCGGAGACCAATACGGCGAGAAATAGCAGCAGCATGAAAAAGCTTCCGCCTGGAAGTGGCTTGGCGAAGAGCTTGCTCACCGAAGTTTCTCCGCCACACGCATGACGGCGCTACGGGAACGAGGGTTGGCTTTGAGTTCGGCTTCGCCGGCGAACTGCGGTTTGCCATGAATTTTGATTTTCGGCACAAAGGCTTCGAAACGTACCGGCAGGTTGCGCGGCAGGTTATCGGTTTCACCCTTGACCAGTTTGCGCATGAACTGTTTGACGATGCGGTCTTCCAGCGAGTGGAAACTGATCACCACCAGACGGCCGCCCACTTCGAGGGCTTCCAGCGCGGCTTCGAGACCCGTTTCAAGATCGCCCAACTCGTTGTTGACGTGAATTCTCAGGCCCTGGAACGCACGGGTCGCCGGGTTCTTGCCCTTTTCCCAGGCAGGATTGGCCACTTTCAGGACTTCAGCCAGATCGCCAGTGCGCTCGAAGGGCTTGATGTCGCGGCGCTCGGCCACGGCACGGGCCATACGACCGGAGAAACGCTCTTCGCCGTATTCCTTGAACACGCGGGCAATTTCTTCGACGGGTGCGGTGTTGACGAACTCTGCCGCACTGATCCCGCGAGACGGGTCCATGCGCATGTCCAGCGGACCATCATTGAGGAAACTGAAGCCACGCTCCGGGTCGTCGAGCTGTGGCGAAGATACGCCCAGGTCGAGCAGAACGCCGCTGACCTTGCCGGCCAGACCGCGCTCGGCAACTTCCGAACCGAACTCGGCAAAGCTGCGCTGCACAACGACAAAGCGGCCGTCTTCGGCCGCTAGCGTTTGCCCGGTGGCAATCGCCTGAGGATCTTTATCGAACCCCAGCAACCGACCATCGGGACCGAGCTGGCTGAGAATCAGACGGCTATGCCCGCCGCGCCCGAACGTGCCATCCAGATAGCAGCCATCAGGGCGTACGGCGAGAGCCTCAACGGCTTCGTCAAGCAGTACGGTGATGTGGTTAAAGCCGCTATCAATAGTCACAGGATCAAATCACGCAGTTCATCAGGCATGGCGCCCGGTTGTTGAATAGCAGCCAGGTCAGCAGCAGAAACTGCATCCCAGGCATCCTCGTCCCACAATTGGAACTTGTTCAGTTGGCCTACCAGCATCGCGCGCTTATCCAGCTTGGCGTATTCGCGCAGACGCGGTGGAACCAGAAAACGACCACTGCTATCGAGCTCGAGGTCGACGGCATTACCAATCAGCAAACGTTGCAAACGGCGGTTCTCTTCGCGAAGCGAAGGCAGTGCGCGCAGTTTGGTTTCAATCAGCTCCCACTCATCAAGTGGGTAAACACACAAACAAGGATCAACGGCATCAATTGTGACAATTAATTGCCCGGAACTTCGCGAAACGAGCTCGTCACGATACCGGCTCGGCATGGCGAGACGGCCTTTTGCATCGAGACTGATAGCGTTAGCTCCGCGAAACACGTCAGCGTTTCTCCAAATTTTAGCGTTTTACGCTTAAAAAACCCACTTCATGCCACTTTCCGCCACTTGCGCACACTATAGGAATGCGCCCACCACACCGTCAAGGCGCGGATTGAAGGAAAACCCTTACAGATCGGAGATTTAGCGCTGTAAAAGAAGGGGTTACGAGTATTTGGCGGATGATTTAGCTCAATAACTTGAAGCAGCACTGAAGGCTACGTTCAGAAGTTAAAGTGATTTGTTAAGAGTAAGATTTTTTCGGTATTACAAATGCGCTTCTGCTATTGATTCAAGCAGGGAGGGTAATCACTACTGTATCGGAGCCTCTGCAGGGGGGCAGCAGATGGCCAATCAGTATTACCACGTCCTTCCGCCAAAGATTCAAGCCGAAGGAACAAAAAGGTGGAGAGTCGATCTATAAGCCGGGTTCTGTCTTGAACAGTCATTCGTCTACGATGGCCATCACTGGACATCTTTAGCAACCTACCCGGTCCCAGCGCGGGCCACGCCTTGGGACCCTATTTGGTCTTGCTCCAAGTGGGGATTACCTAGCCACGAACTGTTGCCAGTCGTGCGGTGCGCTCTTACCGCACCTTTTCACCCTTACCGGCACCGAAGTGCTTAGGCGGTTATTTTCTGTGGCACTTTCCGTAGGCTCACGCCTCCCAGGCATTACCTGGCACTTCGCCCTATGGAGCCCGGACTTTCCTCCCCCCCCTAATTTTCATAGAGGGCAGCGACTGTCCAATCGACTCTCCGCCGCAAAGGTTAACGGCAGAGAGCCCGAAGAACAAGCGATAAAAGCCTTTTGCCGCCCCGCAACCCGCGTTCTTACTCGCCTTTCTGTTTATCCAGGGCGACTTGATAGAGAACATTCTTGCGCTCACCGGTAATTTGCGCCGCCAGAGCCGCGGCACGCTTGAGTGGCATTTCTTCGAGTAGCAGATTGAGAATACGCATCGCCTCGCTACTCACCGCCTCCTCACTCTCCGGCGCCGACCAGCCCGCCACCAACACCACGCACTCGCCGCGCTGCTGATTGCTATCGTTTTCAACGAATGCCCGCAGCTCGGCCAACGGCAGTCCCTTGAGCGTTTCAAAGGTTTTGGTCAGCTCGCGAGCGAGCAAGGCCGGACGCTCTGCTCCGAACACCAACTCCATATCCTGCAAGCATTCAAGAATCCGGTGCGGCGCTTCGTAAAAGATCAGTGTGCGCGGCTCTTCTTTTATGGACTCCAGGCGCGCACGTCGACCCACAACCTTGGCCGGCAAAAAGCCTTCGAAGATGAACCGGTCTGACGGCAACCCCGCCGCAGACAACGCAGCAATCAGCGCGCAAGCACCGGGAACCGGCACTACATTGATACCTGCCGCCCGCGCCTGACGCACCAGGTGATAACCCGGGTCAGAGATCAGCGGCGTACCCGCGTCGGAGATCAGCGCGACATTGTCACCGGCCAGCAAGCGCGTGATAAAGCGACTGCCTTCATCGCGTTCGTTGTGCTCATGACACGCCGCCAGAGGCGTGGCGATCCCGAAATGCTGGAGCAACCGCAAGGAGTGACGAGTGTCTTCAGCAGCGATCAACGCCACCTCACGCAAGATTTTCAGCGCACGCGCGCTGATGTCGTCCAGGTTGCCGATGGGCGTCGCCACCACATAAAGCGAGCCAGCAGCGGAATTCAAAGCACCTGGAGCAGTCAAAGCGCACACCTCATGATCGGTAAAACCGGCATTGTAGCGCGTAGAAGCGCTTTGAATGCGCGCCGCAACCATCTTGCGCCGCAGCCTTTTGTTGAGCTCCGTAACATTTACACGATCTAAATTGAACGTTTAACGCCAGTAACATCGCGCCCCGGCCAGTGCTTGGGTACAATTCCACGCTAATTTGATCGAGTATCAGGAACATTACATGATCGCTTGCCTGCGGCTGTTCTCTGCCCTCTGCCTTGCTGCTCTGTTGGCGGCTTGCGCCAGCTCGCCCTCCTCCAGCCTTGGCGAACTTCCACGGACTGCGGATGCCAGTATCGAGCAATTGCTCGAACAGGCTGCCAGCAGCAAAACTCCAGAAAAGGCTGCCCTGTTGCGCCTGGGCGCGGCAGACCTGGCCTACCGCCAGGGCAATGCCGGCCAGTCCGCACAAATCCTTCAACAGGTCCCAATGGACCAGCTGAAGCCTGGCCAACAGGTCTTCGCCAGCACCCTGGCCGCCGAACTGGCGATGACTCGCAACCAGCCCAAGGCGGCGCTGACTGCCCTGAGCCATCCGAGCCTGCAACGCCTGAGTGAGCTGCCGGTCGAACAGCAAGTGCGCACCGGCACCGTCCATGCCCGCGCCCTTGAAGCCGACGGCCAGACCCTGGCCGCCGCCCGCGAGCGCATCTTTATCGCCCCGCTGCTCAGCGGTGATGCGGCCAGCAAAAACCATGAGGCCATCTGGGCACTCATTGCGTCCTTGCCGACCGATCAACTGCAACCCATCACCACCGATGACCTCGGCGGCTGGATGAGCCTGGCCGTGGCGGTAAAAAACGCCAGCACGCTGGAACAACAACAGGCCGCTATCGACAACTGGCGCGCACAGCACCCTAAACACCCTGCCGCTATTGTGCTGCCACTGCCCTTGACCAAACTCAAGGAACTGGCCAGCCAACCGGTCAGCAAGATCGGCCTGCTGCTGCCGCAAGACGGCCCGCTGGCGTCGGTCGCCAAAGCACTGCGCGAAGGGTTCATGGCCGCTCACTATCAGGCTCAACAAGCCGGACAGAAGCCGCCTGCCATCGAGTTCTATGACAGCTCGCACCTGACTTCGCTGGATGACTTCTATCGCAAGGCACAAGCCGACGGCGTGCAACTGGTCATCGGCCCGCTGGAGAAACCGCTGGTCAAACAACTCAGCGCTCGCCCGCAACTGCCGATCACCACGCTGGCGCTGAACTACAGCGAAGGCGAACAAGGTCCGGCCCAACTGTTCCAGTTCGGTCTGGCTGCCGAAGACGAAGCCCGCGAAGTTTCCCGTCGCGCACGTGCCGACGGCCTGCATCGCGCTGCTGCCCTGGTGCCGAAAGGCGAATGGGGCGATCGTGTACTCAAAGCCTTCCGTCAGGATTGGGAAGCCAACGGCGGCACTGTCGTGGGCATCGAACGTGTTGATCAACCGGTGGCCCTGGCTCAGCAAATCGCCGACCTGTTCCAGCTGCGCCAGAGCGAAGGTCGCGCCAAGAGCCTGCAAAGCACCGTAGGCTCACAGGTTGCTGCACAGCCTTCGCGCCGTCAGGACATCGAGTTCATCTTCCTCGCCTCGACACCGCAACAAGCCCAGCAGATCAAACCAACACTGAACTTCCAATACGCAGGTGACGTACCGGTTTACGCCACCTCCCACGTGTTCAGCGCCAGCGGCGACCAGAACCAGTACAACGACATGAACGGCATTCGCTTCTGCGAAACCCCATGGCTGCTGGACGCCAACGACCCACTGCGCAGGCAAGTGACCACCCAATGGCCACAAGCCGCAGGCAGCCTGGGCCGCCTCTATGCAATGGGTGTCGATGCCTATCGCCTGGCTCCGCGCCTGGGCCAACTCAAGGCACTGCCAGACAGCTCCATCGAAGGTCAGTCGGGCACCCTGAGCATGACATCGTCGCAACGCGTTCAACGTCAGCTGCCGTGGGCACAGTTCATCAACGGTCAGGTTCAACGCCTGCCCGACACACCACGCTGATGCCCGACAGGTCACGCCAACAAAGCGGTCGAGATGCCGAAAGCCAGGCGCTCAAGCATCTCCAGCAACAAGGTCTGCGCCTCCTGGCGCAGAACTGGTTGTGTAAACGCGGCGAGCTTGATCTGGTCATGCTTGACGGCGATACAGTAGTATTCGTCGAAGTCCGCTACAGACAAAACACCCAATGGGGTGGCGCGCTCGGCAGCATCGATGCGCGCAAGCGCCAGAAACTGATACTCGCCGCGCAGTATTTTCTGCAGCGCGAGTCGCGCTGGGCCAACTCCCCCTGCCGTTTCGATGTGGTTGCCATAGACGGCAGCGCGGCTCATTTGAACTGGCTAAGGAACGCCTTTGACAGCTGACTGCTCAAAGGCAAGGCCGATCTTCACTCAACACTTTTGCTCTTTGCTTTGCGGGCCGCACATTGCTGTGCCACCAAGCCGCGCTACTTAAGGTCACACAGATGGACATGCAATCCCGAATTCGCCAGCTTTTTCAGGCCAGTATCGATACCAAGCAACAGGCGATGGACGTACTTGCACCGCACATCGAGCAAGCCAGCCAAGTGATGGTCAACGCCCTGCTCAACGAAGGCAAAATGCTCTCGTGCGGCAACGGCGGTTCAGCCGGTGACGCGCAACACTTCTCCTCCGAGCTGCTCAACCGCTTCGAGCGCGAACGCCCGAGCCTGCCGGCCATTGCACTGACCACCGACAGCTCGACGATCACCTCGATCGCCAACGACTACAGCTACAACGAAATCTTCTCCAAACAGATCCGCGCGCTCGGCCAACCCGGCGACGTACTGCTGGCGATTTCCACCAGCGGCAACTCGGCAAACATCATTCAAGCGATCCAGGCCGCACATGATCGTGAAATGATTGTCGTAGCATTGACTGGGCGCGATGGCGGCGGCATGGCTTCGCTGTTATTGCCCGAAGACGTTGAAATTCGCGTACCGGCCAATGTCACTGCACGTATTCAGGAAGTCCACCTGCTGGCGATCCACTGTCTTTGCGACTTGATCGACAGCCAATTGTTCGGGAGTGAAGAATGACCCTTAATCGCCTTGGCCTTCTGGCCTTGACTCTAAGCCTGGGCATCAGCGGCTGCACCTCGGTACTCACCGCGAGCCGCGAAGCGCCCATTGAAGACGATCGCGGCACCCGCACCCTCGGCAGCAAGATCGACGACTCCCTGATCGAAACCAAGGTCGGCGTGAACGTGGCCAAGGCCAACCCGGACCTGGAGAATGGCTCGCACATCATCGTCACCACCTTCAACGGTGTCGTGCTGCTTGCCGGGCAAACGCCACGCCCCGACCTCAAGGAACTGGCCGGGCAAGCCGCTGCTGCGGTTCAGCGGGTCAAGACCGTACACAACGAACTGCAAGTGATGCAGCCTTCGTCGATACTGGCCCGCAATAACGATGCCTGGCTGACCACCAAGATCAAAACCCAGATGCTCACCGACAACAGCATCCCTGCCTCGCGCATCAAGGTCGTGACCGAGAACGGCATCGTCTACTTGCTGGGTCTTGTGACCAAGCAGGAAGCCGACCAGGCCACCAATCTGGTGCAGGGCGTTTCCGGCGTACAGAAGATTGTGAAACTGTTCGAGTACATCGACTGATACCTGCCGCCCTCCCTCTGTAGGAGCACGGCTTGCCGGCGATGGCGTCCTTGAGGCCGCCATCGCGAGCAAGCTTTGCTCCTACAGGCGTACCGAGGTATCGACGTACCGAAGAGCAGGCACAAAAAAGGCGATCCATTCGGATCGCCTTTTTTATTACTTCACTACCTTCAAGCTTGGCCGGCCGCTAGGACGCGGTGGCTCGCCGTCGGGTGGCGGAAGATCATCATCCGGCTCGATCTCTTCCTCGTCATCCATAGGCGATTCCAGATCGAACACCATGCCCTGACCGTTCTCCCGGGCGTAAATGCCTAGGATCGCAGCGATAGGCACGTACAGCGTATGCGGCACGCCACCGAAGCGCCCCTCAAAACTGACCGCATCGTTGTCCATGTGCAGATGGCGTACCGCCGCAGGCGATACGTTCAGGACAATCTGTCCGTCACTGGCAAAGCCTTGCGGCACCTGCACCGACGGATACTCGGAATTGACCAGCATGTGCGGGGTGCAATCGTTGTCCACAATCCACTCATAGAGCGCGCGGACCAAATAAGGTCGACTGGAGTTCATAGCGGCTCCTTAAGCCTCAGCGCATATCGCGTTCGACACCAGACAGACTCGCCTGGAAAGCCTCACGCGCAAACTGGCGCTCCATGTAATCAAGCAGCGGCTTGGCAGGCCGCGGCAGTTCAATACCCATAATCGGTAAACGCCAGAGTATTGGCAGTAGGCAACAATCCACCAGACTTTGTTCCTCACTTAAGAAAAACGGCTTGTCGGCGAACAGCGGCGAAACGCCAGTCAGGCTTTCACGCAATTCCTTGCGAGCCTGCACACGTGCCGGCTCCTTGGTCCGCGAATCCAGAATCAGATCCACCAGCACACACCAGTCACGCTGAATACGGTGAATCAGCAGACGACTGTTGGCACGCGCCACCGGATAAACCGGCAGCAAAGGTGGATGCGGGTAACGCTCATCCAGATATTCCATCACCACGGTCGACTCCCACAACGCCAGGTCACGATCGACCAGGGTGGGCAAGCTGCCGTAAGGGTTCACTTCGATCAGTTTTGGCGGATGACGGCCCGCCTCCACACTGATGATCTCGGCGCTGACACCCTTCTCTGCCAGTACGATGCGCACTCGGTGGGAATAGTGGTCGGCGGGGTCGGAGTAACAGGCCAACCGATTGGTCACGCCCATGGCGGTCCTCCTCGCTTGTTGAAATTATCGGGAGCGGAAAAACGAGCGCGCCCAGAGGGCGCCTCCCGTAACGCCTGGATGACCAGACTCGTTACACGTTCAGAGACGCCCTTGGGCGCGCGCGATTAACAGCAATTGCTTAACGCTTTATCAATGCACGTCTTTCCAGTATTCACGCTTGAGCAAGTAAGCGAATACGAAGAAAAACGCCAGGTACAGCAACACATAGGTACCGATGCGCTGATGCTGCAGCTTCACCGGGTTGGCCGAATAGGCCAGGAAGGTCACCAGATTCTTGACCTTCTCGTCGAACTGCTCTTCGTTCAGCGCACCAGTTTTCGGCACAATGGTCAGCTGATCGCACGCTTCATGAGTCAGCGGCGTGCCGGTCAGCGGATCATACTGCTTCTTACCGTTTTCGACGATTTGAACTTGTTTGCAGCCTACCACCTGACGACCCTGCAGGCCGACCAGAACGTTAGGCATACCGACGTTCGGGAACACTTTGTTGTTCACACCCCAAGGGCGCGAAGGGTCTTCATAGAAAGACCGCAGGTAGCTGTAGAGCCAGTCAGTCCCACGAACGCGAGCCACCAGCGTCAGGTCAGGCGGCGCGGCGCCAAACCAGGCCTTGGCGTCTGCCGGCTGCATGCCGGTGCTCATGTGGTCACCGATCTTGGCGCCCGTGAACACCAGGTTTTTCAGCATCAGATCATGAGGAATCCCCAGATCGTCGGCAACGCGCTCATAGCGCTGGAACTTGGCACTGTGGCAGCCCATGCAGTAGTTGGCGAACGTACGTGCGCCATCTTGCATTGCAGCTTTATCGGAGACGTCGATATCGACTTTTTCCAGCTCTGGACCACCATGCTCGGCCGCGAAGGACAAGACAGGCAAAGCAGCAAGAATCAGTACAGCAAATAGCTTTTTCATCAGCCAGTCACCCTTTCCGGAACCGGTTTGGTCTTCTCGAGCCTGGTGTAGAACGGCATCAGAATGAAGTAGGCGAAGTACAGGAAGGTACAGACCTGCGACAGCAACGTACGTTCCGGGGTAGGCGCCATGACACCCAGCCAGCCAAGAATCACGAAGGAGATGCAGAACACCCAGAGCCAGATTTTGCTCAGCCAGCCCTTGTAGCGCATGGACTTCACCGGACTACGGTCAAGCCAGGGCAGGACGAACAGCATGGCAATCGAAGCACCCATGGCAACCACGCCCATGAGCTTGTCCGGAATCGCACGCAGAATCGCGTAGAACGGGGTGAAGTACCAGACCGGGGCAATGTGTTCCGGGGTCTTGAAGGCGTTTGCCACTTCAAAGTTCGGCTTCTCGAGGAAGTAACCGCCCATTTCCGGGAAGAAGAACACGATCGAGCAGAAGATGAACAGGAACACCACCACGCCGACGATATCTTTCACGGTGTAGTACGGGTGGAAGGCAATGCCGTCCAGCGGTACGCCGTTTTCGTCTTTGTGCTTCTTGATGTCCACGCCGTCCGGGTTGTTCGAACCGACTTCGTGCAATGCCAAAACGTGCAGCACCACCAGACCGAGAATCACGATCGGCAAGGCCACGACGTGCAAGGCGAAGAAGCGGTTCAGGGTAATGCCCGAAATCAGGTAGTCACCACGGATCCACTGGGTCAGGTCGTTACCGATGACCGGGATCGCACCGAACAGCGAGATGATCACCTGGGCGCCCCAGTAGGACATCTGACCCCACGGCAGCAGGTAGCCCATGAAGGCTTCAGCCATCAGTGCCAGGTAGATCAGCATGCCGAACACCCACACCAGCTCACGCGGTTTCTGGTACGAACCGTAGAGCAAGCCACGGAACATATGCAGGTAAACCACGATGAAGAACGCCGAAGCGCCGGTGGAGTGCAGCAGACGCAGGATCGAGCCGTACTCGACGTCGCGCATGATGTATTCGACGGAGGCGAATGCCTCTTCCGCCGACGGGGTGTAGCTCATGGTCAGCCAGACGCCGGTTACGATCTGGTTAACCAGAACCAACAGCGCCAGGGAGCCAAAAAAATAGAAGAAGTTGAAGTTCTTCGGGGCGTAGTACTTGCTGAGATGGTCTTCCCACATTTTGGTGGCGGGAAAGCGCGCATCAACCCAATCCATGAACTTGCTCATCACGCTTTCTCCGTATCGACGCCGATGACAATAATGTCGTTCGACTCATAGGAATGCGGGGGAACTGGCAGATTCAAAGGCGCGGGTTGCGACTTGAAGACGCGGCCAGCCAGATCGTAGTGGGAACCGTGGCAAGGGCAGAAATAACCACCTACCCATTTCGGACCAAGATCCGCAGGCGCTACTTCTGGACGGAAGGTTGGCGAGCAACCCAAGTGCGTGCAAATACCGATCAGCAACAGAACTTCTGGCTTGATCGAACGCGTTTTGGGGTCCACGTAAGTCGGTTGTACCGAATTCTTGGAGTCTGGATCAGAGAGGTCACCCTCGATCTTTGTGAGATTCCCCAAAATCTCCTGGGTACGGCGGACGATGAATACCGGCTGACCGCGCCACTCAGCAATCATTTGCTGACCTGGTTCGATTTTGCTGACATTCACTTTCACCGGTGCACCTGCGGCTTTCGCCTTGGCACTGGGAAACCATGACCCCACGAACGGGACCGCAGCCCCCACCGCTCCTGCAGCACCCACCACGGATGAGGCTGCTACCAAGAAGCGACGCCGGCCTGCATTCACGCCGTCATTGCTCATTCAGTCCTCTCCCATCAGCTTTGTGGCCTGTTAAATCAGGCATCTACTAAGTAAAAATCTGAACTTATAAAAATTTTGCAGAATGGTAATGAAAAGCCCCAGTTCTGACAAGGTAATTACCACCCGGGCTCAGCGCCAAGCCTTGTAGTATAGGGGCTCTACGAATGTGGCAAGTTGTCACACCATAAATCTTCGAGCAAAAAAAACGCCCAGCTCCGCGAGGAGACTGGGCGCTTTGAACGCGAAAGCGAATTAACGCTTCGAGTACTGCGGACGCTTACGCGCTTTACGCAGACCAACTTTCTTACGTTCAACTTCACGTGCATCGCGAGTAACGAAGCCAGCTTTGCGCAGAGCACCGCGCAGAGTTTCGTCGTACTGCATCAGAGCGCGAGTGATACCGTGGCGGATTGCGCCAGCTTGACCACTTACACCACCACCGATCACGGTGACGTAGATGTCGAACTTCTCGACAGTCTCAGTCAATTCCAGCGGCTGACGAACTACCATGCGGGCAGTTTCGCGACCGAAGAAATTTTCCAGGGAACGGTTGTTGATGGAGATGTTACCAGTACCCGGACGCAGGAAAACGCGTGCGGTTGCGGTATTGCGACGGCCAGTGCCGTAATTTTGCGGCGCCGACATAATGAACTATTCCGTTAAAACTTCAGTTCTTGGGGCTGCTGAGCAGTATGAGGGTGTGCAGCGCCCGCATAGACTTTCAGCTTACGATACATGTCGCGACCCAGCGGGTTCTTAGGCAGCATGCCTTTGACCGCGGTCTCGATCACGCGCTCAGGGGCTTTAGCGATCAGCTTTTCGAAGTTGATCGACTTGATGCCGCCCGGGAAACCGGAGTGGGAGTAGTAGATTTTGTCGGTGGTTTTAGCACCGGTTACACGAATCTGCTCGGCATTGATAACGACGATGTAGTCGCCGGTGTCAACGTGAGGAGTGTACTCAGGCTTGTGCTTGCCACGCAGACGGCTCGCGATCTCGGTGGCCAGACGACCCAGGGTCTGACCAGCAGCGTCGACGACAAACCAGTCGCGCTTTACTGTTTCCGGTTTAGCAGTAAAAGTTTTCATTCTTTATAGCCTCAGGGGCCGCCCTGTAAATTTAGACGGCGGATCTTACTGAATAGTGCGTACTTTGACAAGTCAAAGGCAGCCGGGTACAGACGCTATCGGGGGCTCGGGTCGGCGCGTCCGTTCAACGGCAAGATTCTTCGGCAGGCGGCGCATCACTTCCACTGCAGAAAGAGGTGCGCAATTATGCAGATTGCGAAAAAAAATTCAACCTGCTTTTATGATTGTTTTCCTCCAAGGACTACCCGATGGACTATCGACAGCTGGGCCGTACCGATCTGAACGTAAGTGCAATCTGCCTCGGGACCATGACCTGGGGCGAGCAAAACAGCGAGGCAGAGGCCTTCGCACAGATTGAACGGGCCAAGAGCGCCGGGATCAATTTCATCGACACCGCCGAGATGTATCCGGTGCCACCCAAGGCCGAAACCTACGCCAGCACCGAGCGTTATATCGGCAACTGGTTCAAGACCCGCGGCGATCGCGCCGACTGGATTCTGGCGAGCAAGATCGCCGGCCCCGGCAATGGCATCGACTACATTCGCGATAAAAACCTGCGACACAATCGCCAGCACATCACTGAAGCCGTCGATGCCAGCCTCAAGCGCTTGCAGACCGACTATATCGACCTCTATCAGTTGCACTGGCCGGAACGCAGCACCAACTTCTTCGGTCAGCTGGGCTACAAACACAAGATCGAAGCCAACCTGACCCCGCTTGAGGACACCCTCGAAGCGCTGGACGAGCAGGTCAAGGCCGGCAAGATCCGCCACATCGGTCTGTCCAACGAAACGCCGTGGGGCACCATGCGCTTTCTCGCGCTGGCCGAAGCCCGTGGCTGGCCGCGTGCAGTGTCGATCCAGAACCCCTACAACCTGCTCAACCGCAGCTTTGAAATCGGCCTGTCGGAAATCGCCATCCGCGAACAATGCGGGCTGCTCGCCTATTCGCCGCTGGCGTTCGGTTTTCTCTCGGGCAAGTACGAAGGTGGGGCGCGCCCGGCGAAAGGTCGCTTGAGCCTTTACAGCCGCTTCAGCCGCTACTTCAACCCACAGTCGGAAGCCGCATGCAGCCGTTACGTGGCGCTGGCCCGTGAACACGGCCTGGACCCGGCACAAATGGCCCTGGCGTTCGTGACCCAGCAGTCGTTCGTTACCAGCAACATCATTGGCGCGACGACGCTGGAACAGCTGGACAGCAACATTGCCAGTTTCGATCTGAAACTGTCGGATGAAGTGCTGGCGGGGATTGAGGCGATTCACAAGGATCACCCGAACCCGGCGCCTTGATCGTTCTTTAGAAACAATCGCGAGCAAGCTCGCTCCCACAAGAGCCTATGCCGATCACAAACACGTGGTCATACATAGAACCCATGTGGGAGCGAGCTTGCTCGCGATGGCGCCCGACCAGTCACCCCAAGTCAAAGCGACCGCGCGATGATCTCTTTCATGATTTCATTGGTCCCGGCATAAATCCGCTGCACCCGCGCATCCGCCCAGGCTCGGGCGATCGGGTATTCCCACATGAAGCCGTAACCGCCATGCAGCTGCACGCACTCGTCGAGCACCTTGCATTGCAGATCGGCGCCCCAGTATTTGGCCATCGCCGCCGTCGGCACGTCGAGCTTGCCTTGCAGGTGCAGCTCCAGGCAGCGGTCAACGAAGACCCGGCCAATCTGAATCTCCGTGGCCATCTCCGCCAATTTGAAACGGGTGTTCTGAAAGTCCGCAATCGCCTTGCCGAACGCCTTGCGCTCGCGGGTGTAATCCAGAGTCCACTGCAACGCCGCCTCAGCCGAGGCCAAACCGCCGATGGCGACCGTCAGACGCTCCTGCGGCAATTCCTGCATCAGATAGGCGAACCCCATCCCGGCCTGCCCCAAGAGGTTTTCCTTGGGCACACGAACGTCCTGGAAGAACAGCTCGGAAGTGTCCTGCGCCTTCATGCCGACCTTCTCCAGGCGCTTGCCCTTTTCGAAACCCGGGGTGTTCGCTTCCACCAGAAACAGACTGGTGCCCTTGGCGCCGGCCTTGGGATCGGTCTTGGCCACGACAATCACCAGGTCCGCGAGGTAGCCGTTGGTGATGAAGGTTTTCGAACCGTTGATCACATATTCATCGCCATCCAGCACTGCGGTGGTTTTCACCCCTTGCAGGTCGGAGCCGGCGCCTGGCTCGGTCATGGCAATCGCGGTGACCATTTCGCCCGAGACCAGCTTCGGCAGGTATTTGTGCTTCAGCGCTTCGCTGCCGTAATGCAGGATGTACGGCGCCACAATGTCCGAATGCAGGGAAAAACCGATACCGGTCAACCCCAGTCGCCCCACCTCTTCGATCACCACCACACTGTAGAGGAAGTCCGCATCGAACCCGCCGTACTCTTCCGGCAGGTGCGAACAGAGCATCCCCGCCTCCCCTGCCTTGTTCCACAGTTTGCGGTCGATGTAGCCCTGTTTCTCCCACTGCGCATGAAACGGCACGGCCTCTTTTTCGAGGAAGGTTCGTACGCTGTCGCGAAAGAGTTCGTGCTCGGAACTGAACAAGGTTCTGGGGATCATCGGGGCACCTGTGGTTATTGTGGGTCGCAAATGAATCCCAGAGCCTAAGCCTCCAGTACATAACAGGACACTGGACACATCAGACAAAAAATAAGACGATCCAGCCGCTTGGTGACCACTTTCCCCTATAAGAATAAATTGAATATGTCTATCCAACTCTCCACGCCCTTGCGGCGCGTCAGCATCCTGGCTATCGACCGGGTTTTTGCTTCCACCCTCATGCAAGCCAAGGATTTCTTCCATCTGGCCAGCCTGCGTTACGGCAAACAACTGGGCCATGGCCTGACTCCGGCGTTCGAAACCCGCCTGGTCAGTCCCGACGGCAAACCGGTCAACAGCTTCAGCGATGTGATCTTGCCGGTGGACGGCGACCTGGAAAACGCCGACATCATCATCCTTCCAGCCTTCTGGGACGATTTCGAGACGCTCTGCAAACGTTATCCACAGGTGCTGCCGTGGCTGCGCGAGCAACACGCACGCGGTGCGGTGCTCTGCGGCGAAGCCACCGGAGTGTTCTGGCTCGCCGAGGCCGGCCTGCTCGATGGCAAGGAAGCGACCACTTACTGGCGCTTCTTCAACGCCTTCGAAGAGCGCTTCCCTAACGTTCAGCTCAATCAGGACAAGCACCTGACCGACGCCGACAATCTGTACTGCGCCGGTGGCACCACGTCAGCCTGCGACCTCTACATTTATTTGATCGAGCGCTTCTGCGGGGCCAACGTGGCCCAGGCCGTGGCCCGCGACATTCTGTATGAAGTGCAGCGCAGCTATTCGCCCGGCCGCATCGGCTTCGGCGGGCAGAAGCTGCACCAGGATGTGATCATCCTGCAGATCCAGCATTGGCTCGAAGAGCATTTTGCCGACAAGTTCCGCTTCGAAGACGTCGCCCGCGAGCACGGCATGAGCATCCGCAACTTCATGCGCCGCTTCCAGACCGCCACCGGCGACAAACCGCTGCACTACCTGCAACGGCTGCGCATCGAAACCGCCAAGGGCCTGCTGTCCGCCAGCCGCAAGAGCATCAAGACCATCAGCTACGAAGTCGGCTACGACGACGCGAGTTTCTTCGCCCGGCTGTTCCGCCAGCACACAGAGTTGTCGCCAAACCAGTATCGGCAGCAGTTTCAGCAAGCGGCGTAGGCCGAGAACCCAACACAAATCAACTGTGGGAGCGAGCTTGCTCGCGATGACGGCGGCACATCCAGCATTGATGTAACTGACACACCGCTATCGCGAGCAAGCTCGCTCCCACAGGGATCTTCAGCGTATAAAAAAGGGTCTGCATTGCAGGCCCTTTTTCCAAGGTATTCACCTTCGAGTCCGGCATCCCGCCCTACCCATCAATACCGCCCGAACCGCTGCCGATACTCCAGCGGAGTCAACGCTGTCAGCTCCTTGAACATACGCCGCAGGTTGGAGTCGCTGCTGAAACCCAGCTCAGCGCTGATCGTATTGACCGCTGCAGACGTGAGGATCAGGCGTTCGCTGACCTGATTCAGTTTGATACAGCGAGCATAGGTCGCTACGGCAATGCCGGTTTCACTGCTCACCTTACGAGACAAGGTGCGCTCGGACATGCCGAGCAGCTCTGCCAACCGCTGCACGGTTATCTGTTCGGCCGGCAACTGCTCAACCAGCGCATGCAGCTGGCGCAGCAGATTGCTCGACTGCTCAATCAGGCTCATGGCCGCAAAGGCGCTATGCGCTTGGGCCGGACGCGCAAGGACCATCAGCCGGGTAAGGTCGCGAAAGACCTCCGGGCTGACATACCGCTCAATCAAGGCCTGAGCGATGGGCAAGTAACCGTTTACACCGGACGCGGTCGCCGTCAGCGGGTTAATGATGCAGTGACGCTCGCTTTGCCACTTCACGGCCTTATGGCGCTGCGCCATCGCGTCTGCCAACCACCATGTCACCGTCGCCTGCTGGCCGTCCAGCTTCCCGCTCGCGGCCAACAGACAAACCCCACTGCAATAACTCCACAGCTGCTGCTTTTTCGAACGCGCCGACAAAACGGCTACCAAGGAGGTATTCGCGGCCAGCGTATCCTCGACCTGCCGGGCTGACTCGGCCCAGAAACCGGGGATCAACAGCGCGTCAAAATGAGCCTCCGCCAGTGTGCTGTCCACCTGTAACGATAGACCTTGAGCGCATTCAACCGTACCGGCCTGCACTGCAACGAAGCGCGTGTCAAAGAGCGTACTCGAGGCTCGACGATTGGCCGCGTGCAACAAATCGGCAAAAGCGAACAACCCCGCCGGCATGCAGCGAGGGAAAAGAAGCAAACCGATTCGAAGGCGTGGGGGCATGGCTGAAATCGAATTAATTATGTCTGAGCCTGCCATTCTGTGGCGTAACCCGACTGGAGACAATGGCGCCTCTTCCCAGAGGTATCGCCATGAAGATCCATCAGCTCCGTAACGCGACGATTATTGTGGAACTCGGCCCCCATCGAATTTTGATCGACCCGATGCTGGCGCGAAAACACGCGCTTCCGCCCTTGCGTATATTCAGCGCACGAGACCGTAACCCACTGGTCGAATTACCCGACTCGGCAACGGCCGCACTGGAGTCCGTCACCCACTGCCTGATCACCCATTGCCAGAAAGGACACTTCGACCATCTGGATCGCGCCGCAAAGAAGTGGCTGCGCGACAGGCGGATTCCGGTTATCTGCACGCCGCACGACGCCACCCATTTGGCCGAGCATGACTTGAACGTTCAGCCTTTACCGGCCGAACACGAGCAACCGAGCGCCTTCTTCGACGGGCAGATCCGCACGATTCGCTGCACCCATGGCCGGGGACTGGTAGGCAAGATGATGGAGCATGGCGTGGGTTATTTGATTGAAATGCCCGGCGAACCCAGCCTCTACCTGACTGGCGATACGCTGCTCACGCCCGCCGTTCAGGCGTTCGTTGCGCTGCACCGCCCAGATGTTTCTGTGGTGCCGGCTGGCGGCGCACGATTCGATTTGGGTGGGGACATCATCATGGGGATTGATGAGGTGCTTGCCTTCACTCAGCAGTCATCGGGCACAGTCGTCGCCAATCACCTGGAAGCGCTGAGCCACTGCCCCGTGACACGTACGTCACTGGCCAGTGCAGCCCGACAGGCCGGCATCGAGTCGCGCCTGCTGATCCCGAACGACGGAGACCTGCTGGAATTTCAGATCCCGAATATTCAATGAGGGCGCGGCTGCCCCATGGACAGCAATATACAGGACTGCTTCCGTAGCAGCTGCCGAGCCCGCGAGGCTGCGTTCGGCTGCGAAGCAGTCGCCGAATCAAGCAACGCGTTCCTTCAGGCAAACCGCGTACACAGGATTGGCGAGGACTTCGTCCTCGAACGCAGCCTCGCGGGCTCGGCAGCTGCTACGGAGGGGTTAGAACGAAGCCACGCCTCATGTAGACCGTTACGGCTTGTGCGCCCGCGCCAGGAACTCGTGGGACTGCATTTCCAGCAGACGGCTGAGGGTGCGCTGGAACTCGAAGTTCAGGCGACCGCCGGTGTAGAGGTCTTTGAGCTCGACTTCGGCGGAAATGATCAGCTTGACGTTACGATCGTAGAACTCGTCGACCATGTTGATAAAACGTCGGGCGATGTCGTCGGTAGTGACGCTCATCTGCTCCACACCGCTGAGCAACACGGCGTGGAAAATCTTGCCAAGTTCGATGTAGTCGTTCTGGCTACGCGGGCCGTCGCACAGTTCGCGGAAGTCGAACCAGGCCACGTCGTCGCAGGTACGCACGGCACGGATCTCACGGTTCTCGATGATCAGCACATCGTTTTCCAGCGCTTGCGTGCATTCCGGTGTGAGTGCGCGGAAGCTTTTGCGCAGGCTCTCGTGGGACGCATCGTCAAGCGGGAAGTGGAACAGTTCGGCTTGCTCAAGGTGACGCAGACGGTAGTCGACGCCGCTATCGACGTTGACGATGTCAGTGTTCTGCTTGATCAGCGCGATGGCTGGCAGGAAACGCGCACGTTGCAGACCGTCCTTGTACAGACCGTCCGGCACGATGTTCGAGGTCGCGACCAGGGTCACGCCGTTCTTGAACAGCTCTTCCATCAAGGTGCCGAGGATCATCGCGTCGGTAATGTCGGACACGAAGAACTCATCGAAACAGATCACCCGCGCTTCGTCGGAGAAGCGCTTGGCAATGATCGTCAGCGGGTTTTTCTCGCCGCCGAGGGTCTTCATCTCTTCGTGCACGCGCTTCATGAAGCGGTGGAAGTGAGTGCGGACCTTTTCCTTGAACGGCAGCGCTTCAAAGAAGGTGTCGACCAGGTAAGTCTTGCCGCGACCTACGCCGCCCCAGAAGTACAGGCCCTTGACCGGCGCCTGCTCCTTTTTGCCAAACAGCTTGCCGAGCAGGCCCGGTTTGCTCTGCGAGGCCGCGACCAAGTCGTCGTACAGACGCTGCAAATGACGCACAGCGGTTTCCTGGGCGGCGTCATGGAAGAACTCCGGACGTTTGAGATCAGCTTGATATCGTTCTAGGGGCGTCATAATTCGTTAGCAAGGCAACAAAAACGGGCCGTCACTGTAGCGACGGCCCTTGAGAATGGCAATCAGCCCTTAGTCGGACCGAGCCGTTGATTATTCCTGAACAGGCGTCAGAGCAACCCGCAAGGTGTCGATGGCGACATCCCGCGCAGCGCTGTCAGCGAAGGCCGGGCTGTCGGCGACGCATTCGCCTTCGAGCCAGACGCTGAAGCTCAGGTCTTCACTGCGAACGTCCAGCGCCTGGCCGGATTGCAGCTGTTTGGTCACCTGGCCTGCGGTTTTGCCGTCAGCGAAGTTACGCGACAGCAGCAGTTGCTCGCCATCAGCGGCCAGCAGACGGAAACGGAAACTGCCGTCGTCTTCACGGAAACTGACGAAACGCGCGGCTTTCGCGGCTTTCTTCTTGGTAGTAGTCGCGACTTGCGTCTGATTGACGAAAGAGCGCAGGCCGACCGCTTCACGCAGTTCGTTGAGGAACGGCGTGGCCACGGCGCGGGCCTTCTTGGCACCGTGCTGCAGCATGTCTTCGAGATCTGCCGGGCGCTCGATCAACTGGTAGTAACGCTCGCGGGACTCGCCCAGTTCGTTGTCGAGCAGTTGGAACAGACGATTCTTCGCCTCGCCCCAACCCAGGCCCTGCAACAGTTCGCTGCGGAACTCGGCGGACTGCGCCGGGGTGGCGAAAGCCTGGAACAGCGTGAACAGGTGCGAATTGTCCGGATCTTTCGCTTCGCCCGGCGCACGGGAATCGGTGACGATCCGCGAAATCGCGTCCTTCATCTCTTTGGCGCTGGAGAACAACGGAATGGTGTTGTCGTAGCTTTTCGACATCTTCCGGCCATCGAGGCCCGGCAGCGTGGCGACGCTTTCTTCGATCAGCGCCTCCGGCATGGTGAAGAATTCTTTGCCCTGGCCAAACAAGTGGTTGAAGCGCTGGCCGATGTCTCGAGCCATTTCCACGTGCTGGATCTGATCGCGACCGACCGGGACCTTGTGCGCGTTGAACATCAGAATGTCCGCCGCCATCAACACCGGATAGCTGTACAAGCCCATGGTGATACCGGCGTCCGGGTCTTCACCGGTTTCGACGTTCTTGTCCACCGACGCCTTGTAGGCGTGCGCACGGTTCAGCAGGCCTTTGGCGGCGACGCAAGTCAGCAGCCAGGTCAGCTCGGGGATTTCCGGGATGTCGGACTGGCGATAAAACGTTACCCGATCCACATCCAGACCACCGGCCAGCCAGGTCGCAGCGATTTCCAGACGCGAGCGCTGAATGCGCAGCGGGTCATCGCACTTGATCAGGGCGTGGTAATCGGCCAGGAAGTAGAACGAATCGGCATTGCTGTCGCGGCTGGCGAGGATCGCCGGACGGATCGCGCCGGCGTAGTTGCCCAGGTGCGGGGTGCCGGTGGTGGTGATGCCGGTGAGGATGCGCGTACGAGTAGTCATGGGTAATCGCTTATCAGACTGCAATCAATTCGAAAGGCGCGGCAGGATCAGATCCTTGAGATCGGTCAGCTTGCCGTGAAAAAAGTGTCCGCATTCTGCCACTTTCAGCAGCTCATGGGGGCGATCGAGGGTGTCAGACCAATCGTAAACCAGCTGCGGATCGATGACTTCGTCGGTTTCTGGCTGGATAAGTGTCAGTTCGCCATGCTGCGGCAACGGATCCTGATCGCCCAGACGCATCACCGCAGGCGCGACCATGAACAAATGCTTGAGCTGTTCGCCCTTGGCTTCCAGGCGTCCGCCGAGGCTGGCCGCGACGAAACCACCGAAGGAGAAACCGAACAGGGTCATTGGCAATTCAGGGTGCCTGGCGCGCAACCATTCAGCCACGGCTTGTGCGTCGTCGACTTCGCCGGTGCCCATGTCATGCGTGCCGGCGCTGGCGCCGACGCCACGGTAATTAAAACGTAATGTGATCAAACCGGCGTCACGGGCGGTGCGCTGCAAGGTCGAAACGACTTTATTGAGCATGGTGCCGCCCTGCACCGGATTGGGGTGGCAAATCAGCGCCAGGCCACGTGGCTCGGGGGAGTCCAGGTACAAGGCTTCCAGTTGGCCCACTGGGCCATCAATCAATACAGGGGTTTCACGCATAAGCAAGGAAGGAACTCCGTGACCTCTCGAAGGGTCGACTCGTCTAGCTAAAAGTCTGTGCCTGGCATGATTGCGATCTCGTCGCGGTATACAGCGCAGGTCCGAGCCGTTAACGTAAAGCAAAGCCGTTTATAGAGGAAGGACTCGTGGAACACTCGCTCTTAGTTTGGTTGTTGCCGACTCTTGCCCTGGTTGCCGGTGTCGCCATTGGATTCCTGGTTGCCCGCCTTCTGCCGAATGCCGCGCCTAGCAGCACGCAACGTCAGCTGGATGACATTCAGGAACGTTTTGACAGCTATCAGAATGAAGTGGTTACCCACTTCAACAGCACCGCAACGCTGGTCAAGAAGCTCACTCAGAGCTATCAGGAAGTGCAAGACCACCTCGCCGAGGGTGCCAACCGCCTGGCCCTGGACGAACAGACTCGCCAACGCCTGCTGGCCGCCCTGCACGCCGATGTTGCCGTGCAAGCCCCACGGGAACGCCTGACGCCGCCACGCAATCAGGAGCCGCCACGCGATTACGCGCCGAAAATGCCAAACTCTCCTGGCATGCTCGACGAGCATTACGGCTTGAAGAAGTAACCAGGTTTCACGCGACATAAAAAAGCCCTCGGACACGTGATGTCCGAGGGCTTTTTTGTTGCTGAGGGATTGAGCGCCTGTGAGGGCCTCATCGCGAGCAAGCTCGCTCCCACATTTGAATTTCAGTGGGCACACCTTCAGCGACAAATAGAGATCCCCTGTGGGAGCGAGCTTGCTCGCGATGAGGCCCTAACAGGCAACAAAAAAAAAAGCCCGCCCGATCTGCTGAGAATCGGGCGGGCTTTTTACACCTGGGGTTCAGTCAGGTTTGTTACTGGTACTGCTGACCTTGCTGCTGGGCAGGCTGGCCATACTGCTGACCCGGAATCGCCTTGAGGTTGACCTCTACACGACGGTTCTGCGCCCGACCATTGACATCACCGTTGCTGGCAATCGGGTTATCCGGACCAGCACCACGCGCCGACAGGTTGGTACCGCTGACACCTTGCGACGTCAGGTAGGTTGCCACGCTTTGAGCACGACGCTGGGACAAGTCCATGTTGTGCTGGCGGCTGCCGGTGCTGTCAGTGTAGCCGACGATTTCAATCTGGTTCTGGCTGAACTCTTTAAGCGAACCGGCCAGGTTGTTCAGCGGCTGGTAGAAGCTTGGAGCGATATTAGACGAATCGGTGCCGAACGTGATGTTGCCCGGCATGATCAGCTTGATCTGATCGCCCTGACGCTGCACTTCAACCCCGGTGTTGGCCATGCTGGCGCGCAGTTTCTTTTCCTGCTGATCGGCGTAGTAACCGTAACCGGCGGCGGAAGCACCACCGATAGCAGCACCAATCAGCGCGCCCTTGCCACGGTTGTTGTGGTTGATGGCAGCACCGGCCACCGCACCGGCCAAGGCACCGAGGCCGCCGTATTTGGCGGTTTTGCTCATGCCCTGAGAGCCGCCGTCGGCCTGACCCTGGTTGTCATACGGGTTCTGGTTCGCACAGCCAGCCAGCATGGCCACGGCAGTAGCGACAATAATCAAACGACTCGAGGTGAACATGGAGAGCTCCTACTTTTACATTCTGTGGTGCAACGGACGTTGGCAATAAACCCGTGCGGGCGTTGGAACACGACCTACGGCAAAAATTCCATCAGGTCGTTTCATAGCCCGGAAAATCAGGCTCGCACAAAAGGATTTTCACGCATTTCATCGCCCAGACGGGTGTCGGGACCGTGTCCGGTTATTACCGTCGCCTCTTCATCAAGGGTGTACAGACGCTGCTTGATCGAACGCACGATGGTCGCTTGATCACCGCCCCACAAGTCCGTACGCCCTACCCCGCGACGAAACAGCGTGTCACCGGCAATCAGCAGCTTAGCCTCGGAAAACCAAAAGCTCATGGAACCCGGCGTATGCCCCGGCGTGTGCAACGCCACGCCACAGCCGCAGGCCAGCTCTTCATCATCGGCCAACCAACGATCCGGCGACGGCACCGGCGTGTACGGCACCCCGAACATCTGGCACTGCATCTCCAGATTGTCCCAAAGGAACTGATCCTCTTTATGCAGGTGCAACGTGGCGCCGGTTTTCTCCTTCAACTGGCCCGACGCCAGAAAGTGATCCAGGTGCGCGTGCGTATGAATGATGCTCACCACCTTCAACCCCAACGCATCCAGCCGCGCCAGAATCAACTCATGATTACCACCCGGATCGACGACGATGGCCTTCTTGGTGATCGGATCACCGATGATCGTGCAGTTGCACTGCAACGGCCCAACGGGAAAGGTTTCGCGGATCAGAGCGGGTTTGGCAGCGTCCATGGGCGTTCCTGGAAAAATTGACGGCCTATTCTGTCACACCCCACCTGCCCCGCCGATGGCTGTCCTGTTACAAACCGGACAACCCAATCAATGCTCAGACTGTCCCCCCCACCCACCTCGTAGGAGCTGCCGCAGGCTGCGATCTTTTGATCTTAATCTTGCCGCAACCCCACCCATCGCCAAGATCGCAGCCTGCGGCAGCTCCTACGGGGGCGGCACATGATCAATCGAGGGAGTGAGCCTTACTGCCAGCCAGTTGAGCGAACGCAAGGCTCCAAACAACAAAGATCAAATGTGGGAGCGAGCTTGCTCGCGAAGAGGCCATCACATTCAACACCTCAGTTGACTGTCAGTCCGCTTTCGCGAGCAAGCCCGCTCCCACACCAGACTCGCTTCGGTTTACAGAATGTATTGCCCCCTCCTGGCCACACTATGGTGCTACGGAGCCTCCGGCTGATCAAAACTATCCAATGCCCGATTCACCAACAACTCCCCCAACGAAATCATCTGCTGAATCGCCAGAGCCACATGCCGACGCGTACCTTCCAGCTCAAACGCCAGATCACTGGCCAGCACATTCACCGACGCCAAGGTTTCCGAGGCATGCGCCAACAGCGTCTCGTTATCCAGATCAGGAATCACCGCAAAGATATTGGAGGGACGTTTATCCGGCAGATTGCCCTTGTCAAACGGTGGCTTGAGGTAATGATCCAACGCCCGCTCGGCGGCGTCGTGGAGTTTTTTGGAATCGCTGGAGGCGTAAGGGGAAGTGCCTGGGGTTTCTGTGGTATTGGAAGTGTCATTGTGCATGGTGAAGCTCCTAAACAAAGTTTTTGGATGCTGTATCACCTATACCTGTTCGGGTCGCTAAACCCGGTCGCTGAATTGGCAGCGACACCCGGAGGTTATCCACATACCTTCCCACCCGGCAACCTTGAAAAGCTGTCGGAAAAATCTCCCAGAACCCAGATATTTGTAGTCTTATCCTAGGACTGAACCGGCTGCTTTGGGGAGCAGTAACAATTAAATCTGTCCCATAGAAGTTTTCAATAATCTGTCGTTAAGCACATTTCACTCCAGCTAGTGTTCACTCATAAAATTTACCGGCGAGCAAAATAGCCGCACAGCGTTGCCATACATTAGACACAGGAGCATCCGTCAGGGAACGCTTGGCGCTGGCAGTTGCCCACGACGCCGCTGCATCAAGAAACGTGTCGACAGAACCGTTCTCCCACCCCAACGCCCCCGCCCCGTAGGGGAATGATGGCGAGGTGTTTTCCAACAAACGTTCACGAGCGAAATCGGAGCTAAGTGCCCCAACAAATCTGATGAAGGATTGCTCGTCATTTACGCTTTCCAGCAACTGATGAAGATCGACAGACATAGGCATCCTGACAACGAACTAATAGCGAGAGAGTGACCCGACTAACATGCTGCTATGCCGCAATATCTATGGTCAACCTCTACCATTGCCAACATCCTCTTCGGGTCGATAGCCGCCCATCCTGACAGGCAGTATTCGGCCGATTGTGTTGAAAAAGTCGACCCGGCCTGGCTAGCCATGCATTGAGCGGCGAAAACGCCTTTTTTGCGCGCTGCTACGTCAAATCTGAGCCCTGAACCTTCTGCGCAAAACACAGATTTCAATCTCAGATGCGCACTTTTCTACCGTGGAAACCGAAGCCGACTTTTTCAACAGAATCGGCCAAAATCAGTCACTGGACAGTCCGTCCACTAATGAGTAGCGTGCGATCGAAATATCATCTGATTAGAGTTGGCTCATGGTTTCTATGGCTGTTCAGGAAGAAGTTCGAGACCGCCTTCGCCGTGCTGAGAACGAGCATGATGTGAAGGTGCTTTTAGCCGTTGAATCAGGCAGTCGCGCCTGGGGGTTTGCCTCTCCGAATAGCGACTATGACGCACGCTTCATCTACGTCAATAAACCTGAATGGTATTTGTCTGTCGGCCTTGAGGAACAACGCGACGTCATCGAGTATCCGATCGTTGACGACATGGACATCAATGGCTGGGATCTGCGCAAGGCACTGAGGCTATTCTGGAAGTCCAATCCAGGCTTCGTGGAGTGGGTGCAGTCCACCATCACTTACGAACACTCAGGATCCTTTCACGAGCGGGCTAAGGAGTTGCTGCCGCTGGTGTACTCGGTCGAAAGTGGCATCTACCATTATCGCAGCATGGCCAAAACCAACTACAGGGGGTATTTGCAGGCCCCTCAAGTACCGCTGAAAAAGTATTTTTACGTACTGCGCCCCTTGTTATCGGTGCGGTGGCTGGAACAGTTTCATAAGCCCGCCCCCATCGAGTTTGACAAGCTGCGCGGAGTCATCGAAGGAGAGCCCGGACTCCAGGAGGCCATTGATGACTTGCTTGCAATCAAACGCGCGTCTCCGGAGATGGGGCTATCGCCCCAGATCATGCCCATCCAGCAATTCATTGAGCGTGAACTGCATCGACTTGAGACTATCAAGCCGACCCGTAGCGAACGCAAAGAGGTTGAGCCGTTACTTTCCGAACTGTTTCGCTCTGTACTGAAAGAAACTTGGGGATGACGCAAAAATACAGGGACAGACCACGATTATGAGATTGAGTAAAATGTGGTCCGCTCCCTTTTGTTACAAAGCGTTTCATTGACCATCCCTGAGTTAGCTCCCTAGGAAATCATAGCAAAGATGCAAGGCGGTATAGGCTCCCTGGCAGAGGCGGACTTCAGTTACCCCTGTCATCAGCGAACAATTTTTGAGGTGCTGAAGATGACACGCTTACAGATTGTAAAAATTGACTTAGGTGAGGTAACGAGTTCCGACGAACTCCATTCCACCTTGAGGGATGCGCTCGGATTCCCCGGCTGGTATGGCTGTAATTGGGATGCTTTCTGGGACGCAATTACGGGACTTGTCCAAATGCCCGCACATCTGAAAATTTTAGGGTGGGGTACTTTATCCAGACGTTTACCGGGGGATGCGAAGCTCATGCAAAAATGCCTTGCAGACATGAGAATTGAGTATCCAGAACTCGCACCAGATGTGGAGTTCGACTAAACGATTTTTCAAGCCAGCACTCGGCCGAAGCCACGTAAAAACGCTAGCTTCACTCAGGCACATTTTTAGCAGATCCCGCAGCGAGTTCATTGGCTCAGTACCGCTGACCGAACCATCTGTTTTTACACACTCTGGGCCAATAGCAGCCATACTGCTCAGTCTCATAGAAAAGGGGACAGATTTATTTTTTGGCCAAGGGTTAACCCAATGACACCCCTGCCAATGGCAAATAAATCCGTCCTCTTTTTTCCCAATCAATCGGGGGCGGCCCTTGGAAGGACCGCGGAATCTAAAGTTGTCGTCCCGGCTGCCGACTCTATTTGCTATTAATTGCTCTTATACGAAGGACCGTTCGATGTTTTACCCGCGTGAAGCTGAAAGAGATCACCTGTACAACCGAGTCATCCTGCTCACCATTGCTTGCTGTGTATTCCTGCTATTGGCCGCGATGGCACGGCACGAGGGATCCATCTATGTGGCAGTCCAGTTAAGCGTCGCTGAGACCACTGGCACTGTGACGCAACTGGAAAACATCCCCATGAACAAAGACGGCAAGGTGATCCATTACCGGTATACCGATCGCAGCGGCCTGGCTCACGAAGATGAATACATAGACCAGCGCTATCAGAAAAATGTCCAATATGAGGTAGGTGGGTCCATCTCGCTACTTTATTCAAGCTGGTTCCCGTGGAAAAACTGCATCGCCACCGAACTGCACACCTACCGCCCCGGTTTTTACATCATGGCTGGCGGGATATTGCTGTCGCTGCTGTTCTTGGCAATCTCCGCTAAGACGATAGGACGCATCTTCGTCATGAAACAGGAAGAACGCTTCTACTGAGAAGTACCACAATGAAAAAAAGGGGACAGATTTATTTATTCGCCAGGCCACCTTAGCAACAAATAAATCTGTCCCCTTTCTTACGCGGTTCAAATGTTATCGAGAGAGTTGAGTGCTGCTGTGGCACCTCCGGGGTTTGCCATCGATTCAGATCTGATTTATACAACAAGGCCACATGAAAAATGAAAATGAAAATATTATTCATCGCTTCGCTAGGAATTTTATCGCTAACTCAAACATCACTATCCTTCGCGGATAATACCAATGGGAAAAATCTCTATTTACAGAGATGTGTCATGTGCCACGGAATAGATCTCAAAGGAACAGGACCATTGGCTAATAAAAGCAATCCTCCTACACCTGACCTTACAACATCCATTTTCAAAAAACGACTAAATGATTATCCGGGCGTTATTGTATCATCGATAATACTTCGTCCAAATGGAGACTTGATTCCAAAAACTTTGCGAGAGAATGGTGTAAAGCTATCGCCGTACTCTTGGAGGATTAAGGATCTGCGCGATTTAAATCAATACATGAGTGGTGTGATTTCAAAAAATCGATGATTTTAAAAAAGGAGACAGATTTATTTATTCGCCAGGCCACCTTAGCAACAAATAAATCTGTCCCCTTTCTTAGGTTGAATCCACAGTCAACAGCGGACACTGCTAAGTCATCTCATTTCACTAGCGAGTTCGCTAGCTGCGGCCATTGCTCCATCAACGCATCGCGTACTCGTAGCCCTGCGGGAACGGGTTGTGCGTGCTCGTCCTGAACTAGACGAGCGAAAACCAGCGAATGCTCATCCTTGGTCGCCCAGCCAACAAACCAGCCGTATCCGTGAGCTTCATCGCTGCTCCCGTCCTCCATTCGAGGGAAGGCCGTGCCTGTTTTGCCGTGAACATCCCAACCGTCGGGCCGTTGGGCGATTTGCGAAATCCGGTTCGTCATATCAAAGGCATGTGGGCTTACTGGCAGTTGGCGATTCACCAGCCTCTTCAAAAAGGTGATTTGCTCGTGAGGGGAAATCTTCAAAGAGGAACTGATCCAGGCACGATCAAGGCCATTGTTTTTTTCGGGATCACCAGACAGGTCGGCGTTCCCGTAATCGAATGCCTCGGCATATCGCTTGACCGTTGCCTCTCCAAGCGCATGAGTAACGCGTTGAGAGAACCACACCACAGAATACTGAAACCATCGAACTGCATCTGTAGGCTCCAGCCAGGCAGCTCCGCCCCAATCAGGATCACCGGGTTGGTATGGCAACGTTGGAGAATGTTCATCTTGCAAAAAGGCTGCGTCGAAGCCCATCAGGCTTATCGCGATCTTGAATGTTGAGGCAGGAGTCACGCGACGGTTGCAATCACCCTCTTGCAGCAAAACGTCACCGTTTTTTGCGTCGGCCACAATGGTGCAGATAGTCTCGGCCCGTGCTGCTGAAATGCTGAATCCCAGTATCAATAAGCCCAATGCAACACTGCGCATGAACATGCGTTCTAATCCTTTAGGGGGTTACTTTCTTTACGGATGAGTTCCATGAATCCTTCTCAAGAACTTTGAGCGACCGTAAGGCAAAACTGTTCGCCTGCCCGCCGGGGCGATGTAGCTCATCCACCCAAGCGAACTCTACCAGCAGGCACTGTATCAATGTCGGAGTTGGATCGTAAGCAGTCGAGTGCGACCCGCAGCTAACGAAACTTCGATCAACTAGCGCAACGCCCCCCATCAAAACGCCAATTGCAACGTCTCCTTCCCCTCCAACGTAAGCAAAAACTGCTTCGCCCCCAACCCACCCGCAAACCCGGTCAAACTCCCCGAAGCCCCAATCACCCGATGGCAAGGCGCAACAATCGAGAGCGGATTCTTCCCATTAGCCGCCCCCACAGCCCGAACCGCTTTCGGATTCCCAATCTGCACCGCAATCTGGCTATAACTCCGCGTCTCACCAAACGGAATAGTCAGCAACGCCTGCCAAACCTTTTGCTGAAATTCGGTGCCAGCAAAATCAAGTTCCAGCTCAAAACAGACACGCTCCCCCGCAAAGTACTCATTGAGTTGGCGCTCGGCTTCCAGCAACACGGGGCTGTGGATATCTTCCTGCGACGGGCCGATACGAACCCGGTCGAGCTTTTCGTTTTCCCACAAGATCGCGCAGAGTTTGCTGCCCTTGGCGACCAGCGTGAGGGTGCCGACGGGGGATTTCATCAGTTTGAATACGTACGACATGGGTTGACTCCTTGATCCGACGGGGCTTCAGACGTCATTGGACGTTGAAGGCGATCGTTCATCTGTGTCAGAGGACGTATTCAGAGTAATTGTGTGTTCAAACGCAAGAACTACGTTTCTTGCGATTGAATTTACACGCTGATGTCACCCGCACTGCCTAATGCCTGTCAGTTAGGCGTTGGTTGTCCCAAAAGATCGCAGCCTGCGGCAGCTCCTTGTATCTCGACTATCGCTCCGTCAGGAGCGATAGTTCTCGACTGATCATCGAGGGAGGGACC
>NZ_JBIUVW010000049.1:0-47315 GCF_044743155.1 Pseudomonas sp. NPDC087697 | reverse complement strand
GGTAGTGTGGGGTTTCCCCATGTGAGAGTAGGTCATCGTCAAGATTAAATTCCGAAACCCCTATCTGCGTATGCAGGTAGGGGTTTTGTTTTGCCCGCAGGAAAGTTTCATTTCAGGATTGAAACAAAATTGCACAGTTATTTTTCGGTCAGAACACTAAAATAGAGCCCTTATTTTCAGAACCTGAGCCCTTTATGCCAGATCCGGTTGACGCCCCAGGGCTGTCAGATTTACCGCTGGACGACTTGGTGGCGTGTCATGAATGCGACTTGCTGATGCGCAAGCCGCAACTCGCTCATGGTGAGAAAGCCCTATGTCCGCGCTGTGGTTATGAGCTCTACGCTCACCGGCACAATGTCGTGGAGCGTAGCCTCGCACTAGTGATCGCCGCGTTGCTGTTGTACGTGCCCGCGAACTTTTTACCCATCATGCAGCTCCATCTACTCGGACAGTCGTCGCACGACACTGTCTGGAGTGGCGTCGTTGGCCTGTTCGACACTGGAATGCAAGGCGTAGCAGTGGTGGTGTTCCTGTGCAGCATGGGGATCCCCCTGCTCAAGTTGCTCTGTCAGTTGCTGGTATTGCTGAGCGTTCGTTTTGATGTTGGACGCAGCTATGGCTTGCTGCTCTATCGCATTTATCACCATCTACGCGATTGGGGAATGCTCGAGGTCTATTTGATGGGCGTGCTGGTGGCTATCGTCAAACTGGCTGACCTTGCCTCGATAACGGTTGGCTTGGGCTTGGCGTGCTTTATCAGTTTGCTATTGGTTCAGGTCTGGCTAGAGGTGGTGATGTCACCTCATCAAATCTGGCAGGCGTTGTCAGGAGAGGATGTTCATGCGGGCGATTGATGCAGGCATTCTGATTTGTATCGAATGCCATGAGCTGAACAAGCAGGAACCGGACACCGACGAGCAGACATGCACCCGCTGTGGGGCACTGGTTCATGCACGGCGTCCCAATAGTCTGATGCGTACCTGGGCGTTGCTGGTTACTGCGGCGATTCTCTATATACCCGCCAATGTGTTGCCGATCATGACCGTCAGCACGTTAGGACAGGGTGAAGGAGATACCATCATGTCCGGCGTGATCACCCTGGTTCAGCACGGGATGTTTCCGATTGCTGCTGTAGTGTTTGTCGCCAGTATTCTGGTGCCGACCTTCAAATTGGTGGGTATCGCTTTGCTGCTGTTTTCGGTGCAGCGCCGTCAGCCGTTGTCCGCACGACAACGCATCGTGATGTATCGGTTTATCGAGTTCATTGGCCGATGGTCAATGCTGGATATTTTCGTGATCGCCATTCTGGTGGCGGTGGTGAACTTTGGTCGGCTTGCCAGTATCGAAGCGAATCTCGGTGCGGTGGCCTTCGCCAGCGTGGTGATTTTGACAATGCTTGCTGCAGTAACTTTCGATCCCCGACTGATTTGGGATAACACGGAGTCGGACGACGACCATGACTGATTTACCTAAAGCGAAAACTCGACCGGCTTCGAACTGGTCGGCCATTTGGGTTTTGCCTTTGATCGCCTTGATGATTGGCGGATGGCTGGGCTGGCGTGCCTACAATGAGACCGGTATTGAGGTTCAGGTTCGCTTTGAAAGTGGCGAAGGTATTCAGGCCAAAAAGACCGAGGTTGTCTACAAAGGTATGCCGGTCGGCAAGGTAAAAAGCCTGACGCTGGATGACGAGGGGAAAACCCGCGGGGTTATCGCCACCATCGAGATGAACAAGGATGTCGAGCAATACCTCAAGACCAGTACGCGCTTCTGGCTGGTGAAGCCGAGCGTCACCCTGGCCGGGATTACTGGTCTGGAAACGCTGGTCTCCGGAAACTATGTGGCAATCAGTCCGGGTGAAGGTGAGCCAAGCCGCAAGTTCACCGCCTTGACCAAAGAGCCACCGCTGTCTGACTTCAAGCCAGGCTTGCACTTGACCATCAAGGCTGACCGTCTGGGCTCCTTGAACCGTGGCAGTCCGGTGTTCTATAAGCAGATTCAGGTCGGTCAGGTGAAAAGTTACCAACTGTCTGAAGACCAGAACACCGTCGAGATCAAAGTCTTTATCGAACCTATTTACGCCAACCTGGTGCGCAAACATACGCGTTTCTGGAATGCCAGCGGGATCAGCATTGACGCCAACCTGTCAGGGGTGAAAGTGCGCAGCGAGTCGCTGGCCAGTATCGTTGCGGGCGGTATCGCCTTCGCCACGCCGGACAACCGCAAAGACAGCCCACCCACCGACCCTAGCTTGCCGTTTCGTCTCTACGAAGACTTCGATGCTGCTCAGGCCGGCATTCGTGTCAAAGTCAAACTCAGCGATTTCGAAGGCCTGCAGGCCGGCCGCACGCCCGTGATGTACAAAGGCATTCAGGTTGGTAACCTGAAAGCGCTCAAGATCGACCCGGACCTGTCCAGTGCGACGGCCGAGCTGACCCTTGATCCACTGGCCGAGGATTATCTGGTCACCGGGACTCAGTTCTGGGTGGTCAAACCGTCGATCTCGCTGGCGGGGATCACCGGGTTGGAAGCCTTGGTAAAAGGTAACTATATCGCCGTGCGCCCAGGCGACAAGGGTGGTGCGCCGCAACGCGAATTCGAGGCCCGGCCGAAGGCGCCGCCTCTGGATCTGCGCTCTCCAGGTTTGCACCTGGTGCTGTTCACTGAAAACCTCGGTTCGCTGGAAGTCGGTAGCCCGATTCTCTACAAGCAGGTCAAAGTCGGTTCGGTGCAGAGCTATCAGTTCTCTCGGACCAAAAAGCAGTTGGTCATCGGCGTACACATCGAGAAAGAGTACGAAGGACTGGTCAACGCCTCGACGCGATTCTGGAATGCCAGCGGGATTACCCTGACCGGCGGCCTCACGGGCGGGATTCAGGTCAAAAGCGAATCCCTGCAAAGCCTGATGGCCGGCGGTATTGCGTTCGAAACACCGCAAGCCACGGCACCATTGCAGAAGCGAATTCCTCGTTTCCGCTTGTTCGCCAACCGTGACGAGGCGAGCCAGAAGGGCGCGGTGGTCACGATCAGGGTTGATCGTGCCGACGGTTTGCGCACCGGCACGCCGATTCGCTTCAAAGGCCTGGACGTCGGCAAGGTAGAAAACGTCGACCTCAGTGATGACCTGCAATCGGTGCTGCTCACTGCACGCATCACCGAAGTGCCGGAGCGCATTGCCCGAGCTGGCAGCCAGTTCTGGGTGGTCAAGCCGGAGCTGGGCCTGATCAAAACGTCCAACCTGGAAACCCTGGTCACTGGGCAATACATTGAGGTTCAGCCCGCTGCGAAAAACCTTGGGCCACAGAAGAACTTCGTGGCGCTGGCCAATCCTCCGGAGTCCGCCAAGGAAGAGGCCGGGTTGAGTCTGGTGTTGAGCGCGGCTCGCCGTGGTTCGCTGAAAACCGGAGTGCCGGTGACTTATCGTGAAATCACCGTCGGCAAGGTGACCGGCTATGAACTGGGTCAAACTGCGGATCGCGTGTTGGTCCATATCCTGATCGAGCCGAAGTACGCGCCGTTGGTACGCAGTGGAACGCGCTTCTGGAACACCAGCGGCTTTGGCCTGGACTTTGGCCTGTTCAAAGGCGCAACGGTGCGGACCGAGTCGCTGGAGACGCTGATTCAGGGCGGTATTGCATTCGCCACACCGGAAGGTGACCGTATGGGTAGCCCTGCACGACCTGAGCAAACGTTCCCGCTGTTCGATAAGTTCGAGGACGAGTGGCTGGTCTGGGCACCGAAGATTTCACTCGGCAAATAACCCGCAACGGCAAGCATAAAAAAGGCCGCGATCCATTGGATCGCGGCCTTTTTCGTTACCACACCGGTGAAAGGATCAGACCGCGTCCAGTTCCGGCTCGGTCGACTCAACCTTGACCGCCGCTTTCACCTCGTCATGCCGGCGAATGTACTTCCAGTCGGCCTCGTCGATGTAGATACCGTGCGGTCCGCTGCCACCTTCCAGGTCGATGGCGACACTGGCGCAGACCTGCGGCTTCACACTGGCGAGGATCGGCACGAAGCCCAGTTGCAGGCTGGTTTCCAGCAAGGCTGCCTGGTTCTTCTCGTCGATGTCCGCCGCTTCGTCGAGGTAGTACGGCAAGCGCACGCGCCCGGCCTGGTCGCGGTCCATCAAGTGCAACAACAAGTACATGTTGGTCAGCGCCTTGATGGTCATGGTGGTGCCGTTGGACGCCGCGCCATCGATGTCGGTGTGAATCACCGGCTGACCGTTGACCTTGGTGATTTCGAACGCCAGCTCGAACAGATCCTTCAGGCCGAGCTGGTTGTGGTTCGCCGCCACCAGACGCGCCAGGTATTCCTTGGCCTCTTCGTTCTTGTTGTCCTGATCGGCGCTTTGGCTCAGGTCGAACACCGACAGGGTTTCGCCTTCTTCATATTGACCGGCGCTGTGGATGATCTGGTCGATATGCTTGAGGGCTTCCTTGTTCGGCGCCAGCACGATGCGGAAGCTTTGCAGGTTGGACACCTGACGCTTGTTGATCTCGCGGTTGAACAACGCCAGTTGATGCTCAAGGCTATCGTAGTCGCTGCGAATGTTACGCAGGGTCCGGGCGATGTCGGTGACCGCGGCACGGCGTGCCTTGCCAAGGGTCAGGGCTTCGTCGGTGCGGTGCGCGTAAGCGTTGATCAGCAATTGCAGACGACGTTCGACATCGTCTTCGCTGTCGAACTTGGCCACGCCCTTGAGGCGAACCTGTGCGTAAAGCGCTTCGATCTGCCCGTCGACCCGTAGCAGGCCTTGCCAGCTGTCCTGATAGTCATTGAGTAGCGGCAGCAGGTTGTCCATGGAATCGTCGATCGGGTCCATGAACGGCGTACCGAACGGCAGGTCTGCGGGCAACAGCTGACGGCGGCGCAGGGCGTCGTCGAGGGTGCGTTGCTTGGCTTCCATGTCGCCGATCTGCCGGCCGACCAGTTGCAGCTTGGCCGACAGTTGCTGGACGCGTTCGGTGAAGGCATCGCTGGAACGCTTCAACTCGTCCTGCGCGGCTTCCATCTGCGCCAGTTGTTCTAGCTTGTCGCCTTCTTCGGCGCTCAGGGTTTGCGAGCGACGGAAGTCTTCCAGGGCTTTTTGCGCATCCAGCACTTGCTGGTACAGCGCTTCGGTCTGGGTTTTGCTGGCCGCGCGGTCCGCCGCGACGGCTGCTTGAGTTTTCAGTTGCTTGAGTTCTTTGTCCAGACGCTCTTTCTGATCGCGCAACGCGGCGCGATCAGCCAGCGCTTGCAGGGCCGGCGGCTCGATGTGCGACAGGTCGATGGACAGGCCCGGCACTTCGAAGCGTTCGCCTTTGAAGCCGTCGAGGATCAGCTCCATGGATTTGACCCACTGACCGTCCTCGTCCAGCGCAATGCCATGTTCGCCCAGCGGCAGGCTGAACAGCGCACTGTTGAACAGACGCATCAGGCGTTCGACGTCCTGTTGCGAGAACTCTTCGCGCAAGCGGGCGTAGCTGTTGTTGTCGGCGTGATCGAGTTGCTGCTTGACCGACTTCAGGCGTTTTTCCAGATCCCGCAGACGCTCTTCGAGGTCTTCGGCGGTGAACTGACGGGACTGCGCCAGTGCACCGGCCAGTTCATCGTGCGCGTCCTTGGCAGCGAGCAGTTGTTGCTCAAGCACCTTGACGTCATCGACCAGGGCGAAGCGATGCTTGAGCACCGACAACTCGCCGAGCCAGCGCTGGATGCCGGTGATTTCGCGCTCCAGGCGCATCAGTTCCTGAGTACCGCCGCGCTGATCGTTTTGCAGCGTGTCCTGCTCATTGCGGTAGTGTTCGGCCTGGATCGTCAGCTCTTCCTTGCGCGCACTGGCGTAGTCCGACCACGTGCCGAGCAACGAGTCGAGCAACGGCGAGATGCGGTGCAATTTGCCGCGCAGGATGTTGCGCTGAGTCACCCCGGCGGACAGTGCTTCGACCAACGGACCAGCGGTGACCAGCGAGTTGTAGTCTTGCTCCATGCGGCGCACGTCGCGGAAGGCTTCTTCGCACGCGGCGATGTAATCGACGCTACCGGAACGCAGGCTGTGTTCGAAGGCATCGAGGAACAACTGCTTGAGTTTGGCCGCAGTGATTTCGCGCATGTGCAGCAGGTTGATGAACAATGCGCGGAAGGTTTTCAGGCTCTGTTCGCTGGTGGAGCGCAGTGGGATCAGCGTCAGGTCCAACGGGACCGACGTGTGGCCACCCACCAGCAAACGACGCAGTTCGTCCGGCTTGAGTTCGTAGGCTTTAAGGCCTTCGCGCTCAAGGTTGGTGAACAGCTCTTTCTGGCGCAGGCAAGTATCGTTTTTCTGGTAATGGGCCAGGTCAAGTTTGCCGGCGTAGGCGAAGAACTGGTGACCGAAACCACCGCCTGGACCGCGTCCGACCACGCCAATGACGTGGGGGCCGTGGGGCAGGGCGACTTCGACCAGGATATAGCTGGTGTCCGTGGCGAAATAGAAACGCCGCGATTGTTCCAGGCTGTACTTGCCGAAGCTCATGTCCGACATGCGCGCCAGGATCGGGAACTGCAAGGCGTTGATCGAGGCGGATTTACCGAGGTTGTTCGCGCCGTAGACCGACAGCGGCTCTTCCAGAGGGAACAAGCCGAGGCTGTAACCCGCAGTGTTCAAAAGGGCAAAGCGGCGAATGCCGTAACGTTCCTTGCTCATGCGTCGAGCTCCTGTTCTTCGGCAATGGCGCGGGCCAGCGCGTCTTCTTCGCTGTCTTCCTCGAAGTCACTAAGGTCCAGTGGGTCATCGGTTTGCAGCAGTTTTTCGTCGCTGTCGTCATCGATCAGCACCGGCGCCGGCAATGGCAGCACGCTGTGCAAACTGGCGGCCAGGTCACGGTCTTGCTGGACCGACAGGCAAACGTCGAGGAAACGGTGCATCGGCGGCAGGAACCGGTAGATGCCGTTCTCTTCGCCAGCGAAACCCAGCTGAGTCATGCGGCGCATGATCTTTTCTTCCAGCTCTTCCTGGGTTTGTACTTCGGCCTGAATGAACAGGTCGCGGTATTTTTCCAGTAACGAAGGCAGTTCATCACGACCGAGGCTGCCACCATCAAGCACGGCGATCGGATCGCGACCCTGGTCGGCCAGGTGCTCGACGAGGATGAAGGTGAACAACGCCAGACGCTGGGCGGTCTTGTTCACCGCCGCAGCGGCGAGGTCCGGCACGAAGTAATAGAATCCGCGTGTATCGCAGACCAGTTCAAACCCCAAGGCCTTGAACAGCGTGCGGTACTGGTCCTGAAAGTTCGACAGCTGCGCGTACAGTTCTGGATCGCGACGGCTGACGTGGTAGCCCTTGAACAGCTCGCGAAAGATCGGCGCCAGTTGAGACAGTTCGGATAGATCAAGATGCATGAGGTGTGCTCGCAGAATGCTCGGGCGCGTCATCGCGGGCCGAGAGCAGGGCGAAGGAGCGCAGGCTGACCAGGTGCTCGTGAGTGTGGTAATCGCGGCGTTCCAGACGCTCGCGCTTGAAGCGTTTTTCCCGTGACAGGCGGGAGAACCAGTACAGCAACTCGTCGGTTGCGCCGTCCGGTTCCTGCTCCAGCAGCCAGGTCATCAAGTCCGGCATCGGCAGCGCATCTTCGCAGCGTTCGAGCATTTCTCGAACGGTGCGCGGTGCCCGTGGGGCTTCGCCTTTTTGCGTCTTGTGCGCTTTGGGGAAGCGCGCCGGTTTTGGTTCGAAACGCGCCAGTGCATAAACGTAGGCTTCGACCTGACTGGCACTGCCAAGGAAGGTGCTTTGCGGTCGGGTGAACATCGGCATCGCCGCTTGTGGCACCGCGTCGATGCCCTTGCGGCGGATCATCGACAGCGCCAGCGCCGCGCCACGGGTCACGGCGTTGTGCCGGCGGGCTTCTTCACGCAGCGGCAGCAACAGCTCGCGAGCGTGACGCAAGGTCAACTGGGCGCTGGTCTGCATTTCGAGGATGCGCGCATGGGTGCGCAACAGCATGTCGTCGTCGACCAGGTGGCCGAGGCGCTGTTGTTCGCTGAGCATGCGCAGCAGGACGTTTTCAACCTTGCGCACGCCTTGCTCGAAAGCGCCGTCGGCGTTGACCAACTGAATCATCGGCTCGACGTATTCGTCCCACGTTGCCAACACTTCGGCATAACGCTGACGCAACGGGATCTGCCGGTCGCTGGTCTTGGCCCGCTCGGCGACAGCTACCAGGGCCTGTTCGTCGTTGGCGAGTTTCTTCAGGACATCGCGTACGCGCATGTCGAGCAAACGCAGTTGGCGCGCCAGATCATTGCCATCACGGATGTCGAAGGCGTCCTGAATGTAGCCGGCCAGCCGCTCCAGATGGCGCAGGTAGGCTTCGATTTCCAGGCACAGGCCCAAGCGGTGCTCACGGCGCAGATAGGCGAGGAAGTCGTGAATCTGCGCGTTCAGTTCAAAACGGTTCGGGCTTTTGGCCACTGGAACCAGAATATCGAGGCGGATCCACACGTCCAGCAGGCTGGTGATGTCCTGTGGCGTGCTGTCCAGTTGCTGGGCGGCCAGCTGTGAGCGCAGTTCGTTGAGGCTCAGGGTGCCTTGGTCGAAGTGCTCGCACAAAGGCTCCAGAAGTGCCCAGTGTTCGGCGAGGGCGCGCAAGACGCGCTTGGGTTCGATCATTGGAATGGCCGGCTGGTTGGCGATTAAAAGCAGCGATTGTACTGCATCACACGCGATGGGAATCACTCTCGGAGGATCGGCGGGACGGACAGTCGCTTTTCTATCGATCAACTGCGGGCGATCTTGAGCGAAGGGCGGTAGAATCCCTGCACTTTAGTTATCCACAAGTGGCCGACCTTTGCTTATCGAGTCCCGTCGCCGCGCCTATTTGACCGCCATGCAGGTGGTCAACTGGCTGCCGCGCACCGAATTGCCCTTTGCCGCACCGTCGCGGCCCGAGCTGCTGGAAGCGCCAGAGCCGTTGCTCGAGACGCCGATCGTGCCCGCTCAGGTTGCAAAAGCTGCCGTAGAGCCCGTGGCCAGGCCGGCCGAGCGGGTCAAGGTCGAAGTGCCACGCCCAACGCCTTCGGTCGTGCGCCCGGCGAGCAAGCCGGGCGAGGACGTCGAAGATGCTCCGCTCGTGGCCAAGGCGCCGCAAGTACCGCCGCCGCGTTTTGCCCTGCAATTGCTGCGTGCCGGCCGTTGCCTGCTGCTGGTGGAGTTACCCACAGGCGGTGCGTTCCAGACTCGCGACCCGGCCTATTTGCTGCTCAAGGACATGCTGCGCGCCGCCGGCCTGCCGGACAGCCCGCAAATTGTTGGCGAACCTGTCCGCTGGCCGTTGCTGGTGCGTGGAACGATGGATCAAGGTCCGGAAGCCGCTCGCGATTTCGTTCAAGGCTTCCTTTCGGCTCGCCTGGAAGACGCACCTTGCGTGTGCCTGTGGTTGATCGGTCTGCCGGCGGTGCGTTTTGCCGGTGAGGCGAATGCTGAGTCCTACAATCGCGAACTTCAGGTCGAAGGCCTGGGGTCGGTCTGGGCGCTGCCTGGCCTGGAATTATTAATGGAAGAGCCACAGCGTAAGGCTGATGTCTGGCAAGCCATGCGTCGGCTGATGGCGCGCTGGAAAGAATCAAATGAGTGACGCTGTATCGTTCCGCCCGATGACCGAAGCGGACCTGGACGCTGTACTGAAAATCGAATACGCGGCGTTCAGCCATCCCTGGACCCGCGGGATTTTTCTTGATGGCCTGGGCAAGTACCAGATCTGGCTGATGTTCGAAGGTCAGCAACAGGTTGGCCACGGCGTGGTGCAGATCATCCTCGATGAGGCGCATCTGCTGAACATAACGGTCAAGCCGGAAAGTCAGGGGCGCGGCCTTGGCCTGATGCTTCTTGAGCATCTGATGTCGATTGCTTACAAGGCGCAAGCCCGGGAATGTTTCCTGGAAGTGCGCGACAGCAATCGCGCAGCATTTCGCTTGTACGAGCGCTACGGTTTCAACGAAATCGGTCGCCGTCGCGATTACTACCCGGCGGTGGGCGGGCGTGAAGATGCAGTCGTCATGGCCTGTACGTTGGTGGATTGAGCCTTAAAAGCATCGTCGGAACGCCGCCCGGAGCAAGCTCGCTCCCACAGGGTTTATGTTGGCCACGGGGTTTGTGTTCGACACCCATCAAATGTGGGAGCGAGCTTGCTCGCGATGACGGTCTTTCAGGCGCCACAGGATTACCGATTGCCATCAATCGGATCGCGCTCCGCCAGTTCAGCCTCATCCAGCCCGTTGCCGCCGCCGATCTCGTCCTCATCGACAATGCTCAAGTCCCAATCAGCCTGTTCGCCTTCTCCGGCCTCATGGGCGTCACGGGCGCCATCTTCACGGATCAGGTTTCCCGGGCTCATGTCGTCATCGGTGGACTCGTCATCATCGGCCGAGTCCCCGGTCATACTCGTTTCACGTACGGGTTCGCTGGGCATTCGTTGCTCACGCTCGTGCTCGCGAGTCAGACCGCCGATTGTCTCGCTGGGTTCTTCTTCATCGAAATCCAGCTCGCGCATCGAGCCCATGCGGTCTTCGTTGTCGTCGATGGGCTCCGGTTGTACCGCGCCATAGGGACGTCGTGAATCAGTCATGGAAATTCCTCATAATATGGGGGCTTATACGGTGGACAGGCGTTACCCTTGAAGATTCCAAGGTATTTTCCGTTCGGCTACCTGCAACATCCGCGTGACCCCGACGGTCGGTTGTCTGTCAAAGCAACGCACCATTTTTGAGGCTTCAGAGCATGAACGAATTACAAGATCTGATTGATAACAACGAGCGTTGGGCCGATGCGATCAAGCAGGAGGATCCTGAGTTTTTCGCCAAGCTGGCGCGTCAGCAAGCCCCGGAATACCTGTGGATCGGTTGCTCCGACGCGCGCGTACCGGCCAACGAAATCGTGGGCATGTTGCCTGGCGACTTGTTCGTGCACCGTAACGTTGCCAACGTAGTGCTGCACACCGATCTCAACTGCCTGTCGGTGATTCAGTACGCAGTGGACGTGCTCAAGGTCAAACACATCCTGGTCACCGGTCACTACGGTTGCGGCGGTGTGCGCGCCTCGATGCAGGACCGTCAGTTGGGCCTGATCGATGGCTGGTTGCGCTCGATTCGTGATCTTTATTACGAGCACCGCGAAGAGCTTGGTCAATTGCCGACTGAAGAAGAGCAGGTCGACCGTCTCTGCGAACTCAACGTGATCCAGCAAGTGGCCAACGTCGGCCATACCAGCATTGTGCAAAATGCCTGGCACCGCGGGCAGAGCCTGTCGGTTCACGGTTGCATTTACGGCATCAAGGACGGTCGCTGGAAGAGCCTGAACGCGACCATCAGCGGTTTCGAGCAATTGCCGCCGCAATACCGTTTGCGCCCGGTCGGCGCCTTGTAAACAGCAGCGAGCCTCTGTTCATCAGGGGCAATGTCGATGGCAGTTTTTCAAGAACTTCTGACCTTCGGCGTTTGGCGGATCATCGTAGCCGGTGATCCAGCCACGGCAGTCGGGCGAGCCGCACTGACAGGCGAACTGACGCGTCAGTTTCTCTTCGGTGCTGGCGTAGTCCATGCACAGCACGCTGCCGGGTGCGATGTCCTTCAGCGCCCATAACCACAGTTCGCTCATGTCGAGAAAGACGTTCGGGTCGCAGGAATGCAGCAATAGCCCGGAAAAAAACGGGTCGTAGACGTGGATACCCGGTGCCAGTTGCAGTGTATGCAGTTGGCGAGCATGGGTCAGTAGTCCTGATACCCGGCAGATGCGACTGATGCGCAGGTAATTGTCCTGTGCTGTGATTGCCGCGCCGCGCCCATCGTCAGTCTGGATAACCGTGAAGTTCGCTCTTGAGGGGTAGCCTTGGCAGGTGCTGAGTTCTTCGTACGGGTAAATGCACTCGTTCAGCTGTGAACGAGCCTTGTCCTTGGTCTGGGGCTTCATAACGATCCTTGTCTGTTGGGCGCTGCGACCACCGGAGACTGGCGGTCCTGCCAGCCCTGCAGCACATGGGTACGCTCAAAGAGTCTCGCAAATGAAGCAGAGGGTCTACTGTCAGATCTGACAGTAGATAGAGGCTGCCTGCTGCGTAAGTGAATGCTTACACAGCAGGCATGCAACGCAGAATTACAGGTGAGTCGCAGCCAGTGCGGGTGCAGGCACCTTCAACTGGTCCAGTTGGGGTTTGATGTCCGGGGTCGAGCACTTGGCCGCAGCTTGCTCGGGCGTCAGATTGCGGATCGAGGTGTAGAACAACTCGCAGGTTTTCTCTTTCTGGGTCACTTGCCAGGTTTGCGTGCAGGTGTTGAGTTGTGTACTCGGGTCACTGGACGGTTTGCTGCCCATTCCCGCTTGCCAGCACGCCGCACTCAAATCCTGGCCCATCACCTTCAAACCCGCTGCATCGGCCTTGGCCTGATCGCCGTCATAGCTCGCCGGGTCGGCCGCATACCAGATGTAACTGGGGTGGTTGGAACCCAGCACCGGCACCTTCACACCCGGGGTTGGGATGATTTGTGCCAGACCCAACACGGCCACGGTCTGCCCATACTGCTCCTTGACCCAGTTACGCACCGGTGCACCGAACGCGACCATCGGCAAAGTCACGCCGCCGGCGGTTTGGCTGAATTGCTTGACCAGGGTGGTCTGGTAGTCCTTGAAGTAGCCATAGACCCCTTCCAGATCCTTGCCAGCGGTGGATGGGGCGGCAATCGGCGCGATATCGATGATGGTCTGGTAGGCCGGTGTTTGTTCGGCGGCGATGCCGTTGGCGGTCAGCAACGTTGCCCAGCGGTCGGTGGTCTTCGATTCCAGGTAATCCTGGGCCTGGGTCAGCGAATAGTCCGGTGGGAAATGCAGCAACTCGACGCTTTTACGGTTTTCCAGCGCCATGCCCAAGGGCAGGAACAGGTACCAGCTGTACGCCCACTTGCCGTCGGCATTCAGCTTGTTGGCGCCGGCGTGGGCCAGATCCCCGGCATCGAGCAATGCAGTCAGCAGTTTTGCGTAGTCCTTTGGCACGCCGCTGATATCTGCGTAGAGCTGGTTATTGTCGGTTTTTACCCGGACTTTTGCCGTTGTGTAGCCATCCCGCTGAACGCTTTGGGTCAGGTAGTGCTCGACTGTTTGCTCCAGCGTCCAGTTGCGATAGCAAATCACGTTGCAGTTGTTGGGGTAGGCGAACAGCTGCGTTACCCGTTCGGTACTGCCCAGTTTCAGGTCGGTATCGGCGTGGGCGGTGGCGCCCAAGGTAAGGGCGGCGAGGGTGAGGCTCAATCCTGCGAGTTTGAACATGCTCAGATCCTTATCAGCGTGAGCCCCCGGAAGCGAGGGCGGTTACATACTGAAACCACTTGTGCCGATAGGTCTAGTACCCACGCTAAAAGATCTCAAGTCAGAAAATAATCAGCCGGGAAAATGCAACGCATTGCTCAAATCACCCATCGGCTTCTGACCCCGTGCAATCATTGCGGTATCACGCTGCTTGATCCCGTCGAGCGTCTCAAGCTGGAACACCCGGGTGATCAACCGCAGGATCGACGCGGTGTCGTACACCGTGTGATCCACCGTGCCTTTGTGGGCGAACGGCGACACCACCAGCGCGGGCACCCGAGTGCCTGGGCCCCAGCGATCGCCTTGCGGCGGTGCAACGTGGTCCCACCAGCCGCCGTTTTCGTCGACGGTGACCACCACCACCATGTTTTTCCATTGTGGGCTTTCGCGCAGTACTTTCAGGGCGCGGACGATATGCCGGTCACCGGACGCGACATCGGCGTAACCGGCGTGCATGTTCAGGTTGCCCTGGGGTTTGTAGAAACTCACCGCCGGCAATTTCCCGGCTTCGGCATCGGCAAAAAACCGGTTGGTGCTCGACTCATCCCCCAAACCGCCATCGCGCAGGTGTTTGCTGCGTTCGGCCGGGTTTTCCGGGCCCAGTTGCTTGAAGTAGTTGAACGGCTGATGGTGATACTGGAAGTTGGGGATCTTCGGAATGCCGCCCGAATCCTTGAATTGCTCCAACGTCGCCTGCCAGGCGCCGGCGTACCAGGCCCAGTCGATGTTTTTCTTCGACAGCTTGTCGCCGATGTGTTCGTGGTTTTGCGGCACCAGCACGCTGGGCAGATCGGGTTTGGAGTATTCCGGGCGCTCCGGATCGCGGATCCAGGTCGGCCAATAAGGCGGAGCCATGGTGTTGACCGCATAGCCGTCCGGGGTCAGGGCGCTGGGGCCGAATTGCGGTGGACCGGTCATGGCGCTGGCCGGGGATTTCTCCAGCGGCTTGAGACGCGTATCGAGCGGGTCATCGCTTTGCAGGGAAGCAATTTGCGCCTTGGCCACCGAGTTGACGGCATCCGGGTAAAACGGCACGGCGGCACTGATCAGGTATTGATGATTGAGAAACGATCCACCAAACGTACCCTGGAAGAAGTTATCGCAGAGCACGAAATCCTGGGCGACGTCCCACAGGCGCAGGGAATAACGGCTTTGGGCGTAATGCCCCATGGTCAAGCCGCCCGAGTCGGCCCAGGCAACAAAACGGTCATTCTTGCCACCGTTGATCTGCATCTGGTTTTGATAGAACACGTGCCAAAGATCCCGCGTCACCAGGCCAAACGGCAAATCTTCGCCATTCGGACCCTTGAGGGCGTAGGGGGCGTTGGGCAAGTGTTCCTGGAATTGGGTTTCGTTCGGATAGGTCACGCCATCGAGAGTTTGCGGACCGATCTGCAACACGCCACCCCAGGCCGGCGGCAGGGTTTCCAGCAGGCTACCGTCACGGTCGCGCTGCTGATAATCCTCAGGCTTGAGCGCTGACAACGGTTTTTCAAGACCGGGGAAATTGCCGAACAGGTTATTGAAGCTGCGGTTCTCGGCGTAGATCACCACCACGGTTTTCACCTGATCGTGCAATGCCTTGTCCAGCTCGGCAGGCGACAGCGGCCGCTCATCCGGCTTAACCGGCGTGTCGCCATTGTTGCCGCACGCACTCAGCGTCGCGCCGACACCCAGGACTGCAACACCACCCAGAAAGCGCCGACGGCTGGTGTCGGTGGGGCTGTCGTCTGCTGGAGGTGGTGCATCGTTGCCGGTTTTGTCGTCGTTCATCCTGAATCCTGTTTTGCGGGAAAGTATTGCCGTATGTTTCGGCTGGACGCTAGCAGCGAGATATGACGGCGAGGTGACAAGCGGGTTTCAGCGCCAATTGGCGGGCGCCAAAAGTTACAGTCGGCGGCAATCGTGGAGAGGGAACTTGCTCCCTCTCCACACGTGTTGTGCGGTGCAGGTACCAGTGACCTACGGTATCACCGGCGCCACATATGTAAGCGTCGTCCCCAGCGCCCACAGCAGGAACAGTACCAGTGGCGTGTGCACCAACAACTGCACAAACGAAAACCCGATCAAGTCCCGCGCTTTCAAGCCGAGCACGCCGAGCAGCGGCAGCATGTAGAACGGGTTGATCAGGTTAGGCAGGGCTTCGGCGGCGTTGTAGATCTGCACGGCCCAGCCCAGGTGGTATTTGAGGTCATTGGCGACTTGCATCACGTACGGCGCTTCGATGATCCATTTACCGCCGCCGGACGGAATGAAAAAGCCGAGGATCGCCGAGTACACGCCCATCAGCAGGGCGTAGGTGTCGTGGGAGGCGATGCTGACGAAGAAGGTCGAGATGTGGTGCGCGAGGGTCTGGCCGTCGGCGCCTTTGACCACGGTCATCAGCGCGGCGATCGAGCCATACAGCGGGAACTGGATCATCACGCCGGTGGTGGTCGGCACCGCACGGGCCACCGCATCGAGGAAGCTGCGTGGGCGCCAGTGCAGCAGCGCCCCGAGCATCAGGAACAGGAAGTTGTAGGTGTTCAGGCCGGAGATCGCACTGATCGCCGGTTTAGTCGAAAACTCATGAAACAGCCATCCGGCCGCCAGCAGCACCAGCAAAATGGTCAGTATCGGGCTGTATTCCAGCCATTCGCCCGGACGGGTGCGTGGCTGTGGTGCCGGCATACTGAAGCTTGGGTCGATGCCGCAAGCCTTGGCGTCACGGGCGGAGTTCGGGCCGGGAGCGGTGGCGTAGGCGATGATCAACGAGACCACGATCAGCGCCAGCAACAGTACGCCGGACTGCCACAGGAAAATCGTCTGGGTGAACGGAATCATCCCGGTGATCGACAGGATCGAAGGCGGCAAACTGGCCGGGTTGGCCTGCAATTGCGCTGCCGACGAAGACAGCCCCAGCGCCCAGACTGCGCCGAGCCCCAGATAAGCGGCGGCACCGGCGGCGCGGTAGTCCATGCGCAAATCGGTGCGACGCGCGAGCGCACGCACCAGCAAACCGCCGAACACCAGCGACAATCCCCAGTTGAGCAACGACGCAACCATGGAAATCAGTGCGACCCAGGCCACGGCCGAGCGACCGTTTTTCGGGATGCGCGCCAGGCGGTCGATCAGCTTCACTGCCGGTGGCGAGCTGGCGACCACGTAGCCGCCGATCACCACAAAGGCCATTTGCATGGTGAACGGGATCAGGCTCCAGAAGCCGTCGCCGAAAGCCATCGCGGCATCGGTGGGTTTGGCGCCCATGGCCATGGTGGCGAGGGCAACGATAATGACGGCGAGTGCGGCAAACACCCAGGAGTCTGGAAACCAGCGTTCGGCAAAGTTTGAGCAGTGCAGGGCAAAGCGGGCAGAGCGGCTATCTTCGATATCAGCGGCCACGGGAGTTCCTCGATTTTTATGTTTATTGTGGTGCCAGCAGGGCCGCACAGGCCCTTGAGTTCAGACGCCAACAGTAAATTAATCAAGGTGTTTTTGCGGTGCTGTTTTGCGCACTTGGGACTATGGTCTAACGGGTTGTTCGATCGCGCTTTTGCGTAGACCATGGGCGTCATGATTTTTTTGCCTATTTCAGAGCCTGTTTTATGACTGCCACCCTTGATGCACGACCGACGCCGTTCACCCGGTCTGACTACAAGACTCTGGGTCTGGCGGCGCTCGGCGGGGCGCTGGAAATCTACGACTTCATCATTTTCGTATTTTTCGCCCTGACCCTCAGTCAGCTGTTCTTCCCACCGGAAATGCCCGAGTGGCTGCGCCTGCTGCAAAGTTTCGGGATATTTGTCACCGGTTACCTGGCGCGGCCGCTGGGCGGGATTCTGATGGCGCACTTCGCTGATCGGCTGGGGCGCAAGCGGGTCTTCAGTTTGAGCATCCTGATGATGGCGCTGCCGTGCCTGCTGATCGGGATCATGCCGACCTACGCCCAGATCGGCTATTTCGCACCGTTACTGTTATTGCTACTGCGAGTGCTGCAAGGCGCGGCGGTGGGCGGTGAAGTGCCGAGCGCCTGGGTGTTTGTCGCCGAGCACGCACCCGCCGGCCACCGGGGTTATGCCTTGGGCTTCTTGCAGGCTGGGCTGACCTTTGGTTACTTGATTGGTGCGTTGACCGCGACCTTGCTGGCGCAGGTATTTACCCCGACGGAAATCCTCGATTTCGCCTGGCGCTACCCGTTTCTGCTGGGTGGCGTGTTCGGGGTGATTGGCGTCTGGTTGCGCCGTTGGCTCAGTGAAACCCCGGTGTTCATGGCCATGCAGGCAAGTCGCGAGCTGCACGTCGAGCTGCCGCTGCGCACGGTGTTGCGTGAGCATCGACTGGCAATGCTGCCAGCGGTAATCCTCACCTGCGTGTTGACCTCGGCGGTGGTGACCTTCGTTGTCATCACCCCGACCATGATGCAGAAAACTTTCGGCATGACCGCCAGCCATACCTTCGCCCTGAGCAGTCTCGGTATCGTGTTTCTGAACATCGGCTGTGTGATCGCAGGTTTGATCGTCGACCGTATCGGCGCCTGGCGCACGGTAATGCTTTATAGCCTGCTGCTGCCATTGGGGATTGGCGTGCTCTACACCAGCCTGATTGGCGGTGCACAGTGGATTGGTGTGGCTTATGCCATTGCCGGTCTGAGTTGCGGGGTGGTCGGTGCGGTGCCTTCGGTGATGGTCAACCTGTTCCCGGCGCGGATTCGCGTCTCGGGGATTTCGTTCACCTACAACATTGCCTACGCCGTTTGGGCCAGTATCACGCCGTTGTTGCTGATCGGCCTGATGCCGTGGAGCCCGTGGATTTGCGTGATGTTCTGCGCGGTAATGGGGGCGGTAGGGATTAGCGCGGCGTTGTACTTCGGTTCACGCCTGTCGCAGGTCGGCCAGGGGGCTGGCGCGACCTGTTTCCCCTGAGGTGTTTCAATCGCAAGGGTCGTCTTCGCCAACCGGTGCTGGCTCAGGGTTGAGCGCGACGATCATGTCGACTTCGACCGAGGCGTTTTTCGGCAACTGGTACACGCCCACCGAGGTCCGTGTGTGCACACCGGTTTCGGCAAAAATCCGGTAAAGCACTTCCGATGCGCCGTCGGCGACTTCACTTTGTTGTGTGAAGTCGGCGGCGCTTTGCACGTAGACGTTAATGCGCAAGATTTTCTTGATGCGTTCGAGGTCGCCGAGCAACTGCGTGAGGATCGCCAATGCGCGCATCGTGCAGATCTGCGCGGCATGCCGGCCTTGTTCCAACGACACCTCGGCACCGACGCGGCCGACCACCATTACCGTATTGTCGATGCGTGGGATCTGTCCGCTGACATACACCTCATCACCGTTTTGCACCGCAGGCACATAGTTGCCGCCAATGCGCATTTCACCGTCAAAGCGGTGCCCCAACTGCTGGGCGATGTCTTCAAATAGCGCTTTGCGTGACTGATCCATGTGTCGATTCTCCTGTGGGTGGCGGTTGTGCAGGGCCGACTATAGCGCGTTGAATCACCGTTCAAAACGCCGGTTTTGAAGCGTTGCGGTGTGAATGATGGCGAGGTGCCAACTATTTTTGTAGGGCAACCTCGAAACACTCTTCAGAAATATTTTGTAAGGCCGATGGTTAGGCTAAAGGACGCTCTCAACCCTGCCCATCGGTGCATCGCCATGTTCAACAAACGCTTGAAGCAGGAGCTGTCGGCTCTTCGCGAGGAACTCTCCAGCCTTCAACAAGTGAAGGAAAGTCTGGAAAGCGAGATGCTCGTGCTCACCCTCGACCCTGACGGGCGGGTGCAATCGATTAACCAGAATTTCGCCCAGGAAATGCTCTACAAGGGCAATGACCTGATTGGCCGGCACATCGAAGATATCGTGCCGGGCCACGTCAAAACCGACGAGTTTCACCAGCGCTTCAAGAATGCCCTGACCCGTGGCGAGCACTTCGCGGGCACCGTGCGTTTGCTCAGAGGCAATGGTGACGAAGCATGGCTGCGTTCGATCTCACAGCCAATTCGTGGCGCGGACGGCCGGATCAAGCAGATTGCGATTTACTCCAGCGACCTGACCCGCACCATCGAAGCCTCGCGTGAACACGAGAACCTGATCGGTGCGTTGGTGCGTTCGACGGCGGTGATCGAGTTCGATCTCAACGGTAATGTGCTGGCGGCCAACGAACGGTTCTTGAACGGTATGGGTTACAGCCTGGCGCAGATCAAAGGCAAACATCACCGTACGTTTTGTGAGCCGGAGGAGTACAACAGCTCCGTGTACCAGGACTTCTGGCGACGTTTGAACGCCGGTGAGTTCGTGGCCGACCGCTTCAAACGTGTCGACAGCCACGGTCGGGTGGTCTGGCTCGAGGCGTCCTATAACCCTGTGCTCGATGCCAACGAGAAACTCTACAAAGTGGTCAAGTTCGCCACCGTGATCACTGATCAGGTCAATCAGGAACAAGCGGTCGCTGAAGCGGCGAACATCGCTTACAGCACCTCGTTGCAGACCGACAGCTGTGCGCAGCGCGGCACCGCTGTGGTCACTCAGGCGGTGGACGTGATGCGTGAACTGGCCAGGCACATGCAACAGGCCGGCGAAGGGATCGAAGCGCTGAACGAGCAGTCGCTGGTGATCGGCACCATCGTCAAAACCATCAGCGGTATTGCCGAACAGACCAACTTGCTGGCGCTCAACGCCGCCATCGAAGCGGCTCGTGCCGGTGAGCAGGGTCGAGGTTTTGCGGTGGTGGCGGATGAGGTTCGACAACTGGCTTCGCGCACCAGCAAAGCCACCGACGAAATCGTCGGTGTGGTGCGTCAGAACCAGGACATGGCGCGCGATGCCGTGGTACTGATGACCGACGGCAAACTCCAGGCCGAGCAAGGTTTGGCACTGGCCGCCGAGGCGGGCACGGTGATCGTCGAGATCCAGGACGGCGCGCAGAAAGTGGTCAACGCGGTCGGGCAGTTCGCCAATCAGCTGTCGACCTAAGCACGGTTCGAACGAGCCTGCCCTCGCGCTGAGGTGCAGGCTGCAATTTCGTTTCGCTCTGCACTACGTCCGAGCCTATACCGCTACAATTCGCTCTTTTTCAGGAGCAGACACCCATGAGCGTTTCCCATCGCCGTCCGGTTCCCCTGTCTAAAGCCTACCGTCTGCTCAACCATGGGCCAACCGTGCTGGTCAGCGCGGCCCACGATGGCAAGCGCAATATCATGGCGGCGGCCTGGGCCATGCCGCTGGATTTCGAACCGCCGAAAATCGCCGTGGTGCTCGACAAATCGACCTGGACTCGCCAGTTGCTCGAAGCGTCGGGCAGTTTCGTGCTGAACGTTCCCTGCGCGGCTCAGGCCGATATCGTACAAACCGTCGGCTCGACATCCGGTCTTGAACGGGACAAGTTCCAGGCCTATGGCCTGCAAACATTCGTCGCTGAACAGCTCGATGCGCCGATGCTCGAAGGTTGCGTGGCCTGGCTGGAATGTCGGCTGTTACCGGAACCGCACAATCATCAGCAGTACGACCTGTTCCTGGCTGAAGTGATTGTCGCCCAAGCCGACGAACGTGTATTCAGCGATGGACGCTGGCACTTTGAAGGGCACGATGCACTGCGCACGCTGCACCACGTTGCCGGTGGGCATTTCCTGAAAATTGGCGATCCGGTAGCCGGTAAAAACCTCGACGATTGAAGGCGGGAGTTCCCGTTTTCGACGCGATCAGATCCAAAGATCATTCTGCGCCGTACGCTCACCACCTTCGCTCCCGGTATTGAGCACGCCCTTGGGTTCGATCAGCAGCAGTTTGACTTCCTGATCGGCGAACGGTTTGTGCTCGACGCCCTTGGGTACTACGTACATTTCACCTAGGGACACCAGCACCTGACCATCGCGAAAATCGATGCGCAGTTGGCCTTCAAGGACGATAAACGTCTCGTCGGTGTCCTGATGGTCATGCCAGATGAAGTCTCCCAGCAGTTTCACCACTTTGAACTGGTAGTCGTTCATTTCGGCGATGACCCGCGGCGACCAGTGCTCGTTGATCTGCGCTAGCTTGTTGGCAAAACTCAGGCTTTGATACGGCTTCACGGCACGGCTCCCTTGGTGATTGTGAGCCCACGGTAGTCTGAGCGACCGCGCACTTCTTGCACGATTGTGCGTGGCTTACGAGCGATGCATTTTCATCCAGCGGGCGGGCGACAGGCCGTAGGTCTTGCCGAATTGGCGGGTCATGTGGCTCTGATCGCTGAAGCCGGCGATCAGCGCGGCGTTGGTCAGCGACTCGCCCTGAATCAACAACGAGCGCACCAGATCAAGGCGGCGCATGGTCAGGTAGCGGTAAGGACTGGTGCCGAACAGCAAGCGAAAGTCCCGAGACAGACTCCAGCGATCGCGTCCGCTGTGGTCGGCCAGTTGATCCAGGGTCACCGTTTGGTCGAGAGCACTGTGCATGAACTCGCGAGCGCGCTCAGCCGCCAGATAATCGAAACTCTGGCGATGCGCGGATACCCCCGATACCGCGCTCATGGTGTGCGCCAGATCAAACAGCGCATCCTGCTGCTCCAGTGGATCGAGAGGGCGATCGATGCTTTGCAGCAAAACCTCGGTTACGGCGAACAAGCGTGGATCGGTGGAAATGCCGGTCTTGATGAAAGGGAGTGGTTGGCCGCCGAGCATCTGCTGGATCAGTGCCGGCTCAACGTAAAGCATCCGATATTTGAAGCCGTCCTCGGTCCCGGCCTCGCCATTGTGAACTTCGTCCGGGTGCAACACCATGGTGCCGCCCGGCAGGCTATGCCGCCAGCCGCCGCGATACTGAAAACTTTGCACACCGGACAGCGTGCGGCCAATGGCGTAGGTGTCGTGACGGTGAAGGTCGTAACCATGACCGGAGAAAAACGCCTCGATACGCTCCAGCCCGCCCGAATCGGGAGCTCGCTGGAACCAGTCGGTGAGGTTTTTTTGCTTGCCCATGGGGAGTCTTCGTGGCCGGATGCTCGGTGACGAACACGGTAGCTCAGGTGCGGGTTGGCTGTCAGCCGGATAACCGGTTGGTTGATCCATATGCGATTGACACGGGAACTGAGTCTTTAACCGGCTCTGCTTGCCGTGTTAAGAAGCGCTACTCTTGGAAGCGAGGTTCGCTGATGACCAATTCAAGCAATACGCAGGTTTACCTGTTTTCCTACGGAACCCTGCAGGACAAAGCTGTGCAGCTTGCCAACTTCGGGCGCGAGTTGTCCGGCAGCGCGGACCAGATGCTCGGTTACGAGCAGTCCTGGGTGGAAATCACCGACCCCGAAGTATTGGCCACCAGCGGCAAGACTCACCATCCGATTTTGCGTCCCGGCGGTGCTGACAGTACGCCGATCCCGGGTATGGTGTTCCGGATCACGCCCGCGGAGTTGGCGGCCGCTGACAGCTATGAAGTCTCGGATTACAAGCGGGTCAGCGTGGTGCTGGCGTCCGGGATCGAGGCGTGGGTTTATGTGAGTGCCTGAGTCTGCAAGGCCAGGCTCGGCTTGAATGTTCTGAAGTTTTGCCGAATGATGCGCAAAGTTGTATACAAAAATTATCATACGAGGCAACAACGTCATGAAAGTCAGTGCGCGTAACGTTTTCAAGGGCACCATCAGTCGGTTGCAGGAAGGCGCGGTCAACGCCGAGGTTTCCCTGAAACTGTCCGGTGGCAACGAGCTGGTCGCCGTGGTGACCATGGAAAGCGTGAAGAGCCTGGGCCTGGCGGTCGGCAAAGTAGCGGTCGCGCTGGTAAAGGCACCGTGGGTGATGTTGATGACCGAATCCAGCGACATCCGTCTTTCGGCGCGTAACTGCCTGGAAGGTAAAGTCACCAGCGTCACCGATGGCGCGGTAAATGCCGAAGTGGTGATCCGGCTCGACGGCGGCTCCGAGGTCTATTCGATCGTCACTCGCGAAGCGGTTGCAGAGCTGGGACTGGCTCCTGGCGTTAGCGCCACGGCTGTGATCAAGGCATCGCACATCATTTTGGGCGTCCCGGCCTGATATCAGCGGCGTGCAGGGGCGGGCCAGGCCCGCCTCTGCGTTGCTGTCAGTTTCTCAGAGCGGCGCAACCGGTCAAATGCCTCTGACGGGTTTGATCAGGCTCTCTGCCGGAATCCCGAACAGTTCATGGAGTTTCCAGATCATCGGCAGCGTCAATGCCCGCTTGCCGTTCAGCACCTCATACACTCTGTTTGTCCGGCCAATGGCTGGCGCCAGATCAGCGGCAGACAACCCCGACTGTTCCATGCGAAATTTGATCGCATCGATCGGGTTGGGCAGGTCAACCGGGAACTGCTTCGCTTCATAGGCCTGAATGAGGGTGATCATGACGTCGAAGTAGTCACCTTCAGGCGTGCCCGGTTCAGGTTCGTTGTCAAATAGCGCAGACATTTCCTTGAGGGCTGTACGGTAGTCCTGTTCGGTGTGAATCGGACGAATATTCATGGGTTACTCCATTTCAACGGTATCGGCGTCGATAGCGTCGTACTGCTGGTGGGTGCCGACAAACTTTATGTAAACGGCCCCGAAGCGGTAGGCCACGGCGACGACGAGTCGATAGTCGTTGCCCTTGATGTTGAACACGACCCTACGGCTCTTGAGAATACTGGCGCTGCCAAAATGGGCCTTGATATCCGCAGGGGTTGCCCAGTTCGCGTTCTTTGCTTCGTCAATCCAGGCCAGGAATGACTGCTTCGAGTCAGGGAATTTTTCCCAGAATCCTTTCAAGTGACTGATAGCGATAATTCTCATGAGGCGATCCTAGTCCCGTGACGGGACTGTTGCAAGGCTGCGAAAATAAGAAGCGATGTACGGACTTGTCGAGCATGGAAGATCTTATGCGTCGGCCAAGCCCATTACTGTCAGGTAAAGGCTGGGGCGCGGGATGATCCAGAGCCGTTGTCCATAAAAAAGGGCCTACCCCGCGGTAAGCCCTTTCTCATTTCCAGTTCCGATCAATCCCCCAACGCTTCTCCTTCTCGTCGTGGATCGGCGCCACCGGCCCAAGAGGCTTTGCCCTGCGCGTCGCGCACCCGAACAATGGCCTGGGTGCCGCTGGTCATGTCGATTTCACTGACCACATGCCCCTTGTCCTTGAGGGCCTGGATCAGCGCCGGGCTGAACTGGCCTTGTTCCAGTTCGGTCGGGCCGTTGCGGCTGCCGAAGTTGGGCAGGCCGATGGCGGCTTGCGGGTCGAGGTTCCAGTCGAGCATGCCGACCACCGACTTGGCGACGTACTCGATGATTTGCGAACCGCCGGGCGAACCGACCGTAGCGACCAGTTCGCCGCTTTGACGATCGAAGATCAGCGTCGGCGCCATGGACGAGCGTGGGCGTTTGCCGGGTTCGACGCGGTTGGCAACGAGTTGGCCGTTTTCTTCGGGGATGAACGAAAAGTCGGTCATCTGATTGTTGAGCATGAAGCCCTGCACCATCAGGTGCGAGCCGAAGGCGGCCTCCACGGTGGTGGTCATCGACACGGCGCCACCCTGATCGTCGACGGCAACTACTTGCGAGGTTGAGATCCGTAGGGGTGAGCGATCTGGCGCGTAGGCCACCTGAATGCCCGGCGGCGTGCCGGGTTTGGCGCTGCCCATGCTGCGTAAACCGATCAACGTCGCACGGCTGGCCAGGTAGGCAGGGGAGACCAGGCCGGCGACCGGGACCGGTACGAAGTCCGAGTCGGCGACGTACTGCGCGCGGTCGGCGTAAGCCAGGCGCTCGGCCTCGGCAATCAGATGCACGGCTTCAGGTGCGGGTTCGATACCTGCCGGTTTGTTGGTTTTGAGTGGTTTCAGTCGCGCCAGAGCGAAGCGACTGTCGTAGCTTTCGAGTACCTGCAAGGTGCCGAGGATCTGCGCAATGGCGATCCCGCCCGATGATGGCGGTGGCATGCCGCACACTTGCCAGCGCTTGTAGTCGGTGCACAGCGGGGCGCGTTCTTTGGCGCTGTAGCCTTTGAGGTCGTTCAACGACAGGCTGCCGGGGTTGGCATTGCCCTGAACCTTGGCGACGATTTCCTGAGCAATCGGGCCTTGATACAACGCGCTCGGTCCTTCTGCGGCAATACGTTTGAGGACCTTGGCCAGTGCCGGGTTTTTCAGCAGTGTGCCAATGGCTTTCGGGCTGCCATCGACATTCAGGAAGTACGCAGCCATGTCCGGCGAGCGCGGCAGGAACGGATCGGAGGCGATCATCGTGTGCAGGCGCGGCGAGATCGCAAAGCCCTTTTCCGCCAGGGCAATGGCCGGTTCGAACAACTTCGCCCATGGCAGGCGGCCGTGCTTCTGATGGGCCAGTTCCAGTGCGCGCAATACACCCGGGGTGGCGACCGAACGACCACCAATCTGCGCCTTGGTGAATGGCATGGGTTTACCGTCGGCTTGCAGGAAAAGTTTTTCAGTTGCGCCGGCGGGGGCGGTTTCACGGCCGTCGTAGGTGCGCACAGCCTTGCCGTCCCACAGCACGATCAACGCGCCGCCGCCGATCCCCGAGGATTGCGGTTCAACCAGCGTCAACACGGCTTGCATGGCGATGGCGGCGTCGATCGCCGAACCGCCCTGACGCAGCATCTCCCGTCCCGCTGCAGCCGCCAGCGGGTTGGCCGCCGCCGCCATATGTTTTGAGGCGTACTGGGTGTGCAGGTCGGTGCGATACCCCGAGGCGATTTCCGGGGCCACCGGCAAGGCGCTGATGGACGGCGAAGAGGGTGGGGAGTTACAGGCAGCGAGGGTCAGCGCGGTGGCTATCAGCGAGAGGGCCGCCAATCGGTAGCGGCTCAAATGGAAGGCTGGGAACACGTGGGGCACTCCGTCCGTTGGAAAAAAGATCAGCGGACTGTATCGGCCGCAGGCGTCAGCTGCAACGCTGGTCTTGTGCGCATTGATCGACGGATGGGCACCTTTTTCCTTCTTCAGCGCAGGGTTTTTCTGTAGGGTCGGGGCGCGAGATCTTTGCTAATAACAAGACAATAACAACAAGAGGCCGACATGCAGACCGAGTTCCTAACGCAGCCAAGTTACCGTTCGCAGCGCGAACAATTCCTGGCGGCAGCGACCGCAGCCGGCGCCCGGTTGACCGAATACCCGCATCCACTCAAAGGGCCGTTCGGCGAGCCCCTGAGCACTGACGTGGCGGTACTCGGCGACTCCGGCGCAAAGCGTCTGCTGGTGATGCTGAGCGGCACCCACGGGGTTGAGGGCTTCTACGGTTCGGAGTGTCAGATCAACTGGCTGAACGAGTTCGGCAAGCGCCCACTACCCGCCGATGTCGCGGTGGTGATGATCCACTTGATCAACCCTTGGGGTACGGCTTGGTTGCGTCGCGTCAACGAAGACAACATCGACCTGAACCGCAACCACCTGAACTTCGATCGCCCGCTGCCCGACAATCAGGCTTACGCGGCGTTGAACGAGATTTATACCTTCAGCCAGTTGCAGGGGCCGGAGCGTGATCGCGCCGATGCCTTGCTCGCCGCGCAGCTGCGCGAGCATGGCTGGCCGGCAGTGATGTCGATTGTCGAGGGTGGCCAGCACAGCCATCCCGACGGTCTGTTTTACGGTGGGCTGGCGCCAAGCTGGTCGAACCGGACCTTGCACCGGATCATTGCGGCGCATCTCTCCCAGGCCGAGGTCGCCATGTGTTTCGACCTGCACTCCGGCGCGGGAGAGTATGGCCATCCGATGCTGCTGACCGTTACCCAAGAGGCCTACCCGGCACTGGAACAGGCGCAGGCCCTTTACGGTCCGTGGCTCTACACCATACAGACGGGTGCGCAGGCCCACAGCGAAACCGGGATTGCTGCATCGGCCACTGGCTACACTTCGCAGGCGTTGCTTGATGCGTTGCCGCAGGTGCGCCTGATGCCGTTTGTCATTGAGTGCGGCACCTACCCGGGTGAAGCGGTTCATGCTCATCTGCGTGATGATCACTGGCTGCACTTGCACGGCAATCCGAGTGATGGAGTGGGGCGAGCGATCAAACTGAATCTTGTTGAGCAGTTCTATCCCGCCGACACTGACTGGCAGGAAATGGTCTGGGTTCGCACCCGGCAGATATGGGAAAAGGCGTTGTCAGCATTGCCCACGATCTAGTCGAGCGCCTCGGCGCTTGGTGAACACTGCGGCTCACATCGCGATGTGGGTCGCCGGTGGGCCGGGTACTTTTCTTCAGGCATAAAAAAACGGCCTACCTTTCGGTAAGCCGTTTTTAGTACTTGGTGGCTACACAGGGACTTGAACCCCGGACCCCAGCATTATGAATGCTATGCTCTAACCAACTGAGCTATGTAGCCAAGTGGCGCGCATTATTGGCTCGTAACGATGATGTGTCAAGCGTAAATCTAAAATATTTCTCTACGCTTTCAACCGCTTATCGACCTGACCCGCAAAAACGGATGAGTTTGCGGTTTCAACCCAGCTGAAACCGCCCGGTATTCTCGCTCAAAGCCTTGCTGCCCGAACTCAATGTGTCCGCCGCGAGGTTCACCGCCCGTGCGCCTTCAAGCAGGCGCACGGCGGCCTGATCGACTTGCTGGATGTTGCCACTGACCTCATCGGCCGTGCTGGCTTGCTCTTCTACCGCAGTAGCGATCTGCGCCAGGGTATCGGTGACGCTTTGCACCGCGCTGGCAATTTCCCCCAAACGCTCGCCGAGACCGGTGACCGCTTGCGCGTCGGTTTGTGCCTGGCCGCAGGCGGCTTCCATCAGGCTCACAGCTTCGTTGACCGTGCTGCGCAGGCTGTCGACGGTGCCGGCGATCTGCGCGGTGGAGGATTGGGTGCGCTGCGACAGACTGCGCACTTCATCGGCGACCACCGCAAAGCCCCGGCCTTGTTCGCCGGCACGGGCCGCTTCGATGGCGGCATTGAGTGCCAGCAGGTTGGTCTGCTCGGCAACGCCGCGAATAGTGTCCACCACCAGTTGAATCTGCTGCCCTTGTTCGCTGACTCGGCCGAGGGCGGCGGCGGTGTCGTTCAGGCGCTGATTGAGCTGCTGAATGCTCGCCGTGGTGCGTTGGCTGTCACGGCTGCTCTCGGCGGCAATGCGCTGGGTTTGCTGAGCGCTGCCTGAAGCCTGTTCGCAACTCTGTGCGACCCCTTGCGAGGTCGCGGCCAGTTGCGTGGCCGCAGCAGCGATCTGGCTGATCTGCAACTGCTGGGCCTCGACTTCGCCAAGTGCACCGCTGGCGTGAGTATTGAGAGTTCGCACCGCGTTGCTCAGTTGCAGGGTTTCGTGATCGACCCCCAGCAGGCTGGTGCGCAGTTGCACCACTGCAACGTTGAGTGAGGTGCTGATCGCGGCCAGCTCGTCGCGACCGTGCACCGGCACTTGCAGGCTCAGGTTGCCATCGCGCAGGGCTTCGGCGAGCAGCGTAATGCCGCTGGCGCTGCGGCGGATCGAGGCTTGCAAGCAGACGAACAAATACAGCGCGGCCAGCAGCAGGCAACCGAGGATGCTCGCCACCAGAATGAACTGGCGGATGGCTGAGCCGTGGTAGTAATCCAGACGCTGATCCAGTGACACCAGCGATTGCTGACGCAGCGAGGCGAGGTCAGTGAGGAGGGCGTCGAGGTTGCGCTCGAAGTCATCCGGTTTGAGCGTGATGCTGGCGCCGAACATGCCGTCATCCAAGCCTTTCAACCCGGCGTCCAGATGCTTGAGGCTGTCGTGATATTGCCCGGCCCAGGCCTGCAACGCACTTGGCAGCCGTGCTTCGAGCAGGCTGCCAGTCTTGATCAGTTGCTCGCGAGCGTCGCCAATGCGGCCGCGCAGGTCGCGCAGTTGCAGGCGGCTTTGCAGCGAGAACTGTCCAGACACTACCGACGCCTGTCCGATGCTGGCGAGACGACCGATCCGTTCGATCAGGTCCGGCGCGTGCTGGCTAGAGATCTGCGTCAGCAAGTACGTTTCCAGCCACGGAGCCAGCGTCAGGCGGTTGTCCATGACGATCTGCTCGCGCAGTGCTTGCAGCGCGCTGAGCGCCGCAGTGAAGCGTTCATAACCATCCGGCCACCAGCCGACGCTGCTCAGGCTTTTCGAGTCCAGACCGTTGAGCGCGGTTTGCAGGACCTGATACCGACTGAGGGTGTCGGCCTCGGCCCCTTCGGTTGTCAGCGCATGACCCAGATCGTTGACGGCTTGGTTCAGTGCGGGCTGCACCGCATCGAACGCGCTCATCGCGGCGACGGTGGCCGGCGTTGGCTGGCGATTGGTTTCGGTGGCGCGCCAGCGGGCGGCGCGGTCGCGTTGGGCGGCGAGCAGGTTGTCCAGCGCGTCGAGGGCCAACAACTGGTGCACGCCGGCACGCTCGCCGGCGATCAGGCTGAGCTTGTCGCGGTAATCCTGACCAATCATCCACAGGCTGCCCGCCAGCGGCAGGATAAACAGCAGAAACAACAACTGAAACTTGCGGGCGAAACCGAAACGCCCAAGCAGTCCAATCCCCGGTGCCAGAAAAGCCTGCATGCCCGACTACTCCTCTGGGCACCACGCACCATTGGCGTGCGGTCGCGACGTTGTGGTCGCAACCCGTGCCCTCATAAAAGGCCTCGAAAGTTCACTCCGGCGGGTCATGTGGGACCAGCGCTGTGGTGAAACTTCCCATTCTCTATCCCCTTTGTAAGGGGCCGCGTTGAAGCGGATAAGTAAGGCAAGATTCAGACCATGGCACCGAGCTATTACGTGACGCTCGACAATCCGGAAGTCGTTAGCAGGCTAAGGGGATGGCGTTGCTGCACTGAAAAATGGCACATTGGCGCACCTGCAAGTGCTCCCCCTTACGCTGTATGGAAACGCTCATGGCTACCAGTAACGCTCAAACTGCCGTATCGCCGGCACTCGCGACTTCGCAAAGCAGCCCGTTGGTTATGCGAATCATCGGCGCGGTGGCGCTGGCGCATTTGATCAACGACCTGATTCAGTCGGTGCTGCCGTCGATCTACCCAATGCTCAAGGCTAATTACGGGCTGACCTTCACCCAGGTTGGCCTGATCACCTTGACCTTTCAGCTCACGGCATCGCTGCTGCAGCCGTGGGTCGGTTACTACACTGATCGCCATCCCAAGCCGTATCTGCTGCCGGCGGGAATGATCTGCACGCTGGTCGGCATTCTGATGATGTCCCAGGTCGGCAGTTTTCCGCTGATTCTGTTGGCGGCGGGGTTGATCGGCATCGGCTCCTCGACCTTTCACCCGGAAGCTTCTCGTGTCGCGCGGTTGGCCTCGGGCGGGCGTTTTGGCCTGGCGCAGTCGACCTTCCAGGTCGGTGGTAATGCCGGTTCAGCATTTGGGCCCTTACTGGCTGCGGCGATCATCATTCCGTTTGGCCAGGGCAACGTCGCCTGGTTCGGTTTGTTCGCGATCTTTGCCTTGGTGGTGCTGTATGGCATCAGTCGCTGGTACGCCAATCACTTGAGCCTGTTCAGGCTCAAGCAAGGCCAGGCGGCGACACATGGGTTGTCGAAGGGCAGGGTGATCAGTGCCTTGGTGGTACTCGGATTGCTGGTGTTCTCCAAGTATTTCTACATGGCCAGCTTCACCAGTTATTTCACCTTCTACCTGATTGAGAAGTTCGATCTGTCGGTGGCCAGTTCGCAGTTGCATCTGTTCCTGTTTCTCGGGGCTGTCGCTGCGGGGACTTTTTTTGGTGGGCCGATTGGCGACAAAATAGGTCGCAAGGCGGTGATCTGGTTCTCGATCCTTGGTGTTGCACCATTCACCTTGATCCTGCCTCACGTTGATCTGTTCTGGACCAGCATCTTGAGCGTGGTGATTGGCTTCATCCTGGCGTCGGCGTTCTCGGCGATTGTGGTCTACGCGCAGGAACTGGTACCGGGCAATGTTGGAATGATCGCCGGAGTGTTCTTCGGTCTGATGTTCGGTTTCGGCGGGATTGGTGCGGCGCTGCTGGGGCATCTGGCGGACATTCACGGCATTGAATACGTATACAGGCTGTGTTCGTTCTTGCCGTTGTTCGGGGTGTTGGCGATCTTTTTGCCAAGGACCAGAAAAGCCTGACCTGAACCCTTGTGAAACAAAGGCGCTGACGATCCCGTCGGCGCTTTTTTTTGCGTTCAGGTTCGCCACGTCACGGGCCAATGCGCGGGACGTGGCGATCCAGTGACCTGTTTACTTCAGGTCGGCAAGTGCGGCGCCAAAGTTCAGGTGCAACACCTGACCTTCGACCACCAGCGCAGGCACCGACTTGACCCCGACCGCCTCTGCTTCGGCGATACGGGCAGGACGTTCACCCAGGTGGACGACTTCTACCTTCACTTTTGGGTCCAGCAAGTTCAGCAAGGTTTGTTCGGTGTCGATGCAAACAGGGCAGCCGGCGTGGTAGTAGCGTGCAGTAGTCATTTCGTTGATTTCCATATTTTGGTATCGGATCGATACAGTGCGTATTTTGCACGCGAGCTTGGCTTTGTCAATAAGGTTTTTATCCGATACTATTTATTCGTGCTTTTATTTGGGAATGCCGTAGTGCTGTTCGATCTGCTTGAAAGACTTACCAGCCTGACTCGCGTCTGGTTTCGCCAGCATCCACTGCTGGCCGATATTCAACCGATTCAGTTGAGTGCACTGATGTACCTGGCGCGATGCAATCGCTACTCCAATACGCCATTGGCCGTGACTGATTATCTGGGGCTGACCAAAGGCACGGTCTCACAGTCGCTCAAGGCGCTAGAAACCAAGAGGTTGATCGTCAAAAGCCCGGACGCTCGGGACAAGCGCAGCGTGCACCTGGAATTGACCGAGGAGGCGAGGGTGCTTCTGGGCGCAGTGATGCCGCCGGAGTTTCTGCGCAACGCCACCCAGAGAATGGGCGCGCAGGCTGTGGAGCTGGAGTCTCTGCTGGCAGAGTTGTTGCGCAATGTTCAGCGTACCGAAGACGTGCCCAGCTTCGGCCTGTGCAAGACCTGCCGCTTTCATCAGCACGTCGCCGGTGCACCTTTTTGCGGGCTGACAAAGGAGCCGTTAGCTCACGCGGACATTGAGTTGATTTGCTGGGAACACGAGTTCGCCAGCGAGACTTGAGGTAGAGGATAAGCGTGCGCGACGACAGGAGTCTCACCCTGAAAACCAAATCCCGCGCATAAAAAAACACCCCGACCAGCGGGGTGTTTTATTGAGTGCTCTTACACGTTTGAACAGGGTTCGGCTGAAATTCATGACGTGCGGGCTGTTGCGTCCTGATGGATATGGGAAAACATCCAATCGATAAAGACCTGCGTTTCGGCCGCCGCCTCCTGGGAGACGCCGTAGTAATAGCGGGTCAATGGCAGGCGCAAGGAGGGAAACGGGCAGATCAGGCGTCTAGTGGACAAGTCCTTGCCCAGCAGTGACGTCGGGCACAGGGCCACGCCGAGGCCATCGACGGCGGCCTGCAACACCAGGTGCATGTGATCGAATTGCAGGGTCGGCTGATTGCGCAATTGAGCGATGCCGGAGTGCTCGGCCCAGTTTTGCCAGTCGCTGCTGCGGGTTCTGCCTGACAACAGTGTGTGGTGGACCAGGTCGTGGGTGCTGTTTAACGGCACGCTTTGCAGCTGCAACGGTGCTGCGACCAGCACCAAGTCATCTTCCAGCAATATTTGTGGTTGAACATTGGACGACCATCCGGACTGTCCACGGCGGATCACCACGTCGAATGTCTCGCGCGATTGATCCGGTGGCAGGGTGCTGGTGACCACTTCGGGCTGGATATCCGGATACAGCGCCATGAAGTTCGGCAGCCGCGGGATCAGCCATCGCACCGCAAAGGATGGGCGCACGTTGATGGTCACTTTGCGCAGCGAAGCGCCCCGGGTCAGGGCGTTGGCGGCGTTGGCGATCTGCGCCAGGGCCACGCTGACTTGCTCATAAAACGTCTGGCCGGCCGGCGTGAGCAAGGATTGCCGGGTTCGACGCTCGAAAAGCAACACCCCCAGGTGTTCTTCGAGCAGCTTTATATGACGGCTGACGGCGCTGTGGCTGACATGCAGTTCTTCGGCCGCACGGCTGAAGCTCTGATGACGAGCGGCAGCGGCGAAGGCCCGGACGGCGTTCAAGGGGGGGAGGTTGGAAATCATGTGTCTAATTTAGTCACATCCAAGGTGCAATTAAAGCGTTTGTCAGCGTTCTTGCTTCACGCCAATCTGAAGGCCGCACTTTGTATCGCCGGCCGTTGATCCAATGCCAGTCAAAAACACCCATACTGCTGATCGGGCCTCGATGCGAGCCGCGTCGATATTAGGCCTTTGTCTGCCCGCAGATACCTTGCTGTATTTGCTGTTGCCCATGCAGCCAGAGGCGTTCGGCATTAGTTTGCCACAGGCGGGCCTGTTGCTGGCGGCCAACCGACTGGTGAGGATTTTCGGCTACCGCTACGTAATGAGTTTTTATGCACGCAGGGGCGATTGTCCGGCTTCATTGCTGGCCGCCGGGACTGCTGCGTTGTGTGCATTGGGTTACGCGACGCTTTCGGGGTTCTGGGCCTTGCTGCTGTTGCGCCTGGGCTGGGGTTTGTCTTATGCGGCGTTGAACTTGTCCACGCAAGTCATGGCAACCGCCGAGCCTACAGGCGCCGCGCGTCGCACCGGCCGTTCGCGGGCGTTGATTGCCACCGGCCCCATGCTGGCGTTGCCGGTGGGGGCGATGCTTTGCCTGATCTATGGGCCGCGAGTGATTTTTTTCCTGATGGTCGTGACTTCGTTGCTCGGCATGTGGCTGGCCAACGGTCTGCCGTCGGCGCCGCATCCGATGTCGGCGTCGACGCGGCGATTCCAGCGTCCGGACAGCGTGGCGGTCTGGTCGTTTATCGAAGGGCTGACCCTGGACGGGCTCTTTATCATCGGTCTTTCGCTACAGGCTCAGCAGTTGATGGCGGGTGATGCGGTGATGGTGGCCGGGACGCTGCTGGCCTTGCGTTACGTATCGGAGATGCTGCTCAGCCCGCTGGGCGGGGTGGTGGCGCAGCGCTGGGGAGCGACGCGCATGCTGATAGTTTTTTCGTTGATGACCTCGATTGCACTCGTGGGGTTTGGCAATCACTGTTTGGTAGTGGGCGGAGCTCTGGTGTTGCTATTGCGCGCGCTGCAATTGCCGCTCGTGGTGACCGTCGTTGCGCAACGCCACCCCGGTGCCGGGCGTGTCCGGGCGCTGGCGGCGAATGCGGTCTGGCGTGACATCGGGGCGGGCGTCGGGCCCTTGCTGGCCGGTTTGCTGCTACCGGTGGCGGCATCGGTGTGGGTGTATTCGGTGGCAGCACTGTGTCTTGCCGTCAGCGCATTGGCCTGCGCACAACGAAACAGGGTGGCGGTTGAGATAACGCAGTAGTCAGGGCGCGACTTTGCGGGTTTAGCCATTTTTGCCTTCGCCATTATTCAAGTTGAGAAAGAGGGGGGCGACGAAAACTCAGGAAGACCCTCGTAAATCGTGAGGCGTGGCATGAGCAAACAGTCGGATTGAAGAAAATAATAAGTAAACGAATCTAGGCTTGAGAGGTGCCTTATGTGTTCGAATCTTCAAGAAACGTTAATCAAAATGTAAGAATTTATTGCGTTCGAATGGCGGCTGTGTTTTTTTACGCTTGCGTTCAGCGCACTGTTAAAGGGTGTGGTCAGTGATGAAGGGAATCATATGAGTATGTGTTCTAGTTATTAGCCAGGCTTGTACTAAGTAAAACCGTCGCACTCTCTGATCGTCGAACTTTAGATTTTGACGTAATAGCCAACTATTGCCTGGGGAAAAGTAATGAGCCGTGAAATCGTGTCCAAGTTTATTTCTGCCGATCGCCGCGGAGCGACACTAAGGAACTTGCTGGCGGAAAAGCGTTGCCTGCGCTTTCTTGAAGCGCATAACCCGATATCCGCGATATTGGCCGAGAACGCATCGCAAACGGTCGGCGGGCAAAAGCGCGAATACGACGGTTTCTGGTCCAGCTCCCTGACAGACTCCACTGCTCGCGGAAAACCGGATATCGAAGTACTGGATATCAAGGACCGCCTGGGAAATGTAAACGATATTTTCGAAGTGACCCGCAAGCCGTTGATCATGGACGGCGACACCGGCGGCAAGCCCGAACACTTTGCCTATGACGTCCGTTCGCTGGAGCGTCTGGGGGTTTCGGCGGTGATCATCGAAGACAAGACTGGATTGAAAAAGAACTCGTTGTTCGGCAATGATGTATTCCAGCAACAAGAAAGTATCGAAGACTTCTGCAATAAGATTCATATCGGTAAACAGGCGCAGATATCCACTGACTTCATGATTATTGCGCGCATCGAAAGTTTGATTCTCGATGCCGGTATCGACGATGCACTGACTCGCGCCGATGCCTATGTTGGCGCCGGTGCCGATGGAGTGATGATTCATAGTCGCAAAGAATCACCCGATGAAATATTTGAATTCGCCAAGCGCTTCCGTCAACAACATCCAACGGTTCCATTGGTTTGTGTGCCGACCAGTTATTCAAGTATTTCGTTCGAGGCGTTAGAGGCTGAAGGCTTTAATGTGGTTATTTATGCGAACCATATGTTGCGTTCGGCTTATATGGCGATGAAAACCGTTGCCGATAGCATCTTGTTTTCGGGCCGAACACTGGAAGTTGAGCCCAGCTGCCTGTCGATCAAAGAAATCCTCGAACTCATTCCGGGAACAAAATAATGACCAGACCAACCTTGGCCGATCGCAACGCTCAAGTGGTTGCGCCTAGCACTTCTCGTATGCGCAGCATCGCCAACGAGCTGAAAGAAAAGGGTGAGTCGATCATCAACTTCGCCGCAGGCGAACTCGACTTCGACACCCTCGATAGCTTGAAAAAAGCTGCGATCGAGGCCATTCAGGGCAAGTGCAACACCTACACACCAGCGCTGGGCGAGAAGAAGATTCGCGAGCAACTGGCCGCCTATATCTCGGCGGAACTGGGCGTCGATTACGCCTGGAACGAAGTGGGCATGACCGCTGGAGCCAAGCAGGCGCTGTACAACACTGCCATGGTGCTGATCAATCCGGGTGATGAAGTCATCATTCCGATCCCTTACTGGGTGACGTTCCCTACTCAAATCGAGCTGGCGGGCGGTAAACCGGTACTGGTCGATACCAAACCGGACAACTACAAGTTGACGGCCGATCTGGTCAGCGCCGCGATTACGCCGAGCACCAAAGCGATCCTGATCAACACACCGAATAATCCGACCGGCGCCGTTTATGACGAAACCGAATTGCGCAAGATCGGCGAACTGGCGATCCGGCACGACCTGTGGATTATCTACGACGAATGCTATTCCCGACTGATTCGCAACGGCGGTCGGCACCACAACATCGTCTCGCTCATTCCGCAGCTGAAAGAACGCACCGTCATCATCAATTCGTTCTCCAAGAGCATGGCCTTGACCGGCTGGCGACTGGGTTACTCCAGCGGTCCGGTGGACGTGATCAAGGCCATGGAAAACCTTCAGGGCCATACCACGTCCAACCCGAACGTGGTTGCCCAAGTGGCTGTGTCCAAGGCTTTGGACCAGTCCACGGATTTCATCACTACCGCTAACGCGATCCTCGATCGGCGCTTGCAGGTCATTCAAAAAGCCCTGATCCACATCGAGCATCTCAGCGCCGCCCAAGCGGACGGTGCGTTCTACGTGTTCGCCAATATCCAGTGGTTTATTGGGCGGCAGTACAACGGCAAGGTTGTTCAGACCACCGATGCCCTGGTCGAGTTGATCCTGGCTGAAGCCAAGGTGGCGGTGGTGTCCGGCGCAGGGTTTGGCGACTCCAGCGGCATTCGGATTTCCTACGCCGTGAGCGATGCCGATGTTGAAACCGGTATGCAGCGTCTGACTGAGTTTTTCGGAAAATTTAACTGAGGAGAGCCCTGAAATGAAAAAGGAAAACCCTGTTTCTGTGATTGTCCTGGCGGCGGGGCTGGGTTCTCGTCTGGAAGATCAGACGCTGTCGAAAAACAAATGCCTGATCGAAGTGGCCGGCAAAACCATCATTACCCGTTTGCTGACTCAACTGCAGTTGCAAAACGTGGCGAACGTCATTATGGGCGTCGGCTACTTGAGTGACGTGCTGGAAAGTTACATCCGCCGCAACCATCCAGAGATCAAGAGCGTGTTCGTCAATAACCCGATCTACGCACGATCGGGTTCGGTTTACTCCCTGAACCTGTGTCTGGACGCGGTGCCGGAAGGTCACGATGTCGTGGTGTTCGAGGGCGATGTGGTGGTCGAGGACTCGCTGGTGGCGCGCTCATTGGCGTCCTTGAAAACCTTGGGCGAACAGGAGTTTTCCACGGTGCTGGCGCCTTATTCGAGCGAATTGACCGGCACCTTCGCCTTGATCGACAGCGAGAAAGTGACAGCGTGGCGGCATGAGTCGGTGCGCGATGCCGACTTCCCGCTGTTGTCGTCATTCAAGACCGTAAACATTACGGCGATGACCGCAGCGGCGGTCGCGACCTTGCAGGAGCATATCAAGACCACGGTCCATCTCAACGGCGTCAAGGCGCCGCTTGAGTATGCAATGGACAGTCTGATCAAGAACGACTACGTGATCCGGCCGGTGGTGGTTACCCATGAGAAATGGTTCGAAGTCGATACGGCCGAGGACCTGGAAATCGCCAACGAAATTTTCAGCACCTCGGCGCTGGTTCTTTCCTGAGGTGAGCCATGTTTGCTGTTCTCTATGAGGTCTTGATCCTGCCCATCGCCCATTGTTTTCAATGGGTGCTGGACACCAGCTACACACGAACCGAGAGCTTCGGGACGTCAATTGTCGTCCTCAGCCTGGTGTTCAACTTCGTGTTGCTGCCGATCTACCACTTTGCTGAAAAAGTGCAGAACAAAGAGCGCGCGGCCCGGGCAAAAATGGAGCCGAAAGTTCAAGAGTTCAAACGCTGCTTCAGCGGTTATGAACGGCACATGATGATCTCGGCCCTGTACCGGCTACATCATTACCACCCGGTCTTCGCACTGCGAGGCCTAGTGCCGTTGTTGATTCAGGTGCCGGTGTTCATCGCCGCCTATGGCTTGCTGAGCCATTACCCGCCGATATGGGAAAAGAGCTTTCTGGGCATCGCCAATCTCGGCGCGCCGGATGGTTTGTTGGGCGGCGTCAACCTGTTGCCCATCGTCATGACCGTGATCAATCTGATCTCGGCCTACATTTACAGCCGTGATCTTTCGTCCCGGGAGCGGATGCAAACGTGGATCGTGGCGATGGTGTTTTTTGTGTTGCTATACACCTCGCCATCGGGGCTGGTGCTGTATTGGATCTGCAACAACCTCTTCTCGCTAATAAAAAATATTGTCTATCGAGTTGCCCGATCCGGCTCGACACTTCGAAGGATTTCCAATGCTTAATTCGACGAGCCCCGCGTATGCCGTGGGGGCGAATGCCCTGGCGCAGCCCCGGGAAAAACCACTCAAGCTGTTTCTCCTGGCTTTCGCGGCGCTTTATCTGCTGCTGTTTCTGGCCACGCCTTTGGCGCTGACCAGTTTCGAGGATGATGTCACTGGCCTCGGTGGTTACTTGACGATCTATACCGCGACCCATGCGGTGGTGTTTGTTGCGTACCTGGCGCTGATCTTTGTCATCGGCGCGGTTTCACACCGCCATGTGCTTTCTGTCCTGACGGTGATTGGGTTGTGGGCGTTGATCGTCGGTATCGTCTATAGCTTCTTCCTGCCGCTGGATGCGGGGATGATCGACAACTTCAAGTTCTCTGACCCCAAGGCCCTGGTGGTTTCCCGGGAGCACTTGATTGTCGATGTCGCCGTGTGTGCTGGTGCATTGCTGGCCGCGTTGATCGTGCTGAAAAGTTTCGCCGTGCAGGCGGGTAAGTTCCTCACGCTATTTGTGTTGATCTGCGCGGCATATGCTTTGTTCTCGGGTTACACGCTGGCCTCGAAAATCGCTGCAATTCCCCCGCCCGGTAACGACGGCAAAGAAACGATCTCGTTCTCGAAAACCGAGAAAAACATCGTCGTGTTGATGATTGACGGCTCCATGGCCGGTTACATCCCTACGTTGCTGAAAAGTGATGCAGGCATGGCCGAACGCCTGAATGGTTTCACCTGGTATTCCAACGTGGTGTCCACCGGCAACCGGACGTTCAACGCATTACCGGCGGTGTTTGGCGGGTTCGATTACACCGCGGCCAACATCAACGATCGACCGGGCAACCTGGAAGACAAGGTCAACCAGGCTTACATGCTCTATCCGGAAAACTTTGCCGCCAAGGGCTATGGCGTTAAATACGTCGACCCGTTCTGGTATGGCTTCGCCCGCCGTGGTGACTGCAATAAATTCGTTGAGGGGCGTACCGGCGATTGCATTCACGTCATCGACACCATCGGTCGGCAGGAAACCAACAAACATATGTCCGGCAAACACACCGAGTACTTGTGGGGTGTGTTCAAGCAGTACCTGGCCATTTCGATCTACAAGGCGGTGCCCAACACCCTGAAGGGGCAGGTGTATGACGCCGGAAACTGGCAAGGTGCCTCGCTGTCCTGGTGGAAGCGTGAAGACAAGTTTCTCGAGAACTACTTCTCGCTATTGGCGCTTCCGAGCATTTCCGATACCGCAGCACCTGGCCCGACCTTTACCTTCATGGCCAACAACATCACCCGCGCGGTGCTCAAGCTGGACGAGAGCTGCGTGCCGAACAAGAGCCTGAAAACCACCCCTCAGGAACTTGAGTTCTTCAAGAGCGAAGACACCGCCGAAATCTACGACACCTTTTATTGCGCCATGAGCGGTGTGACCAAATACCTGGACTGGTTCAAACAGCAGGGCATCTATGACAACACCCTGTTTGTGCTGGTTTCGGATCATGGCTGGCCTTCGCGCAACCCACTGCTGGACGGCTTCCATGACGCCGAAAAACAGGAAGTGTATTCGCAGTTCCAGAACCTGTTACTGATCAAACCGTTCGGCGCCCACGGAGTGCCACAAGAAAGCCGCGAGTTCATTTCCAATGCCAGCGTGCCGGGCATTGTCTGTCAGGTGATCGGCGGTTGTGTGGACCGTAACACCGGCAACCGCATCACCTACAAAGCGCTGACGGAACCGGTGAAGTTGTACGAAACCCCGTGGCAACCCCAAGGGCAGAACGCCGACTCTTACAAGATTCTCAACACGTATGAAGTGAAGGACGACGTCTCGATTCCGGCCAACTGGAGCAAGTTGCAATGACCATCCTGCTTGAACACGCCGTGGCGATTCCTTATGTCGGTCTTTACCTTGATCCGGGCACTGGCAGCCTGCTGTTCTCGCTGATTGCCGGGGTGGTCACGACGGTTTTTTATTCCGCCAAAGGCCTCTACTACAAGTTGAGCGGCTCGGCCAAAGGCGCGGTCGGCACCGCCGAACGTAGCGTGCTCGACACCTGGTCGGTGGTGATTTATTCCGAGGGCGCGCGGTATTACGGCACCTTCAAACCCCTGTTGGCGCAACTGGCTAAGGCCCGCATAAAAACGCTGTACCTGACCTCGGACAGCAACGACCCCGGGCTGACCGCCCATGCCGACCTGACCACGTGCTTTATCGGCGATGGCCATAAAGCCTGGGCGCTGCTCGGGCGGATCAAGGCTGACGTGTGCATTTCGACTACGCCGGGGCTGGACGTGATGCAGTTCAAACGCTCAAAACAGGTGAAGCACTACATGCACCTGGTTCACGCACCGACCGACAAGGCCTTCAACCGGCCTTACTCCTTCGATTACTTCGATTCTGTCGTCATCAACGGTCCTCACCAGGAGCGCACCTTGCGTTTCCTGGAGAACTTGCGTGGCTCCAAGCCCAAGCAACTGATCATGGGCGGGTGCCTTTATTACGATGATCTGGTCAACCAGTTACGCAACCTGACCCCGGAGCGCGTCAGCCCTGTCAAAACTGTCCTGCTGGCGCCAACCTGGGGACGCAATGGTTTGTTGAGCCTACACGGCAGCAAGTTCCTCCATCGGCTGACGCAGCAAGACATCAACCTGATCATCCGTCCTCATCCCCAAAGCCTGGTGTCGGAGCCGGCATTGATCCAGGAGTTGCAAGCGTTGTTCCCCGGCAACCTGCGCCTGGAGTGGGACTTTTCGCCGATTCCGTTCGAGGCCATGGCCAAAAGCGACGTGATGATTTCCGATATCTCCGGAGTGATTTTCGACTACGCGTTTCTGTTCGAGAAACCGGTGATCACCGTGGGTATCGAGCCGGTACGCGAAGGCACCGAAGCCAGCGATCTGCCCTACGATCCCTGGGAATTAACGGTGTTGAATGACATCGGTCTGCGGCTGACCGAGCAGGATATCGACCGGTTAACGGACTATCTGCCGACACTTACCCAGGACGAACGGTTCAAGCGCAACATCCGCGCCTTGCGCGCCGAGTACGTGGTGAACTTCGGCTGCGCGGTCCAGCCGATCATGAAGGCGATCAAGCCACTGATTGAGGATCACGCAAACGTGACTCAGCCGTTTGCTGCCCTTGAGCGGCGTGCGGAGTAGGGAGGGGAGGCCATGGCTGAACTGCTCGCTGGACTGTCGATATTGATCCCGGCGCTGGTCCTGGCCGTGACGGTGCACGAGGCTACCCATGCGCTGACGGCCGCGCTGTTTGGTGACAGGGTGGCGGTGGCGGGCGGGCGGGTTTCCCTCAATCCATTCAAGCATTGCTCGTTGCTGGGCACGGCGGTGGTGCCGTTTTCGCTATTCATCCTGACGTCGCTGATGACCCTGCCCGGGATGTTGGTGGGTTGGGGCAAAGCGGTGCCGATCAGCGAGCATTTGTCCTCTCGCAAGGCCGGACTGTTGTGCACCGCACTGGCCGGGCCGGTAGCAAACCTGCTGCTGGCCGCACTCTGCATCGGTGTGCGCAACCAGGTGCAGGAATACGTCTGGTTGATCGCGTTTCTGGAGACCTGCGCGTCTCTCAATCTATTCCTCTGTGTGGTCAACATGCTGCCCGTGATGCCACTGGATGGCGCGACGTGTATTCAGGCTCTGAGCAGTGAGCGCGTGTGGAATTACTACAAGCACATTCAACCCTGCCTCTATGTCACCGGTGCCGGGTTGTTGTTCACGGGTTTGTTAAACAAGTACATCGTTTGGGCTACACAGAGTCTTCTGAGTGCCCTGCTGAGTGGAGTGATTCATGGCTAGTTACGGACTGTTTCTAATTTTGGCAACCCTGACTGTGCTCAGTCCCGGTCCTGGGGTGGTGCTGACGATTTCCAACTCCCTGCGTCATGGCTGGACCGGTTCGCTGCCCGGCATCTTCGGTATCGCGTTGGGCGCTTTTGTCGTGGCGGGTATTTCCGCCAGTAGCGTAGGGTTGATCCTGGCCGCCTCGGCCACTGCGTTCACCATTCTCAAATACATCGGTGCACTGTACTTGTTGTACCTGGGGATCAAGATGTGGCGTACCAAGAGTTTTATCCCCGAACTCAAAGTCACTTCGTCGCGTCCGTGGCGTCGATTCGTCGAGGCGTTGTCGATCCAGTTGCTGAACCCCAAGGCCGGTTTCTTCTTTCTCGCAGTATTCCCTCAGTTCATCAAGCCGGAGGGTAACTACTACAGCCAGTTCTTCTTGCTGGTGTCGTCCTATAGCTTGCTCGTCGTACTGGTTCATACCGGATATGCCCTCATGGCCAACGGCGCAAGAGGCTGGCTCTCCACGAACAAGGGCGCCAGGATTGTCGGCAAACTGTCAGGCATCACCTTCTTTTGCTTTGGCGTGCTGATGGCTTCAGCCAGCAAATAAACAGACTTGAATGATTTAACCCAGGAGGCTTCATGGCCAGGAAGGCAATCCACTTTTTACTATTGGACGAAGACCGCGAGCGACTGAAGAAAATAGCCCGTTCCGGAATTCTGCCGTATAGAAGTGTCATCCGGGCTTCGATTCTGCTGTTACTGGAAAGCGGACTGTCCCCCAAGGAAGTCAGCTTCCGGCTGAACATCTCGGCACCGGTAGTGTTCAAGTGGCGTAGCCGTTACCTGGTGTTCGGCATCAATGGGTTGGAGGATCTTCCTCGCAGTGGATTGCCGAAGGTGTTGCCGATGGTCGTGGGTGGATAACGCGCTTCGGTATCGCTCATCCAGTTGCGGCCATTCGCTGGGGCTAAAACGCAAAAAATCCCCGTATCAGTGAGTGATTACGGGGATTTTGAGTCTAGCGAGATCCGTGTAAAACCACGGTCACCGTTATACGTTGAAGCGGAAGTGCATCACGTCGCCGTCTTTGACGATGTATTCCTTGCCTTCCAGACGCCATTTACCGGCTTCTTTGGTGCCGGCTTCGCCCTTGTACTGGATGAAGTCGTTGTAGGCGATGACTTCGGCGCGGATGAAGCCTTTCTCGAAGTCGGTGTGGATCACGCCAGCGGCTTGTGGTGCGGTGGCACCGACGCGGACAGTCCAGGCGCGGACTTCTTCAACACCGGCGGTGAAGTAGGTTTGCAGGTGCAGCATTTCGTAGCCGGCGCGGATCACGCGGTTCAGGCCAGGCTCTTCCAGGCCCAGGGCCTCGAGGAACATGTCTTTTTCTTCGCCGTCTTCAAGCTCGGCGATTTCCGCTTCGATCTTGTTGCAGACCGGCACGACCATTGCGCCTTCTTCCTCGGCAATGGCCTTGACCACGTCGAGCAGCGGGTTGTTTTCGAAACCGTCTTCGGCAACGTTGGCGATGTACATGACCGGTTTGGTAGTCAGCAGGTGGAAGCCACGGATCACTGCCTTCTCGTCGGTGCTCATGTTCTTCATCAGGGTGCGCGCAGGCTTGCCTTCGGTGAAGTGAGCGATCAACTGCTCCAGCAGGCCTTTCTGAACCACTGCGTCCTTGTCACCACCCTTGGCGTTGCGAGCGACTTTCTGCAGTTGCTTCTCGCAGCTGTCGAGGTCGGCGAAGATCAGTTCGAGGTCGATGATCTCGATGTCACGTTTCGGGTCGACGCTGTTGGAAACGTGAATCACGTTCTCGTCTTCGAAGCAGCGGACCACGTGAGCGATGGCATCGGTTTCGCGGATGTTGGCCAGAAACTTGTTGCCCAGGCCTTCACCTTTCGAGGCGCCGGCAACGAGGCCAGCGATGTCGACGAATTCCATGGTGGTCGGCAGGATGCGCTTTGGATTGACGATGGCCGCCAGAGCGTCCAGACGCTTGTCCGGCATCGGCACGATACCGGTATTCGGTTCGATGGTGCAGAAGGGGAAGTTCTCGGCCGCGATACCGGATTTGGTCAGGGCGTTGAACAGGGTGGACTTGCCGACGTTAGGCAGGCCGACGATGCCGCAATTGAATCCCATGGTGTTTCCCCGAGGAGTTAGAGTCAGGCCTTCTGGCTGTGCAGGTTTTTCATCGCTCGGTTCCATTCACCGGCGAAGATATCCGGCAGCACGCCGAGGGCAAAGTCGATGCTGGCATCGAGTTTTTCCTGTTCGGCGCGTGGCGCACGACCCAGGACAAAGTTTGAAACCATACTGGCAACGCCTGGGTGGCCAATGCCGAGCCGCAAGCGGTGAAAGGTATTCTGGTTGCCCAGTTGCGCGATGATGTCGCGCAACCCGTTGTGACCGCCATGCCCGCCGCCCTGTTTGAGCTTGGCAACGCCGGGTGGCAAGTCGAGTTCGTCATGCGCTACGAGTATTTCTTCCGGTTTGATGCGGAAAAAACCGGCAAGAGCCGCCACGGCCTGGCCGCTACGGTTCATGTAGGTGGTAGGAATCAGCAGACGAACATCCTGACCCTGATGCGAGAAGCGCCCGGTCAGGCCGAAATATTTGCGATCGGCGACAAGGTTGACGCCTTGTGCTTGCGCGATGCGCTCAACAAAAAGGGCCCCTGCGTTATGCCGGGTCTGTTCGTATTCGGCGCCTGGATTTCCCAGGCCAACGATCAGTTTGATGGCAGTCACGTCAGGGGCCCTTCTTTGGAGTGGTGGATAACATCGCTGCAATAGGTGTGTGCGGCGAAAGTGGACGAAAAATGCTCATTTACCATTATGTAAACTCCGCGTTCCCGCCCGCTTTCTCGCTACGTTCCAGTCCGCGATGTTACTGGGTCACTCCGGCGTACAGAGTGAATTACTCTGCAGCGCCTTCTGCAGCTTCTGGAGCAACACGTGGAGCGTGAACGTTGGCAACAGCCAGGTCGTTACCGTGAGCCAGAGCAACAAATTCAACGCCTTTAGGGGCCTTGATGTCGGACAGGTGAATGATCGAACCGATTTCGGCGTCAGCCAGGTCGACTTCGATGAATTCAGGCAGGTCTTTTGGCAGGCAGGAAACTTCAACTTCAGCAACAACGTGCGAAATTTCGCCGCCTTTTTTCACTGCAGCAGCTTCGTTGACGAAGTGCACAGGAACGTGAGCGGACAGTTTCTGACCAGCAACAACGCGTACGAAGTCAGCGTGCATCACGTGGCCTTTGGCCGGGTGACGCTGCAGAGCTTTGATGATTACGTTTTGCTTGGTGCCGCCAACGTTCAGCTCGATGATGTGGCTGTAAGCCGCTTCGTTTTCGAGCAGTTTGGCAACTTCTTTGGCCAGCATGCTGATGGATTCAGGGGCTTTTTCGCCACCGTAAACTACAGCTGGAACCAGGCTTGCGAGACGACGCAGGCGGCGGCTCGCACCTTTCCCCAGGTCGGAACGCACTTCAGCATTCAGAGTAAAATCGTTCATGTTGTATCTCCAAAATAACCACATTCGCCCCAGCGTTTGCGACCAGCGCTAAAGGCGATATGGGCAAAAAAGCCCCGCCCCGACAGTAATGCCGGGGCGGGGCGCTTTTCGTCATCGAGATGTATCCGAAGGGCAGGGCCCTTAGCGGAACATCGCGCTGATCGATTCTTCGTTGCTGATGCGGCGAACCGCTTCGGCAACTACCGGTGCGATATCCAGTTGACGGATACGTGCACAGGCTTGTGCTGCAGCGGACAGCGGGATGGTGTTAGTCACCACCAGCTCGTCCAGCACGGAATTTTCAATGTTCTCGATGGCCCGACCCGACAGCACAGGGTGTGTGCAGTAGGCAAAGACTTTGGCAGCGCCATGCTCTTTCAAGGCTTTAGCCGCGTGGCACAGGGTGCCGGCGGTATCGACCATGTCGTCAACCAGAATACAGGTACGCCCTTCGACATCACCGATGATATGCATCACTTCAGAGTGATTGGCTTTCTCACGGCGCTTGTCGATGATCCCGAGATCCACGCCCAGGGATTTGGCAACAGCACGTGCACGCACGACGCCGCCAATGTCCGGGGACACGATCATCAGGTTTTCGAAGCGTTGGTCTTCGATGTCATCCACCAGTACTGGGGAGCCGTAGATGTTATCTACCGGAATATCGAAGAAGCCCTGGATCTGGTCAGCATGCAAATCAACCGTGAGAACACGATCGATGCCGACTACGGTAAGCATGTCAGCGACGACTTTCGCGCTGATAGCCACACGTGCGGAACGCGGACGGCGATCCTGACGGGCATAACCAAAGTAGGGGATCACCGCAGTGATTCGAGTTGCTGAGGAACGACGGAAGGCATCAGCCATCACGACGAGTTCCATCAGATTATCGTTGGTCGGAGCGCAAGTCGGCTGAATAATGAAGACGTCTTTACCGCGGACGTTTTCATTGATCTCAGCGGTGATTTCGCCATCGGAGAACTTACCGACAGAAATGTCACCGAGAGGGATATGCAGCTGACGTACGACACGCCGAGCCAGATCGGGGTTAGCGTTCCCCGTAAAGACCATCATCTTGGACACGCGCAGTACCTGAAGGCTGAGGGTAACCTGGATGAGTATAGGAAAATGGCAGGGGCGGCTGGATTCGAACCAACGCATGGCAGGATCAAAACCTGCTGCCTTACCGCTTGGCGACGCCCCTGTATCTGTTGCAACGAGTACCCAGTACCCGGTTCCTTTTAGAGCAGACTTTGCAGCTTGCGATGCAACATCGAAACGTTGCTTCCCTTTGCTACAAACCCTGTAAGGGTCTCTGTAAGAAGGGCCGAGACTTTATCAGCTTCAGC
>NZ_JBIUVW010000048.1:0-47871 GCF_044743155.1 Pseudomonas sp. NPDC087697 | reverse complement strand
CTGCCGAACCACATCGTCAACGGCAAGCTGGATACAGCCAAGCTGGAACGCACCGTGAACACCGCCGTTCGCATGCTCGATAACGTTATCGACATCAACTACTACTCGGTGCCACAAGCGAAGAACTCCAACTTCAAGCACCGTCCGGTCGGCCTGGGCATCATGGGCTTCCAGGACGCTTTGTACCTGCAGCACATCCCTTACGGTTCCGACGCTGCTGTCGAGTTCGCCGACAAGTCGATGGAAGCGGTCAGCTACTACGCGATCCAGGCTTCCTGCGACCTGGCTGACGAGCGTGGCGCTTACGAGACGTTCCAGGGTTCGCTGTGGTCCAAAGGCATCCTGCCGCTGGATTCGCAACAGATCCTGATCGAACAGCGTGGCCAGAAGTACATCGACGTTGACCTGAACGAATCCCTGGACTGGGCGCCGGTGCGTGCTCGCGTACAGAAAGGTATTCGTAACTCCAACATCATGGCCATCGCACCGACCGCGACCATCGCCAACATCACTGGCGTATCGCAGTCGATCGAACCGACCTACCAGAACCTCTATGTGAAATCGAACCTGTCGGGCGAATTCACCGTGATTAACCCGTACCTGGTTCGCGACCTCAAGGCTCGCGGTCTGTGGGACTCGGTCATGATCAACGACCTGAAATACTACGACGGTTCCGTGCAGCAGATCGAACGCATCCCGCAAGAACTCAAAGAGCTCTACGCGACTGCATTCGAAGTCGACACCAAGTGGATCGTTGACGCGGCCAGCCGTCGTCAGAAGTGGATCGACCAGGCTCAGTCGCTGAACCTGTACATCGCCGGCGCATCGGGCAAGAAGCTCGACGTGACCTACCGCATGGCTTTGTACCGTGGCCTGAAAACCACTTACTACCTCCGTGCCCTGGCCGCGACCAGCACCGAGAAGTCGACCATCAACACCGGCAAGCTGAACGCTGTTTCCAGCGGCGGCAACCACGGTGACGACTCGATCCTGGCTGCTCCAGCCGGTCCTGCTCCAGTGCCGAAGGCGTGCGCCATCGACGAGCCGGATTGCGAAGCTTGCCAATAAGCTGAGCCGGTAAGCGCTGCAAGGCGCTAACCTGAAACCCCCGATGAATCCTCTGGATTGATCGGGGGTTTTCTTTTGCCTCCAGGAAAGTGCCGCCTGGTCTGTCGTCTTCGCGAGCAAGCCCGCTCCCACAGGGGAACGCATTCAAATGTGGGAGCGGGCTTGCTCGCGAAGAGACCGGCACTGACACCTGAGACATCGGCACCCGCCACAAATCCCGACCACAAAAAAGCCCCTCTTTCGAGGGGCTCTTTGTGAAGCGCTATCTGCCAACCAGCATCAGGTCATCTGAATGATGGTCGTCATGATCGCGCTTTGGGTCGAGATGGTCTTGGCGTTCGCCTGGTAGTTGCTTTGCGCCTGAATCAAGCTGACCAGTTCGTTGGTCAAGTTGACGTTGGACCCTTCCAGGGAGTTGGACGAGATGGACCCCAGCGTACCCGTGGTCGGCGCGTCATAACCCGGGATACCCGAGGCGAACGTTTCTTTCCAACTGGTGCCGCCGACGGCTTGCAGACCTTGTTCATTGGTGAAGCTGGCCAAGGCAACCTGACCGATAGCCTTGTTCTGGTTGTTGCTGAAGTTGGCGAAGAGGGTGCCGGTGCCGTCGATGGTCAGGTTGGTGATTTCGCCCGTGGCGTAACCATCCTGAGCCGGAATCGAGCGGGCCGAATCAGCGTTGAACTGTGTGGTGTTAGTCATCGAAATGGTCATGCCGGTCGCGCTTGGTGCCGCACCGTTGGCCGTCCACACACCGTTGGTGACAGTACCCGGCACCCAGCTGGCCAACGTCAGGGCGTTGGTTGCGTTAGGTGCCGCAGGCGTCGCCGGTGGTGTTGCCACAGAAACCAGTTTGCCGGCCGAATCAAACGTCAGGGTCGAAGCGATCGGGGCGGTGACTTTCGGGTCGCTGCCGGTGGCATCCGGGTTGCGACCGTCTACCAGAGTGTAAGTCTTCCAGGTGTTGCCACCGGTCTTCACCATGTATTGATCCATGACGTGCGAGTTACCCTGGCTATCATAGATCGGCGTACTGAACGATTTGGTGTAGGTGGCGAGGTTGCTCGGGTCGAATTTGTTGGCGGGAATCGTGTCGTCGATCACCGCAGCGGTCGAGTTCAGGTTGATCGTCGAGGACACGGTCGAGGTTGGCTTTGGTGCCAGGTTCGAGGTGTCGATCTTCAGGTCGGTCAACACACCATTGATGATCTTGCCGTTGGCGTCCGCCGCGTAGCCCTGCAAACGAGAAGTGTAGTCAGTGTTGGTAACGTAGCCGCTTTTGTCGACCTTGAACGTACCGGCCCGGGTGTAGGACTCCGAGCCGTTGTTGCTCAGGGTAAAGAAGCCAGAGCCGTTAATGGCCATGTCCAGCACGTTACCGGTGTTGCTGATATCACCTTGGGTAAACTGCTGGGAAACGTTGGCCAGGCGTACGCCGCTGCCGACGACTTTACTGCCGTTACCCAGCTTGGTTGCCGAGTAGACATCCGAGAACTCTGCGCGGGAGGACTTGAAACCGGAGGTCGCGACGTTGGCGATGTTGTTGCCGGTCACGTCCAGTTGTTTGTTGGCGGCATAGAGACCGCTAAGGCCGATATTGAAAGACATATTCCACTCCTTTGTGCCGCGTTAGCCGGCTCTATATACCAATGGTTTGAACTTTGGACAGGGCGATGGAGCCCAGGCCTGCAAGGTTCAGCATCAACTCGCCGCCGGTTTGACTGATGGTCACGCTGTTGACCGTTGCTGGCAGGTAGGTGGCCAGGTCGGTCGCCGTGCCGTTGACCGGGGCATTGGCCTTGAAGGTGTACGTGCCCGCCGGGACCAAAGTGCCGCTACTGTCCTTGCCGTCCCAACTGAAGCTGGCACTGCCCGCGGGCTGGCTGCCCAGATCGAGGGTTCTCACGACGTTTCCGCTTGAGTCGCTAATCTTCACCGTGCCATCGGAGATCGACGATGTCAGATTGACCGTACCGGTCAGGCCTTTGCTCGCGTCGCTGATCTGGGCAGTACTGGTTTGCGCAATCACCGAACGCCCCACCAGAGAAGAAGCCTGCAAGGCCTGGGAAGAGTTGAAATTACTGGCCAGGGAACTCACGGTCGTGTTGAGGGAGGTGATCCCTTCAAGGCTGCTGAACTGCGCCAGTTGAGCGACGAATGCGCCGTTGTCCTGCGGTGAAAGCGGGTTCTGGTTCTTTAGCTGGGTCACCAGCAATTGCAGGAACGCGTCCTTGCCCAACGCCTTGCTGCCGGTCGCGCTCTTGGTTGCTGCCGCCAGGGTATTGGTGGTCGAACTGCTGGTCTTGACCGAAGAGTTCGCCAGGATGTCGGTCATGCTCAGGCTGCTGGTGGTATCGGTAACACTCATCGAAGTCGCCCCTTATCACTGACCGAGGGTCAGGACCTTCTGCATCATGGTTTTGGCGGTATTCATCATTTCCGCGTTGGTCTGGAACGAACGACTGGCGGAAATCATGTCGGCCATTTCCTCAACCACATTGACGTTGGGGTAATAGACATAACCCTTGGCATCAGCCGCCGGATGGTTCGGCTCGTAGCGTGCTTCGAGGTTGCTTTGATCTTCGACTACACCAAGCACCTGCACGCCCTGGCCTGCGGCATCCTGGTTCTGGAACAGCGAACCGCTGCCACCGGACTGGCCGCCCTGGAACATGGTGGCGAACACCGGGTGACGGGCACGGTAGGTCTGATCGATGCTCGAAGAGACGGTCTCGGCGTTGGCGATGTTACTGGCGACGGTGTTCAAGCGAGTGGTTTGAGCACTCATGCCGCTACCGGCAATGTTGAAAACACTGGACAGAGACATTGATTACTCCCCGCGCAGGGCTGATACCAGCCCTTTGAATTTGCTGTTGAGCAACGTGAAGCTGGCCTGGAAGTTGACCGCGTTTTCCGCGTAGTTCGACTGTTCCAGCTGGGCGTCCACGGTGTTTTGGTCAATCGACGGTTGCATCGGCGTGCGATACAGCAACGACTCGTCACCACTGCTCAGACCTTGGGCTTCGATATGACGGCTATTGGTCATGTTCAGAGCAAAGGTGCCGTTCTTGTTCTTGTCGTTCTGGGCGGCCAGCACCGACGAGAAGTCCAGATCCCGAGCCTTGTAGTTCGGGGTATCGGCGTTGGCAATGTTGTTGGCCAGGACTTCGGCACGCTGAGCGCGGAAGCCCAGGGCTTGTTCGTGGATACCGAGCGCTTTATCGAAGCTGATGCTCATGTCGGAAACCTTTGGGTGACCTGATTTTTCGTAACAGGGTTATAGCAAGCCCCGTGCCACCTTATAAAACCCCTGTAAACCGGGGCTTTGCGGGCGGCGGCAAAGCGGCAATGCCAGAAAAGCGGCAACGGATTTCCGTCGCATGCCGCTTTTCTGCCGCTTGTTAACGATCACTGAGGAGCAATGTGGGAGCGGGCTTGCTCGCGAAAGCGTCGTGTCAGTCGACATTTACTTTGACTGGCATACCGCCTTCGCGAGCAAGCCCGCTCCCACATTGAACAGGTGTGGTTCCGAAGGAATTTGGCACGCATAAAAAAACGGGAGCCCCTGAGGACTCCCGCTTTTTATGCAGCACCGACTACCGACCAATCACTTCGCCTGGTAGATGATCCCCGGGCTGCACTGGACCATCTGATAGTGATCCGGCAAACCGTTCAGCGCTTCGGAAGCACCCAGGAACAGATACCCGCCAGGCTTCAGCGTGCTGTGAATGCGCATCAGGATGTCTTTCTTCACTTCGGCAGAGAAGTAGATCAACACGTTGCGGCAGAACACGATGTCGAACTTGCCGAGACTGGCGTAGCTGTCCAGCAGGTTGAACGAGCGGAACTCTACCCGACTCTTGATCGGTGCCTTGATTGCCCAACGTCCCGGCCCTTTCGGATCGAAGTAACGTTGCAAGCGCTCCGGCGAAAGACCGCGACCGATCGCCAGGCTGTCGTACTCGCCGGTCTTGCAGTTGGTCAGCATGGTCCCGGACAAGTCGGTCGCAACGATCTGCACCCCCATCTTCAACTGACCCATATTGACCCGCTCGAACTCATCGATCGACATCGACAGCGAATACGGTTCCTGTCCGGACGAGCAAGCCGCCGACCAGATCCGCAGACGCTGTCCTGGACTTGCCTTGATGGACTCGGGCAGCACTTTGTTCTTCAGGACTTCAAACGGATAGGTGTCGCGAAACCAGAGGGTTTCGTTCGTCGTCATCGCGTCCACCACCATCTCGCGCAAACCACTGCGCGGTTGGGTCTGAATGCGCTGAACCAACTCACCCAAGGACTTGATGCCTTGCTGTTCCATCAGTTTGTTGAGACGGCTCGACACCAGATACTGCTTGTTTTCACCGAGCAAAATGCCACAGGCTTTTTCCAGGAAGACCCGGAACTGTTCAAAATCCAAATTACCCGTAGACAATGATGCCGCCTCTTAAATCGTGTTGACCGCCAGGAGCGAAAGCCACTAGCTGTTGTCTGCTGCTTTGATCCGGTCGACTACCCGGGATGCCAGGTCATCAGGACGGAATTTGGCAAGAAAGTCATCGGCACCGACTTTCTTCACCATCGCCTGATTGAACACACCTGACAACGAAGTATGCAGGATGATATGAAGCTTTTGCATGCGAGGGTCGTTGCGGATCTCGCTCGTAAGGGTGTAACCGTCCATTTCGGGCATTTCGATGTCGGAAATCATCATCAAAAACTCTTCTTCCGGCTTCTTGCCCTCGTCGACCAGTTTGCGCAGGTAATCCAGCGCTTGCCGGCCGTCGTTCAACGAAACGACTTCAACCCCCACCGTCTGCAAGCAACGCGTGATCTGCTTGCGCGCCACCGACGAGTCATCGACCGTCAGCACGCGCAAGGAAATCGCCTTGTGCTGGGTTTCGACATCTATCACGCCAGCCGAAATCACATCCGAGGTCGGCGCCACTTCCGCCAGGACCTTTTCCACGTCGATGATTTCGACTAACTGATTGTCGACTCGAGTCACAGCGGTCAGGTAATGATCACGACCCGTGCCCTTGGGCGGTGGATGGATCTCTTCCCAGTTCATGTTGACGATCCGCTCGACCGACCTCACCAAAAAACCCTGGGTCTTGGTGTTGTACTCCGTGATGATTACGAAGGGATTGCTTTGATCCTGCAACCCGCCTGAGCCGGTCGCCATTGCCAGATCCAGAATCGGAATGGTTGCCCCCCGAATATTCGCCACACCGCACACGACAGGACTGGATTTGGGCATCAAGGTCAGTTTGGGGCATTGCAGCACCTCCCGAACCTTGAACACGTTGATCCCGTAAAGCTGCTGGCCGTCGAGACGGAACAGCAACAGCTCCAGGCGATTCTGCCCTACCAGTTGCGTGCGCTGGTTTACCGAATCCATTACACCAGCCATGCCCAGACTCCTACACCACCAACGCTAAGTGTGTTGCGACGCACATTCATCACTAAACGGCACGGCGCTTGCTTTTTAACTGTTATGAACGCAAAAACGACATTTTCCCGACGCCTGACATCAATGTGCCGCAAATTTTTGGGCGCTATATCAGCCGTATGCCTGTTGAACGCTGGCAGCCCTGCCCTTGCTGACCCGGTTACCTTGCCTGATCTACTTATCGGCGTCACTCAGGGCTTTCTTGAATTCACCGTAGAAGACTATCTGGCCACGAGTCAAACCGAAGGGCGCTACGAAATCGAGGTCAACAAACTCGATCCGCGCATGCACATGCCGGCATGCGACAAGGAATTGACAGCGACACTGGAAAGTCCGGCCAGGCCTATAGGCCGGGTTACGGTGAAAGTCCGTTGTGATGGCGCCTCCCCCTGGACCGTCTTCGTACCCGCTCAAGTCCGCCTGTTTCGCGAGGTCGTCACCACCACTCGCCCCCTCAATCGGACCGGGATCATCGAGCCTTCAGACGTGATGCTGCGCGAGCGCGATATCAGCCTGATCAATCAGGGATATCTGACAAACGTCGATCAAGCCATCGGACAAAAACTTGCCCGACCAATGGTCATCGATCAAGTCATTACCCTCGTTCATCTGGAGCAGGCAGAAGTCGTACGCAAGGGCGATCAGGTAGTCATTACCGCCCGCAGCGGCACACTCAGTGTGCGGATGCCGGGCGAAGCGCTGTCCAATGGCGGTCTGAACGAGCAGATTCGGGTCAAAAACCTCAACTCCCAACGGGTCATCAAGGCGCAAGTCATGGCCCCGGGCCAGGTGGAAGTCTCTATGTAGATAACTGGCGCACAACCGTCCTGTTCCCTAAACTGTGCCTCACGCAGGGCAAATACCGACGCGCCCGAGCTCATCAATATTGAGCCTAAAGTTTTTCCGGGTATGGCCGAAAACATGGCAAGCGTCCAAATTCCCAGAGGTTTTTTATCATGGTCATCGATTTCAGCCGTTTAAACAGCTCCCCCACGCTCGCAAGCAGCACGCGGACCAGCGTCAGCAAGGAAACCGGCGATGCCGGCAAATCCGCGCCGCTGAGTACCTCGACCGAACAGGTCAGTGCCACCCAAAGCGGGGAATCGGTACACCTCAGCAATGAGGCTCAACAGTTGCAGAAGATCACTGACAAGCTGCGCGATCAGCCTGCCGTCGACAACGCCCGCGTGGCCGAGTTGAAAGCAGCGATTGCCGATGGCAGCTATAAAGTCGACAGCAACCGTGTAGCCAGCAAACTGCTCAACTTCGAAGCCCAGCGCTAGCCAAAGGCCTGCGCCAGGCTTTTGGACGCTTAAAACCCAAGGCCAGCCATGCACGACACTAATTTACTGCAACTGATCACCGATGACTTTGCTCCAGCTCAACAGTTGCTGGAGCTGCTGAAGACCGAATCCCTCGCCTTGCACGGCCGCGACATGCCGCTGCTCGAAGACATTCTGGCGCAGAAACAGGCACTGATCATTCTGCTGGAACAGCATGGCCGCAAACGCAGCGAAATACTCGCGAGCCTGAACCTGCCTGCCAGCCGCGCAGGCCTGGAACAGTTCGCCACCCAATCAAGCATTGGCGATCAGTTGCTGACCCAAAGCGACGCTCTGACCCAACTCCTTGCAGATTGCCAAGCCGCCAACGAACTCAATGGCCGCTCGATCCAGCTGCAACAAGCCACCACCGCCAATCAGCTGAAAATCCTCAACGGTGGCGAGCCTCCAGCGCTTTATGACGCCCGTGGATCAACCTCCATGCTTGCGAAGCCGCGCGCGCTCAGTCAGGCTTGAACTCATAAATCAGCGTGCTCTATCAAGGCGCGAAACATGCTGGCAGAATGCTGGCTCTTGCGTGTGACCGTATTCTGTCTGGAGATTGATAAACCGTGTTCAACGCCTTAAGCGCGGAAGATGCTCCGCAGCCACCCAAGGTGCTCAGCACCCCGTTGGAAATCACCGGCAACCTGCGAATGCTGCAAGAGAGCCATGATCCCCTGATCATCACGTTCCACGAGCGCAGCCAGCGCTTTCAGAGCTACCTGATCGATATCGATCGCGAAAGCAACATGATTGCCCTGGACGAAATGATCCCTCGCGATGGCGAGCGTTTCCTGCTTGCCGGTGAAGCTTTCCGGGTTGAAGGCTTTCATGATGGCGTACGCATTGCCTGGGAAAGCAACGGCACACTGACCATCGACGAATCCAATGGCAGCCGCTGCTACCGTGGCACGCTGCCCGATGAAGTGGTTTATCACCAGCGTCGCAACGCGTTTCGCGCCGCCTTGAAACTGGCACAACTGGTGAACATCGAACTCGGTGGCGATAAGCTCAAAACCCCCGTCAGCGGCAAACTGCTGGACATCTCGGCGACAGGTTGCAAGCTGCGCTTTGCAGGCGACATCACCAGCGGGCTTCAGCTGGGTCAGGTCTATGAACGCTTCATCGCCGCCCTGCCCTTCGGCAGCATGACGGCACCGGTCGAACTGCGTTATCTGCATCACGAAGAGAGAATCGACACCACCTTCGCCGGCGTACGCTTTCATAACATGAGCGGACTGGTGCAGCGTCAGGTCGAACGATTCGTCTATCAGTTGCAACGCGAAGCGCGCCGCTTCGACAAAGACGATTTCTGATCCACACGCGTGAAAAAACGGGCAGTCCCTTTCGGTGACTGCCCGTTTTTTTTGCCTCTACGGTCTGGCCTCGGTAAAACTTTGCGGGCGCTCCGGCCCAGGATCATCCGGCTTTTCGTCAGAGTCGCCAGCGTCCTCGGCGTCGACCTTTGCGTCCCGCTCCGGATCAGGGCTCGCGCCATTTTGCATCTGGTCATGCACGACCTGCTCATCGACCCGCGGATCGAGAGCCGCCACCAGTGGTGAGCTCGACATGCTTTCTGGCATCGCCACGTGATGCAGCGGTGCATCATCCACCTGATGCAGATTGGTCACCGCTTTCGGCCGGATGCGCCATACCAGCACCAACGCAAAGAAGCTGAAGAACGCATAGAGCATCTGACTGCCAAACAACTTCATCAGCACACCCGCCACCAGCGGCCCGATGCTCGCCCCCACTCCGTAAGTCACCAGCAGCATGGCGGTCAGCGATACCCGCCTATCGCCCTCGACGTGGTCGTTGGAAAACGCTACCGCCAACGGGTACAGACAGAACTGCACCAATGAGCAGACGAAGCCCGCGATAAACAGCACCTCAAGCGGCACCTGCGGCATGATCGCCAACGGCAACGCCGCCAACGCCAGGCAAAAGGCAAAACTGCGAATCAGCAGCGCCCGATCATAACGATCCGACAACCAGCCCAACGGCCACTGCACCACCAACCCGGCAAAGATGCAGCACCCCATGAACAGACCGACCTGTTCAGTGGAAAGCCCTTGCTGGGACGCGTACAACGGCGCCAGACCATAGAACGCACCGAGGATCAGTCCAGCGCCAAGCACCGTACTGAGGGACTGCGGAACCCGCTTCATGAAAAAACGCGGCTCCATCGGCGCCGGGTGCAAGGGGGCCGGGTGAATGCGCCGGGTCAGGGCGACCGGCACCAGGCACAGCGCAAAACACAGCGCCACCAGCATCAGCAGCTCCAGCCCCAGGGACGGGTGCATGACCAAAATCAACTGACCCAGCACCAGCCCCAGGTACGAAGCGATCATGTAGCCGCTGAACACCACCCCGCGCTGCTTGGTATCGGCCTGCTCGTTCAGCCAGCTCTCGATAACCATGTACTGGCACATCATCCCCAGGCCTACGATCATCCGCAGCACCAGCCAGGCTGGCAGCCAGTCGATCAGACCGTGCCCCAGCACCGCCGCGCCGACGATCCCGGCACAGGCCGAGTAGGCCCGAATATGACCGACCCTGGCGATCAGTCGATGGCCGATCTTCCCGCCCAGCACCAGACCGAAATAGTTGGCCGCCATCAGCGCACCGACCCACAGACTGTCGACATGGTCCGCTGCCAGGCGCAAGCCCAGGTAAGTACTGAGCAGGCCCGAGCCGATCAACATCATCAGGGAGGCGAAATAAAGTGCTCGAAAGGATTTCCAGATTTGGCGCATCGGCGTTCCGAGCGGCTCCTTGCAGTGAGTATCGGGCTACCTCAACGATAGCCCGACGGCGACGGATCGGTTAGGCCTGGGCTGCTAAAACGCGCCGCTCCCAGGGAGTGATTTCATCAAGGAAACTGGTCAACTCCATGGTCTTCGAAGCGATGTAGCCTTCGATGAACTCCTTGCCGAACAGTTCCTTCGCCAATTGGCTACGTTTCAGACGCTCAAGGGCGGCATGCAAGGTACAAGGCAACGACAAACTTTCCGGTACTTCAAACTCGCCCTGGATCGCCGGCGTCGGTTCCAGCTCGTTTTCAATGCCATGCAGCCCGGCCGCAAGGCTTGCTGCAATCGCCAGATACGGGTTGGCGTCGGCGCCTGGCAGACGGTTCTCGACCCGCCGTGCCTCTGGCGAGCTGGCTGGAATCCGCAAACCTGCTGCCCGGTTATCATGAGACCAGCAGGCGTTATTCGGTGATGCGTAAGGATGGCACAGACGCTGATAAGAGTTCACGTTTGGCGCAAACAACGCAGTGAAATCCGCCATGCCAGCCTGCTGGCCACCAATGAAATGACGGAAGATTGCGGTCGGCTGTCCGGCATCATCGCTGAACACATTCCGCCCCGTGCCAATCTCGACGATACTCTGGTGAATGTGCATCGAGCTGCCAGGCGTATGCGCCAGTGGCTTGGCCATGCACACCACGGTCAGGTGATGCTTGAGTGCGACTTCCTTGAGCAGGTGCTTGAACAGGAATGTCTGGTCGGCCAGCAACAACGGATCACCGTGCAGCAGATTGATCTCGAACTGGCTGATACCCATTTCGTGCATGAAGGTATCGCGCGGCAATCCCAGGGCCGCCATGCATTCGTAGACCTCACTGAAGAACGGGCGCAAACCGTTATTGGAGCTGACACTGAATGCCGAATGACCTTCCTCGCGACGTCCATCCAGCCCTACCGGCGGCTGGAATGGCTGGGTCGGGTCGGTGTTCGGTGCAAAAACAAAGAACTCCATCTCGGTCGCCACGACCGGCGCCAGGCCGAGCGCCGCATAACGAGCGATCACCGCTTTCAACTGGCCGCGCGTGGAAAGACGTGAACTTTCCCCGCTCAATTCATCGGCGTCGCAAATGGCCAACGCGCGAGGCTGCTTGCTCCAGGGCAGACGGTGAATGTGTTTCGGATCGGCATTGAGCGCCAGATCGCCGTCGTCACTGCCGTAAAACCGCGCAGGCGGATAACCACCCATGATGCATTGCAGCAGAACACCACGCGCCATCTGCAAACGCCGCCCCTCGAGGAAACCCTCGGCGGTCATTACCTTGCCGCGTGGCACGCCATTGAGATCCGGAGTGACACATTCAATCTCATCAATGCCCGTCAATCGCTGCGCGAGTGAACGCTGGCCATCGGTCGTCATGACTCTATCCTTGTAGTGCGCAAGCCGCGAACGGCGACGTGTACAAAATAGGCACCAGCCGTTCGGAATATCAAGCACCGCCTTACAAAAATGTAGGAGCTGCCGAAGGCTGCGATCCTTTGATTTTTGCGTCATTGATGACGCCGGAAGATCAAAGGATCGCAGCCTTCGGCAGCTCCTACAAAAAGCAGCGTTCAGCGTGGCAGATATCAGGGCAGATAAAGACTGAACAATCCACCGCCCAGTGGACCACCATTGCGAATCTCGGTGCGCCCATGCTCACCGTTGCGCTGGTGCAACTGCGCAATGCGCGCGGCAAAGTACAGGCCAAGGCCGGTGCTGCCACTGGCCGGGTTAATGCCCTGCACGTAATCCGCCTGACGCTCGATCATCTGGGCCGGGAACCCCTCACCGTCGTCATTGATCGACATCACCAGTTGCCCGGTTTCTTCGCCCACGGTGATCAACAGCGAATGCCGGGCATAACGAATGGCATTGTTGATCGCATTGGCCAGCACCGTTCCAATCAGTTCCCGGTCGAAGAACCCGAGAGGACTCAAGGGATCGACCTCGTACGTCACCAGAATGCCGCGACTTTTGAACACGTCCTGATGAGCCGCCAACTGTGCTTCGATGAAATCGTCCAGCTCGTGATAGTCCGGGCGCAACGGCAACTGGTTGACGCCGAGTTTGTAGAGCCCCAGCAGCTGAACCAGCATGCCGTTGAGGTGAGCGAACTCATAGTCGATCACACCCTGCTCGGCGGTTTGCTGCTGAGCAGCAGGCAAACGCGCAAGCCACTGTCCATGGGCCTGCATCAGCAAAGCCAGGGAGTTCTTCATGTCGTGCACGGTGGAGGCAATCACCGTGGAAAAGTCTAGCCCCTCGTCTGCATCACTCATTCATCAAACGCCTTGCTTCGCAGCTTCTGATAACGCGGATAACGCGCATCGCTCTCGGGCATCATGCCCACCATTTTCAGGCACGTGCGGCACTCTTCCAGCAGCGCTGAGTCGAGGTTGGCATCGGCTCCGTGCAACAGCGATTGCGCCATGTTGAGGGCAATACTGATGTTCTTCGGCTGCAACAACAGTGCGCCGCGGAAAAGCTCCCGCGCCTCGGGCAGCGCGCCCGCCTTGTAACTGCGCACACCCTGGCGGTTGAGATCTGCCGCCGCGTTGCCGGAGTTGAGAATCGCCGGATCGTCAGTCTGCTTGGCGATGCCTTGCATCACCACCGGGTCGTCACCGTAAATCTCTGCACAGTTTTTCAACATCGAATTACCTGCATCGGTCTGCCCCAGCATCTTCAACTGCTTGGCGACCAGCAACGCCGCTTCGGCGCTCATGAACTGCTCCATGCCATCAAGACGGCTCAGTGCCTGCTCCGTCAGCTTCTCAGCGGTTTCGGCATCGTTGAGCAGCAGGCTGGTGGCTTTCATCAAGCGCGCCCGGATCTGCAGCCCCGGATCGTTGATATTTTCCTTGGCTACGGCGCTCAGGGTCTGGTTGATCTCCAGTCGCGTGCGGGTATCCAGACCTTTTTCGCTACCTTTACTGATCAGCGCGTGGGCCAGACCCAGATTGCTTTCCGGGTCCTTGAAGCGTGACTGCGCCCCCTGGGAAACCGCCTGACGATAGGCTTTCGCTGCGCCTTCGAAGTCTTCGTTGGTCATCGCCAACTTGCCCAGCAACGATTGGCGACGCACCGCCAAGGGTGACAACCGAACGGCTTCTTCCAGCACATTCTGTGCAGCTTTGGTGTCGCCTTCAGCGACCAGCACATCAGCCAGACCATCATACAGCGCCGGCATCATCGGGAAGGCCTTCAGCGCCTTTTCGTACACAGCTCTTGCCTGACCTGCCTGGCCACGCTTGAACAACAATCGCCCCAGACCTACATAGGCCCAAGGCAAAGGGCGATCCGCCAGAATGCTGTTGTACAAGCGCTCCAGCGCCTCATTCTGATTCATATCGCGCAGCGCATCGGCGCGGTAGCGCAGGCACAGTGGCGAATAGCGCGAATCCTGCTTGCACAGTTCAATGCAGGCATTCAGCACTTCAACAGGCTTGCCCCGATCCAGCGCTTGCAGAATCGGCTTGAGCAACGTTTTGCGCTGTTCCAGCCGCTCCAGCCTCTGGGCCAGACCGGCACGGTTGAAAGGCTTGGTCAGATAAGCATCCGGCTCATGCTCGAGCGCACTGAGCACCATCGCCTGACTGCTTTCGGCAGTGACCATCAGGAACACGCTTTCATGGCTGATCAGCTTCTCGACCATCAGGTCTTCGAGCACCTGCTGACCGTTCTTCTTGCCATCGCCAAGGTGATAATCCTGCAGGATGAAGTCGTAGCGCTTCTGCGCACACATGCGCAGCGCCACCTCGCCCGTGTCGGCGGTGTCGACATCCTTGACACCCAGCTCACGCAACATCGACCTGACCGAACTACGGAAATCCGAGAAATCATCGACGATCAAAAAGCTCTTTTGGTGGTACGCCAGCATCGAAGATTCCAGGCAATTAAGAAGATGAACCCAAAGACAAATGCAGGGACCAGCTCAACTTCGCTGCCCATTGAGGCGTCGCGCAGGACAACGGCCCATTGGGTTATCGGCCGTTTGTGGCGTTCCCTTATAGGTGTCAGCAAACAATTGTGGGTTTACGTGGGCGCCTTCCAAAAAAGAATAAAAAAAGCCCCGCCCGGTCATCGCCCGGCGGGGCTTTTTTTGGCCTACTGCTACCACCCTGCTGTTACGGAAAAACTGAACTGTCAGGGAAATTGCTGGAGAGGCCCGGATTATATGGTGTCCCAGGGCAGGTTCGAACTGCCAACCTTCCCCTTAGGAGGGGGATGCTCTATCCAATTGAGCTACTGAGACACATGCCGGCCGCAAGGACATGCGGCGCGATGGACGGCGTGCATGTTAACGGGCAGACCCGGTTTTGTCATGTCGTCTGTAGGGCTTATTAAGTGTAGGCAAGCACCCGCACTTCAATGAGCGTGAACACTGCTCCAGACAACCAAACCTTTGGACGCTTGATTCATTGCGTCCCCCGATCTGGATCACAGAATCAAATTCGATCCGGTTTTGCGCTGACACCCTCTCGCTTCAGTAGAGCCAGCAAGTTGTCGACGGCAGTGGAAAGCTCGCCAGAATTGTCCAACTGAAAAATCCCTTCCGAGTATTCCTGAGCAGCATCCGTTGAAAACAGGGCATTGCGCTCAAGCCGGGCTTCGATTTCCTCAGCGCTCTCGCGCCCTCGCCGCTCAAGACGCTTGCGCAGAGCATCTGTTTTGACCGTCAGCAATATGGGTAACAGCGTCGGATAACGCGCCATAGCTTCAGGCAAATGACCTCTTGAGCCGTTGATCAGCACATGACGGCCTTCACTCAACCACTGATCGATCTCTGACGGGATACCGTAATCAAGCCCATTGGCAGACCAGCACAGTGCAAAACTGCCCTTGCGCCTCATCTGAGCAAATTGCTCCGTAGAAACACCCAAAGCGTCTTCGCCGACTGATTCAGCCGACCGGGTAATCACCCTGCGCGCCACAACGCAATTGAGCTGAAGCAGAGAATCGCGGGCGGCATCGATCAGGCTGTCCTTGCCGGAGCCGGACGGCCCCATCACGTAAATAAGTCTGCCGCGCGTCCCGATATCATCTCGCATTACTTGCTCGCACTAGTAAATCGGCCATTTGCCACTATTCTGTATCAGGTAAGGAACGAAGATCGTATCCGCATAGCATGCACGTTCAGGGGCGCTCAAGCACCCACCTGACGGCAAACAGGACGCGGTCAGATGTACGGACCCGGTAACTGTTTTCAAACCAGTCCGCATTTCTGATAATTGGTGCTGGCATAACGCCTGCTTCCAGTTCAATATTTGTCACAGAATTGACGCCAATGATCTGGCAAATTTGAGGCATGATGCGGGCCTCTATCAATTCAGGTTGAACATTTGGTAACGAAGCTTGTCCTACTGACATCCTGCGGCCAATTCCGAGAACCGCTCCCCTGAACTAACCGGTTAAATATATGCGCCCATTGAAACAGGCAATTTATTCCAGCCGTACGGCTGACAAGTTCGTCGTACGTCTGCCAGACGGGATGCGTGAACGCATTGCCGAGGTGGCTCGCAATCATCACCGCAGCATGAATTCCGAGATCATCGCGCGCCTGGAGCAGAGTCTTATTCAGGAAGGCGCGCTGGGCGAAGAATTGAGCATGCGCCTGGACAGCCCTGAGCTGTCACTGCACGAACGCGAACTGCTTCAACGCTTCCGTCAACTCTCTCACCGCCAGCAAAACGCACTGGTTTCGCTGATTGCCCATGACGCTGAAATGACCGCAGACGCCTCCTGATTACATCCCGAAAGCTCAAGCCAGCCATGTGCTGGCTTTTTTTTGCCTGAAATTCAGGCAATCGTTTTCTCGACAGCAAATTCAGTTGCCATCGACATTACGCTAATCGATTGAAAAATGAAGGTGCGCGGCCTGCTGGTTTGAGCAGGGCCACGCAATAGAAACTCAGAGCAGGAAGATTGTCGCCAGCCCCAGGAAGATGAAGAAGCCACCGCTGTCGGTCATGGCCGTGATCATGACGCTCGCGCCCATTGCAGGGTCGCGCCCGACGCGCGCCAGGGTCATCGGAATCAAAACCCCCATCAACGCCGCCAGCAACAGGTTCAAGGTCATGGCGGTAGTCATCACCACCCCCAGTGACCAACTGCCATACAGCAGGTAGGCCACCATGCCGATTACCCCGCCCCAGACCAGGCCATTGATCAAACCTACCGCCAGCTCCTTGCGCATGAGGCGCGAGGTATTACCGGTACTGACCTGATCGAGCGCCATGGCACGCACAATCATGGTGATCGTCTGGTTGCCGGAGTTACCGCCAATACCAGCGACAATCGGCATCAACGCCGCCAGGGCCACCAGCTTCTCGATAGAACCTTCAAACAAACCGATTACCCGCGATGCAACAAACGCGGTAATCAGGTTGATCGCCAGCCAGGCCCAACGGTTGCGCAGGGATTTCCAGACTGACGCGAAAATATCTTCCTCTTCACGCAGGCCCGCCATGTTGAGAACTTCGTTTTCGCTCTCTTCACGAATCAGGTCGACCATCTCGTCGATGGTCAGACGACCAATGAGCTTGTCGTTCTTGTCGACCACCGGCGCCGAAATCAAGTCATAACGCTCAAAAGCCTGTGCGGCATCGTAGGCGTCTTCATCCGGGTGAAAACTCACCGGGTCGCTGGCCATGACTTCCGAGACTTGCTTGTCAGGATCATTGACCAGCAGTCGTTTGATCGGCAGCACACCTTTGAGCACGCCGTCGTAGTCAACCACGAACAACTTGTCGGTATGACTTGGCAACTCTTTGAGGCGACGCAAGTAACGCAGAACCACTTCAAGACTGACATCCTCGCGGATCGTCACCATCTCGAAGTCCATCAATGCACCGACCTGCTCCTCGTCATAGGACAACGCGGAGCGAACGCGCTCACGCTGTTGACCATCGAGGGTTTCCATCAGCTCGTGGACGACGTCTCGCGGCAGCTCGGGGGCCAGGTCAGCAAGTTCGTCGGCATCCATCTCCTTGGCCGCAGCCAAGAGCTCCTGATCGTCCATATCAGCGATCAGGGTTTCACGAACCGAGTCGGACACTTCGAGCAGGATGTCGCCGTCGCGCTCGGCCTTGACCAACTGCCAGACAGTCAGACGCTCGGCGAGCGGCAAGGCTTCAAGTATGTAGGCAACGTCGGCGGAGTGCAGATCATCGAGTTTGCGTTGCAACTCGACGAGGTTTTGCCGGTGGACCAGGTTTTCGACCAGATCGTGATGATGACCTTCCTGGCGATGAGTCAGGTCTTCGACCACCCGCTGGCGCTGCAGCAGCTCAACGACTTGAGCAAGGCGGTCTTGCAAGCTTTCTTGCGTTTTCTTTACTTCAACTTCAGTCATAGGCGAACTCCACTCCCAGCAGCGGGGCACGCCGGAAGGATCAATCAGTCAATTCATGATTGGTAAAACGGGATACTGAGTAACTACTGGGTAAGTCCATGGAGGTATTCCACAAGCCCCGGCGGGGCTGACGGGCGCAATCATACACCGCTTGACGGCTTTGAACGTTAAAAAATCCGGCCAGGAACAAGCGCTTGCGACGCAAACCTGAACACTGTCCGCATCCGTGAAACTGCGACGACTCATCCTGAAAAGAAAACACGCCACCACTGAAAAATGTAGTGACTACCCTTGATCGTGACTGTCATGGAGGACGCCCAATGCCCAGGAAAATACTCGCAACCCTGTTGATCGCCCTGCTCTGCCTGTCCCTGCAGGCCACTGCAACGACTGTGCATCGATGCGAAGACGCCAAGGGCCGCATTACCTACACGACGCTGAGCTGCCCTCCTGGAGAGGCACTGTCGCGGCAGAACATTTACAACCCAAGCCTTTTCAAATTCGAGGCAATGCTTCCCGGCGCCAACCATCAGGAAACATCAGGTATCAAAAGCACACCGAGAGATCCGACCGTTGTCGGCCAAATGAATGACAAATGCGGAAATCTACTCAGCGCCAAGGAGCGTCGCGAAGCGATCATCAATCAGCGGATCATTCCAGGCATGAGCCAGCAGGAAGTTGAAAGCGCACTGGGTAAACCAGACAAGATCAGTATTCGGAACGCGACAACGAATTATCGCTACGACAGCAAGAAAGGTCGTAGCGCGCAAATCGTGTTCGATGAGAAGGGATGTGTAAAAGGCAAATCCCAGACAGCAAAAAGCCCGCGTTAGACGCAGGCTTTTTGGTGTTTGGTGCACTCGACAGGATTCGAACCTGTGACCGCTCGGTTCGTAGCCGAGTACTCTATCCAGCTGAGCTACGAGTGCAATTTGTGTTTTTAGACCAGATCACAACTGGTTGAAGCAAGGTTACCTGCATGACTGCAAACAACCCTTAAATGGTGCACTCGACAGGATTCGAACCTGTGACCGCTCGGTTCGTAGCCGAGTACTCTATCCAGCTGAGCTACGAGTGCATTTGTTGCCGCGCATTATAGGCCGTTGAATCTTTTTGTAAAGCGCTTTTTTCTAGTAATTTCAACAACTTACCGAAGAAGCCAGATTACAACGTACTAAACAAATAATGGCGGAGAACGGGGGATTCGAACCCCCGACACCCTTTTGAGGTGTACTCCCTTAGCAGGGGAGCGCCTTCGGCCACTCGGCCAGCTCTCCGCAACACGGGGCGTATCTTAACCAACCTTTTCCCCGTTTGCAAACATAAAAAACGATAAAAATTAATGGCTTGGTTCGTCGTCCTTCTCTTTCTTGATCCGCAGGTAGATTTCCTCACGGTGAACAGCCACCTCTTTAGGCGCGTTAACGCCAATACGCACTTGATTTCCTTTGACGCCGAGCACGGTCACGGTGATTTCGCCATCACCAATAATCAGGCTTTCTGCGCACCGACGAGTCAGAATCAGCATACCTTTCTCCTCACGCATTTCATTTCAGGGACAACAGTCTGCAAAAAAAAGGCGCTCGACCTACAACCGGAACGATCGCAGCCCTACACGCCTAAGTATTGACCAGCACGAGCAAAAGAACAGGATTCTGTCGCGCCACTCAAGAAAACAAAGGGCGCGGTCAGACCGCGCCCTTTGGGCAACGCATCACTCGCCCTGTCGGGCCGGAGCGTCCAGTTCGAAAGCCGTGTGCAGCGCGCGCACAGCCAATTCCAGGTACTTCTCTTCGATCACTACGGAAACCTTGATTTCCGAAGTCGAGATCATCTGGATGTTGATGGTTTCTTTAGCCAGGGCTTCGAACATGCGACTGGCAACGCCTGCGTGAGAACGCATGCCGACGCCGACGATCGACACCTTGGCGATCTTGGTGTCGCCAACGACTTCACGGGCACCGATCTCGCGAGCGGTGTTTTCCAGCACGGTCTGGGCCGCCTGGTAGTCGTTGCGGTGCACAGTGAAGGTGAAGTCGGTGGTGTTATCGTGCGCAACGTTCTGCACGATCATGTCGACTTCGATGTTCGCGGCACTGATCGGGCCGAGAATCTTGAAGGCCACGCCCGGGGTGTCTGGCACGCCACGGATGGTCAGCTTGGCTTCATCGCGATTGAAAGCGATGCCGGAAATGATCGGCTGTTCCATGGATTCCTCTTCATCAATAGTAATGAGGGTGCCCGGACCCTCCTTGAAGCTGTGCAGTACGCGCAGCGGAACGTTGTACTTACCGGCGAACTCGACCGCACGGATCTGCAACACCTTGGAACCGAGGCTGGCCATTTCCAGCATCTCTTCAAACGTGATCTTGTCCAGGCGCTGAGCCACGGACACCACGCGCGGGTCGGTGGTATAGACGCCGTCGACATCGGTGTAGATCTGGCACTCATCAGCCTTCAGGGCCGCTGCCAGCGCCACGCCGGTGGTGTCGGAACCGCCACGACCGAGGGTGGTGATGTTGCCGTGCTCATCGACGCCCTGGAAACCGGCAACGACAACCACGCGACCGGCCTTCAGGTCACCGCGAATCTTCTGGTCGTCAATCTGCAAGATACGCGCTTTATTGTGCGCGCTGTCCGTCAGAATCCGTACCTGGTTGCCGGTGTACGACACCGCCGGTACGCCGCGCTTGATCAGCGCCATGGCCAGCAGTGCAATCGTCACCTGCTCACCGGTGGAGACGATGACATCCAGCTCACGGGGAACCGGTTGATCGTCGCCACTGATTTGCTTGGCCAGATCGATCAGACGGTTGGTCTCGCCGCTCATTGCAGACAGCACAACCACCAGGTCATCGCCGGCATCGCGGAATTTCTTAACCTTGTCGGCGACCTGCTCGATTCTCTCGACAGTGCCGACTGAGGTGCCTCCAAATTTCTGTACGATCAAAGCCATTTCAAAGCCGCCTCTGCCCATGAAGGGCGCCCAATAATCACTCAAACAGCTGCAAGCCCGCCACTAGACGACGGGCTCGGCACGCTGCCTTAAATACCCTGCTCTACAAACGGCACGGTCAGGGCCAATGCAGCATCCAGTGCGCCAGCGTCAGTACCACCGCCTTGCGCCATGTCCGGACGACCACCGCCCTTCCCGCCCACTGCCGCAGCGGCTTGCTTCATCAAATCACCGGCTTTGAGTTGGCCAGTCAGGTCCTTGGTCACACCCGCTACCAATACGACCTTTTCCTCATGGACACTGCCGAGCAGGATCACTGCGCGACCGAGTTTGTTCTTCAGTTGATCGACCAGCGCCAGCAGCGCCTTGCCATCCTGACCATCGAGACGCACGGCCAGGACTTTCACGCCTTTGACGTCCTGGGCAGAAGCCGACAGGTCGTCGCCCGCCGCACTGGCGGCCTTGGCTTGCAACTGCTCGAGTTGCTTTTCCAGCAGACGGTTGCGCTCAAGCACAGCCGACAGCTTGTCGATCAGGTTGTCGCGGCTGCCCTTGACCAGGTTGGCCGCTTCCTTGAGTTGCTCTTCCGCAGCGTTCAGGTAAGCCAGTGCCGCAGCGCCTGTCACTGCTTCAATACGACGTACGCCAGAAGCCACGCCGCCTTCGCTGATGATTTTCAGCAGGCCGATGTCGCCGGTGCGACTGGCGTGGATGCCACCGCACAGCTCGACGGAGAAGTCGCCGCCCATGCTCAGTACGCGCACGCTGTCGCCGTACTTCTCGCCGAACAGCGCCATGGCGCCTTTTTGCTTGGCGGTATCGATGTCGGTTTCTTCGGTTTCAACGTCGGAGTTCTTGCGAATTTCGGCGTTGACGATTTCTTCCAGCGCTTTGAGCTGTTCAGGCTTGATCGCTTCAAAGTGACTGAAGTCAAAGCGTAGACGCTGACTGTCGACCAACGAGCCTTTCTGCTGAACGTGCCCGCCCAGCACCTGACGCAATGCCGCGTGCAGCAAGTGAGTCGCGGAGTGGTTGAGCGAAGTGGCGTGACGTACGTCGGCATCCACTTGGGCCTGAACGGGCGAGCCAACGATCAGGCTGCCCGAATCCAGCACACCGTGGTGCAGGAACGCACCGCCGGTCTTGGTGGTGTCGCGCACGTCGAAACGCGCAGCGCCAGCCTGGAGGAAGCCGCAATCACCGATCTGACCACCGGATTCCGCATAGAACGGTGTCTGATCGAGAACGACCACGCCCTCTTCGCCTTCGCTCAATACGTCGACCGATTGCCCGTCTTTATACAGAGCAACGACTTTGGCCGAACCGCTGTGAGCGGTGTAACCGGTGAACTCGGTGGCCACGTCAACCTTGACCAGGCTGTTGTAATCCATACCGAAGGAGCTGGCCGAACGTGCACGGACGCGCTGGGCTTCCATTTCGCGCTCGAAGCCCGCTTCGTCGATGGTCAGGCTGCGCTCGCGAGCGATGTCGCCGGTCAGGTCCATCGGGAAGCCGTAGGTGTCGTACAACTTGAACACCACGTCGCCTGGCACCACATCGCCTTTGAGTTCAGCCAGATCCTGCTCGAGAATCTTCAGACCCTGCTCCAGGGTTTTGGCGAACTGCTCTTCTTCGGCTTTCAGCACACGCTCGATGTGCGCCTGCTGGGATTTCAGCTCAGGGAAGGCTACGCCCATCTCGGCAACCAGTGCGCCAACGATCTGATAGAAGAAGCTGCCCTTGGCGCCCAGCTTGTTGCCGTGACGGCAAGCGCGGCGAATGATCCGGCGCAGCACGTAGCCGCGACCTTCGTTGGACGGCAGCACGCCGTCGGCGACCAGGAAACCGCAGGAACGAATGTGGTCAGCCACGACTTTCAGCGAAGCCTGGTTGTCGTTGGTGCAACCGATGGCCTTGGCCGAAGCGCTCAGCAGGCTCTGGAACAGGTCGATTTCATAGTTCGAGTGAACGTGCTGCAGCACGGCACTGATCCGCTCAAGACCCATGCCGGTATCCACCGACGGCGCTGGCAACGGGTGCAACACGCCATCGGCGGTGCGGTTGAACTGCATGAACACGTTGTTCCAGATTTCGATGTAACGGTCGCCGTCTTCTTCCGGCGAGCCTGGTGGGCCACCCCAGATGTCGGCGCCGTGATCGTAGAAAATCTCGGTGCAAGGACCGCACGGGCCGGTATCGCCCATGGTCCAGAAGTTGTCGGACGCGTATGGCGCGCCTTTGTTGTCGCCGATACGAACCATGCGCTCGGCCGGAACCCCGACTTCCCTGGTCCAGATGTCGTACGCCTCGTCATCGCTGGCGTAGACCGTAACCCAGAGTTTTTCCTTCGGCAGGTTCAGCCACTTGTCGGAGGTCAGGAAAGTCCAGGCGTAAGTGATCGCATCACGCTTGAAGTAGTCACCGAAGCTGAAGTTACCCAGCATTTCGAAGAAAGTGTGGTGACGGGCGGTATAACCGACGTTTTCCAGGTCGTTGTGCTTGCCACCGGCGCGAACGCACTTCTGGCTGCTGACGGCGCGGGTATAGGCGCGCTTTTCCTGGCCCAGAAAGCAGTCCTTGAACTGGTTCATCCCCGCGTTAGTGAACAGCAGGGTTGGGTCGTTGCCCGGAATCAAAGAGCTGGAGGCTACACGGGTGTGGCCTTGCTCTTCGAAGAAGCGAAGGAAGGCTTCACGGATTTCTGCGCTTTTCATTAGGTTCTTCCACGGAGGCTGCGGCCAAAGGCCTGTGCGAATCGTCAACGGACGAAGCGACGGCAAAGGGCCGCATTATATCGGCCCTGCGCGCGCGGTACAGCGTGTTTATACGATAGAAACGGTCAATTGGACGGCCAGCATTATCATTTACGGGAAAAGTCGACGAAAGTCGCGATCACCTGCTCGATCTGCACCCGGCTGACGTCCATGTGAGTGACCATGCGCAAGCGTGAGGCGGCGCTGAGCTTGATCCCGCGCTCAGCGGCAAACGCCTTGATAGAATCGGCTTTGTCGCCCATCTGTACGTAAACCATATTGGTCTGCACCGGCTCGACTTCATACCCTGCCGCTCGCAGGCCTTCAGCCAAAAACTGCGCGTTGGCGTGGTCATCCGCCAGGCGCTGCACGTTGTGATCCAGCGCATACAAGCCTGCCGCCGCGAGAATGCCGGCTTGACGCATGCCGCCACCGACCATCTTGCGCAGACGACGGGCCTTGCCAATCAACTCGGCCGAACCACAGAGCACCGAACCGATCGGCGCGCCAAGGCCTTTAGACAGGCACACCGACACCGAATCGAAGTGCTGAGTGATTTCCCGCGCATCCACGCCCAGCTTGACCGCTGCGTTGTATAACCGCGCGCCATCCAGGTGCAGTGACAAACCCTGTTCACGGGTAAAGCTTCGAGCTCGCGCCAGGTACTCCAGCGGCAACACTTTGCCTTGCATGGTGTTTTCCAGCGCCAGCAAACGGGTCCGGGCGAAGTGGAAGTCATCCGGTTTGATAGCGGCCGCCACCTGAGCCAGGTCCAGCGAACCGTCGGCCTGAACTTCCAGCGGCTGCGGCTGGATCGAGCCCAGCACCGCTGCCCCGCCACCTTCGTACTTATAGGTGTGCGCCTGTTGGCCGACGATGTACTCGTCACCGCGCTCGCAGTGAGCCATCAACCCCAGCAAGTTGCTCATGGTGCCCGTCGGCACGAACAGCGCCGCGGCGAACCCCAGACGTCTGGCCAGTTCAGCTTCAAGGTGATTGACCGTTGGATCTTCGCCGTAGACGTCATCCCCGGTGACCGCCGTGGCCATCGCGTCAAGCATCCCTGCGGTCGGTTGGGTGACTGTGTCGCTACGAAGATCGATAACGCTCATGAATCAGGCCTCGGAATAGGACGCTAACGTCGCTGCTGATAAGGGAAATCTTTTTCGAAGAGGATTACTGCGGCCAACGCCGCGATTAATCAAGGCCTGAGCCAGGAAAAGACTGCTCAAGCCAACGGAAAAACCGATATATATCATCAGAAAGCAGCGATGCGCAGCCCACAAATATGTGTTAAAAACTCTCCGCCGCCAGAAAATCTGGCAGCAAAACGTTCTCAGGGCGGGGTGCAACTCCCCACCGGCGGTAATTGCGCGCAATGCGCATAGCCCGCGAGCGCTTGGTGTCACTTAAGCCTTGGGCAGTGGTGATGGCAAGGTCAGCAGACCCGGTGTGATCCCGGGGCCGACGGTCATAGTCCGGATGAAGAGAGAACGGGATTGGCACCAAAGGGCCGTCCGTGGGCAGCGCGCATGCACTGCACGCCTGACCTGCACGTACCCTTAAATCCCATTCGATTCATAACGCCCTGTTTTTCACACAAACAGGAGTCAGAACAGATGCAACCCACCGCAATCGATAGCAAAAGCAAAAACCATCAGGGCGAACGCGTAGCGTTTATCCAGGCGTGCTGGCACAAGGAAATCGTTGATCAAAGCCGTAAGGGCTTCGTCACCGAAATGGTCGCTCAGGGCTATCAGGAATCGGATATCGACTTTTTTGAAGTCGGCGGCGCCTTTGAAATTCCCCTGCACGCCAAGCTGCTGGCCAAGTCCGGCCGTTACGCGGGCATCGTCGCTGCAGGTTTAGTGGTTGACGGCGGCATCTACCGTCACGAGTTCGTCGCCCAGTCAGTGATCAGCGGCCTGATGCAGGTTCAGCTGGAAACTGAAGTGCCAGTGTTCTCGGTCGTGCTGACCCCGCATCACTTCCATGCAGGCGAAGAGCACCAGAAGTTCTTCTTCGAGCACTTCGTGCACAAAGGTCAGGAAGCGGCGAAGACCTGCGCCGATACGCTGCACAAGATGCGTGCCTTGCGTCGCAGCGAGCCTCGTGCGGTAGCCGTCTAAGCCTCACACCCGCTCTCTGGGATGATGCAATACCTGTGGGAGCGAGCCTGCTCGCGATGGCGGACTAACAGTCAACATCGTCGTTGAATGTTAAACCGCTATCGCGAGCAGGCTCGCTCCCACATTGGTTCTCGGTTTGGCTTGAGATTCAGGTCAGACCAGATTTTCGGCAGTAGTCGGCACTATCAAAATGCCGGCGCGCAGGCCGTTCTTGACCTTCGGGTTCGGAAAGATGATTCGCGCCCCTTCCTCCTCGACGATCCAGCGGGTCTGGGCGATGTCCTCGGCCAGCAGATACCCCTTTTTCAGCTCCGAGAAATTCTCGATGTCCGCCGGCAGGTTCAAGTGGAAGCTGTCGCTGTGCTTGATGATTTCCCGCGCCACGCTGAACAGTTGCAAACCATCCAGACTCTCTTCTGCCAACTCCGGCTCGGTGCCTTCGATGATCTGCTTCAAAAGGGTTTCGAGACGCGAGACATTAACCCCGTCGTTCTGCCCGAACGGTCGGGCCTTGCCCAGCTCAAGGGTGAAAGACTCGGCATCGAGCTTGTCGTAGGTGTACGAACTGAAAACGATGGACGGCTTGTTCTGCAACAGCACCGCCTCCATGCCGGCAGCGCGCAGGCGGGCCAGTTCATGACGGGAATGCTGGCGACCTTCTTTCCAGGGATACAGCGCGAACTGCTCGATTTTCGATCCACGGATCGCGGTGTGCAGGTCGTAGTGCAAACGGTCGCGGTCGGGCAGATTGAAGAAACTTGCTGCCAGACGCTCCAGCTCACAGGCTCGCAGCGCTTCGGAACCACTGCTGAGTTCGTGACGGCCATTGAACAGCCGATTGACGTCCTGCTCGATAAAACGCTCGCCGCGGCGCATGGCCTCGGGGTTGCCGAACAGAAACAGAATACGTGCGCGCGGCTTCAACTCACCGCGGGCGATGTCATGCAACAGGCGATCGAGCAACTCGATCGGTGCTGTTTCGTTACCGTGGATGCCGGCCGACAACAGCAAGTCCAGGCCATTGTCGCGAGCCTCCGGTGGCCGCACTTCCAGCGCACCTTCGCTCAGCCAGCGCATCCGCACGCCTTCGACAGTCAGTTGAGTCTTCTCCGCCGGTTCACGGCCGGCGAGGGTCAGTTCAAGCAGTTTGCCGAGGGCGAGCATAGAGCGAATTCCTTAGTGATCGTGTTTGCAATCCGGGCCATGCACATGGTCTTCGTCACCGACTTCAGCCGGTTCCATTTCCAGTTGCAGACTTACCAGATTAGTCGCCAATGGGCGCAGCAGCAGGTTGGCGTATTCAGCATCACCTTCTTCGACATCGACACCGATCAGCAATTGGCCACGGCCGTCTTGCTGAATCCACAACTCTTTGCCTTGCCACATGACCGCAACGCGGGTGCAGGAGGTTTCCAGTTGAGTGCCGTCGGTGTCTTCAAGAATCAGCTGCAGGGTATCGCTCATTATTACGTTCTCATCTGGAGATAAAGCAACGCGTCCGACTCTTCATGAGCAGGACGCGGGCTTTCAATTGATCTGGAATGGATAAACCGCGCCCAGTTTAAGGATTTGCGTCAGTTCATCCAGTGCCGTCCGGCACTCAAGCAACAATTGTGGGTCCGCCAGATCGTTTTCGGTCATGCGGTCACGGTAGTGCTTGTCGACCCATTGGGTCAGCGTGCCATACAACGGCGGGGTCATGATAACCCCTGGGTTGACGGCCGCCAGCTCGGTTTCATTCAGTGCGACACGCAACCGCAGGCAAGCCGGGCCACCGCCGTTCTGCATGCTTTGCTTGAGATCGAAGACTTTCACTTCGCGAATCAGGCCGCCGGAGCTGGTCAGCTCTTGCAGGTACTGCCAGACGCGCGGGTTGTTCTGGCACTCTTGCGGCACGATCAGCAGCATCGAACCGTCAGCGCGAGACAGCAACTGGCTGTTGAACAGATAGGAACGCACGGCGTCTTCGACCGATACCTGGGAGCGCGGTACGCAGATCGCCTTGAACTGGCCGCCACGCTTGGCGAGCTTGGCCGAAAGCTCAGCGAGCATCTGTTCGGTGTCGAGGAACGCGTCCTCGTGATAGAACAGCGCTTCGCCGTTACCGACTGCGATCACATCGTTATGGAACACGCCCTGGTCGATCACCGAAGGATTCTGCTGAGCGTACACCACGCCGTCATCGCTCAAGCCGTGCAAACGGGCAACCGCTTGCGAAGCTTCGAGGGTCTGACGCGCCGGGTACTTCTGCGGTGCCGGGTAGCGAGTATCAAACGCGCTGCGACCGAACACAAAGAACTCGACACCGGCTTCGCCGTATTCACGGCAGAAACGCGTGTGGTTGGCCGCGCCTTCGTCACCGAACTGCGCCACGGCAGGCAATGCTGCGTGGTGGGCGAAGTGTTTCTGGTCAGCGAACATCGCCCCCAGCACGCGGCTGGTGGTCGGGTGTTCGATGCTGCGGTGGTATTTGCAGTTGAGGTTGGCGGCAGTGAAGTGCACGCGACCGTCTGCGGTGTCAGCGCTTGGGCTGACCGTGGCGGCGTTGGCCACCCACATGCTCGACGCCGAGCAACTGGCAACCAGCAACGGCATCGCCTGTTTGGCGGCTTGCTCGATCACTTGAGCGTCGGTGCCGCTGAAACCCAGGCTACGCAGTCCAGCCACATCCGGGCGCTCTTGCGGCGCAAGTACGCCTTGCTGAAAGCCCATTTCCATCAGCGCTTTCATTTTCGCCAGGCCTTGCAGCGCCGCTTCCTTCGGATTGGAAGACTGCTGACTGTTGCTCTGGGACGCGACGTTGCCGTAGGACAGACCGCCGTAGTTATGGGTCGGCCCCACTAGACCGTCAAAATTGACTTCATAGGATTTCATCAGCGAGGCTCCACGAGAATCTGTTGTTATAAATTCGGTTTGACCGCTTCGCGGTCATCGCGGGCAAGCCTTGCTCCTACAGGGATCACATCGAACCTGTAGGAGCATAGCTTGCTCGCGAAAGCGGTCTTACGACATCCGTACGCCTGGGGTCAGGGCGGCCGGCAGTGTCAGGCTCGGGGTTTCCAGCGAGGCTACCGGGTACGCGCAGTAATCCGCCGCGTAATAGGCGCTGGCGCGATGGTTGCCCGAGGCACCCACACCGCCGAATGGCGCGCTGCTCGCGGCGCCGGTCAGCTGTTTGTTCCAGTTGACGATACCGGCGCGGCTTTCCAGCCAGAACTGCTGGTAACGCGCTTCGGAATCCGACAGCAAACCTGCGGCCAGGCCGTATTGGGTGTCGTTGGCTTCAGCGATCGCCGCCTCGAAATCAGCGTAGCGGATCACTTGCAGCAACGGGCCGAACAGCTCTTCGTCAGGGCGATCGGCGACCGCGCTTACGTCAAGAATGCCTGGGGTCAGCAACGCGGCGTTAGCCCGTGGCTGAGTCATTTCCAGCAGCGACACGGCGCCGTTGGCCAGCAAGTGTTCTTGCGCGTCCATCAATGCTTTTGCGGCGGCCAGAGAAACCACCGAGCCCATGAACGGTGCTGGTTGCTGATCGAACGCGCCGACTTCGATAGTCGCGCTGACTGCCGCCAGACGCGCCAGAAGCGTGTCGCCCCAGGCGCCTTGCGGTACCAGCAAACGACGGGCGCAGGTGCAACGCTGACCGGCAGAAATGAACGCCGACTGAATAATGGTATACACCGCAGCGTCGAGGTCTGCGACCTGATCGACCACCAGCGGGTTGTTGCCGCCCATCTCCAGCGCGAGGATCTTGTCCGGACGACCGGAGAACTGCGCATGCAGGTGGTTGCCGGTACGGCTGGAACCGGTGAAGAACAGACCATCGATGCCCGGATTGGCCGCCAGAGCGATCCCGGTTTCACGCGCACCTTGCAGCAGGTTCAGTACGCCAGCCGGCAGGCCGGCTTCGATCCAGCACTTGACCGTCAGCTCGGCGACTTTCGGGGTCAGCTCGCTTGGCTTGAACAGCACGCTGTTACCGGCCAACAGCGCCGGAACGATGTGACCGTTCGGCAAATGCCCAGGAAAGTTATAAGGGCCAAACACTGCGACCACGCCGTGAGGCTTGTGGCGCAGCACGGCGGTGGCGTCGCCCAGCGGGCCGCTTTTCTCGCCAGTACGTTCGCGGTAGCTCTGCACCGAAATGGCGATCTTGTTGACCATGCTGGTCACTTCAGTCGCGGCTTCCCACAGTGGCTTACCGGTTTCTTCACCGATGCAGTGGGCCAGTTCGTCCGCATGTTTTTTCAGGCTGGCGGCAAAAGCTTCCAGCACACCGATGCGATCTTCCAGGGAACGTTTGGCCCAGGCCGGGAACGCCTGACGCGCGGCTTGCACGGCGCTTTCGACCTGAGCGGCGCTAGCGCCCTGCCCCGACCACAGGACTTGCTGGGTCACCGGGTTCAGCGATTCGAACGTGTCACCCTGGCCAGCCAGCCATTCACCTGCGATATAAAGCGAATTCATTATTTCGACTCCCGAGCAGCAGACAACGGCACGGCACGTACTTGATCGCCGGCATTGAGTTGAAGACGTTTGGCGGTCAGTTGGTCGACCACCAGCGTACCGGCGGCAAAGCGTGCTGGCGCGGCAGTGATCCGGCAGTCTTCGCGTTTGCGGTTGTGAATCAAAAATGGCGTCGCATCGTCACCTGGGGTACCGATGGCCAGCACCAGCGCCTGGCTGTCGCGGACCGCGCGGATCTTGCCGGTTTCGCATTCAACCGCAGGACCGGCGTCGAAGATGTCGACGTAACCCTGGTAGCTGAAACCTTCGCTCTTGAGCATCGCCAGCGCCGGCTCGGTGTCAGGGTGAACCTGGCCGATCACATTGCGCGCGTCCTCAGAGAGGAAGCAGGTATACAGCGGAAACTTCGGCATCAGCTCGGCGATGAACGCCTTGTTGCCCACGCCAGTCAGGTAATCAGCCTGGCTGAATTCCATTTTGAAGAAGTGCCGACCCAGGCTTTCCCAGAACGGCGAGCGCCCGGCTTCATCGGACACACCGCGCATCTCGGCGATAATCTTGTTACCGAACAACTGCGGGAACTCGGCGATGAACAACATCCGCGCCTTGGCCAACATACGGCCGTTGAGGCCGGAACGGTAATCGGCGTGCAGGAACAATGAGCACAGCTCGGAATTACCGGTCAAGTCGTTGGCCAGGAACAGCGTCGGGATTTCGCGGTAGATGTTCAGCTCTTGCGATGCGCTGACGGTCAGACCGACCCGGAAGTTGTACCAAGGCTCACGCAGGCCGACAGCGCCGGCAATGGCGGAGATACCGACCACGCGACCGTTATCGTCTTCGAGCACGAACAGGTAATCCGCGTCGCCGCGCCCCGCTTCGCCGCGAAAGGTCTTTTCAGCCCAGCCAACCCGATGAGACAGACGCTCTTCGTTGGCCGGCAAGGTGGTCAGGCCGGTGCCGGTGCTGCGGGCCAGGTCGATCAGAGCGGGTAAATCGCTGCTGCGTACGGGACGAACGATCATGCTATCTCCTCAAACGGGCCGCTTGCGCCACCCGTGAAACTCGCTGCTTTCTGGAGTTCTTTCCAGGCACTCTTTAATAGGCACTCTTTATAGGCACAGCGGCAGGCGTTAAACCGCCACCAGGCGTACGCTGGCACCTTCACCGACGCCCAGGGCTTCGGCTGCTTCAAGATCCAGAGTCACCGGTTTACCCGGCGCATAGTCCAGCTCGAGCAATATCGCGCGGTAATCCTGCAACTGGGCGTTGGCCACCAGGTACTGACGACCGGCACCTTTGACGGGTTCGCCAATCTTCACCGGCACCACACGGCTCTGGGCGATCGAACGAATCCCCGAAACACGTGCGTGCAGCGTTGGGCCGCCGTCGAAAATATCGATGTAGTGGTCGGTCTCGAAGCCTTCGCGCATCAGGATGTCGAAGGTGATCTGCGCACGTGGGTGCACCTGGCCCATCGCCTCTTGGGCGGAGTCCGGCAGCAGCGGCACGTAGATCGGGTAATGCGGCATCAGCTCGGCGAGGAAAGTCCGGCTCTTGAGCCCGCACAAACGCTCGGCGGCGGCGTAGTTCAAGTCGAAGAAGTTACGACCGATGGCATCCCAGAACGGCGAGTCGCCGTTTTCGTCGCTGTAACCGACGATCTCGGTCACCACCGAATCAGCGAAACGCTCCGGATGGCTGGCGACGAACAGCAAGCGACCGCGAGAGTTGAGTTCCGACCAGGCCGAACCCACCAACTCCGGCAGTACGTAGAAGCTGGTCAGCAGACTGTTGCCGGTCAGGTCGTGGCACTGGGAGAGCACGTGGATCTTGTTATGAATCTTCAGCTCGCGAGAGGCGTGCACGAAGGTTTCATTTCGGAAACTGTAGAACGGCTCGGAATAACCGGCCGACGCAACGATGGCCGAGCAGCCGGCCAGTTTGCCGGTGGCGGTGTCTTCGAGGACGAAAAAATAGCTTTCTTCACCGTTGAAGCTGACTTCGGCAGCGAACGAGGCTTCGCTTGCTGCGATCTTGTCGCTCAGGCGTTCGACATCATCCGGCAAGGAGGTGACACCAATCGGGCTGTCCGCAGCCAGACGCTGTACCTCGCCCAGATCAGCCATTTGCGCGGGGCGCATCACCAGCATGGTGTCACTCCTTTCTCGAAAAAACACACAGAGGAAAAAATCCGGGTCGACCCTCAAGACACTTGGACTCAAGTGTGGGAGCGGGCTTGCTCGCGAAGAGGCCATGACATTCAACATTGATGCTGAATGTCAGTCCGCCTTCGCGAGCAAGCCCGCTCCCACCTGGATCTTGCCCGGACTAAAAATTGGGTTCGACGCCTGAATCCTCAGGCGTCGAAGGGTCGATCAGGCTTGAGTCAGTTTGGCCACGGCGCGCTCGAAGCGCTCCAGACCCTGCTCGATGTCCGCGTCTTCAACTACCAGGCTTGGCGCGAAACGAATCACGTCAGGACCGGCTTGCAGAATCATCAGGCCTTCTTTTTCGGCGGCGTTGAAGATGTCCTTGGCCTTGCCTTTCCAGGCCTCGCTCAAGACGCAACCGAGCAGCAGGCCCAGGCCTCGCACTTGGGTGAACAAGCCGTACTTGGCGCCGATCTGCTCCAGACGAGTCTTGAACAGATCGTGCTTGGCTTTGACGCCGTTCAACACTTCAGGGGTGTTGACCACGTCGATCACCGCTTCAGCGACGGCGCACGCCAACGGGTTGCCGCCGTAAGTGGTGCCGTGGGTGCCGACGACCAGGTGTTTGGCCAGGGCTTCGCTGGTCAGCATCGCCGCGATCGGGAAACCACCGCCCAGGCTCTTGGCGCTGGTCAGGATGTCCGGCGTCACGCCGTAATGCTGGTAAGCGAACAGCTCACCGCTGCGACCCATGCCAGTCTGTACTTCGTCGAAAATCAGCAGTGCGTTGTGTGCGGTGCACAGCTCACGAGCACCTTGCAGGTACGAAAGTTCAGCCGGCAATACGCCGCCTTCGCCCTGGATCGGCTCCAGCACTACCGCGCAAGTCTTGTCGGAAATGGCGGCTTTGAGCGCTTCCAGATCGTTGAACTTGACGTGAGTGATGCCGGTGATCTTCGGACCGAAACCATCGGAGTACTTCGACTGGCCACCGACGTTTACGGTGAACAGCGTACGGCCGTGGAAGCTGTTGAGCGCGGCGATGATTTCGTATTTCTCTGAACCGAAACGATCGTGAGCCACGCGACGGGCCAGCTTGAAGGCGGCCTCGTTGGCTTCGGCGCCGGAGTTGCAGAAGAACACGCGCTCGGCGAAGGTCGCGTCGATCAGCTTATGGGCCAGGCGCAAGGCCGGCTCATTGGTGAACACGTTGGACACGTGCCACAGCTTGTTCGCTTGTTCGGTCAAGGCACCGACCAGCGCCGGGTGCGCATGGCCCAATACGTTAACCGCAATCCCGCCGGCGAAGTCGATCAGCTCGCGGCCAGACTGGTCCCAAACGCGGGAACCGGCGCCACGTACCGGAATGAAAGCGGCAGGTGCATAGTTGGGAACCATTACCTGGTCAAAATCGGCGCGTTGTACCGCAGCGTGCTCAACGGACATCGGAGTCTCCTGATGAGAAACACCCGCCTGAAACTGGCGAGCGATAGGGGGATTGTAAGGACAGTTTTCAGCCCGGCCTTGCCGCCAAGCGACAACTTCTTATAGCGCAAACCCGGTATTTGAACGGGTTTACGGCAATGCGACAAATAGCGTCGCAAAGGCGCAGTTTAAACTGCTGGCGCGGGTTTGCGGCAGGCTTGGCGAGAGATGAATGCCTGCACGCCTAAATATGTACCGCATCTTCAAAGGCACACCCTGTTTTCATTCAACACCCTTGAATGCTGATGGATTAGCCCGATGCTCTTACCCGACGACTCAACGCGCACAATTGCGACTACGACGATTGTTTTCGCCCATCCGCCTGCGCACTACCAACCGCTCAAGGAGGCGATCCCCCAATGGCTTGGCAACGCCTCCTCGGCCCGGCTTGAGGCACTGAAAAGAGCCCGCCCCGTACTGCCCGCCCGGCTCAAAAGCGCAGCCGCCCCGCATCACGCAGAACTCAAACGGCTCAACACCGCTTACTGGTCAGCCCAGAATCACTGCGAGCAGATACTGAAAAACATTCAGGACGCCCACGCCTTTGCCGAACCGTTGCTCAAGAACGCGTTAAAAGCGCGATTCGGCGTGGAGGTGGACGTAAGACGAGTTTTTTTGCGCCTTTATATTCCTGCGACGATCCCCTGGTTCCCGGTCAAATCCGGGGCGGCGCGAAGCTGGACGGTTTCACTGCTGGACGCAGCGCTACACAACTTTGAAGAACAGGAAACCCGAAGCGACGCCTATGAACCGGCCTCGACCTTCATCACCGAGCCGACGTCGACCGGCCGGTTCGACACGCTGCCACAGATCAAACACTCAATCCCGATCCCGGACTTCACCGCGCTGTGCCGAGAGCTGGACATCGGCGCACGGTTTCGCACCTACCTTGAAGAGAATCTGGGGATCAGCAACCCGGTCGTCGCCGCACGGCTACATCCGAGGATCGAGGCGAGCCAGAAAGCCGCGCTGAAGGCAGCACTGCAACTGGCCCGAATGAAGGGCGACATCCGGGACGATTTCAGTCGTCAACTCCAGCGCCTGGCTGACGGTTCGCGAGACATTCGACTCGATGGCCAGCCACTGCTTTGCCACGACTTGACGATCATGTCCGCCAAACTGACCGGGATCCTGTTGTTTGCCGCAAATCTTGAGCAATCGCGAAGTGCGGCAAGGGTCGTAGCCTACATCCCCGATGACCCCGAGCACCCGTTCAAGGAATACGCCTCGACCGGCGAACTGATGCAGACCCTCACACGTCAGTTACGCTTGCCTGCCTATCAGACGTTTTTCAGCCGCTTCGTCGCCCATGAAGACCGCGGGTACTTCTTTGCCAATCTGGCCGATCGCCTGGCAAAAGTAACCTGGCATCAACACACCCGAGGCGATCCACTGCCTTCATGGCGCGAAACGCCAGTCGATCGACCCGACCTGCAATTTGCAGTGACAACAATCACTCGCACTCCATGGCTCCACCTCTACCACGAAAAACTGAACAAGATTCTCAACGACGCGCGGATGGTTGCCGTTGCCACGGCGAGCGTGGACCAAAAGGCTCGCTGGGCCTTGTGGGATTCGTTTTCCAGCGTTGCCTCGACCATCGTTCAGATGGCCGCGTTCATTGCCCTGCCCTTCGTGCCGTTCCTCGGTGAACTGATGCTGGCTTACATGGCTTATCAATTGGTCGATGAGGCCTTCGAAGGGGTTATCGACTGGGCAGAAGGACTGACTGACGGAGCCTTCCAGCACCTCATGGCGGTGACTCAATCGCTTGTCGAGCTGGGGACGTTTGCCGCAGGGGCCACTGTGGGCGCGGGGGAATTTCGCCGCATGCTCCCCAAGGAGGCACTGAAATTCATCGACACGTTCAAACCAGTCAAGGCTGCCAACGGCAAAACCCTTTACTGGAAACCCGACCTGACAACTTACGAATACCCGACAGCCTTGCCAGCCAGTTCCGTTCCCGATGCGTCGGGACTGTATGAGCACAGCGCAAAAACGCTCGTAACAATCGACGGCAAACCTTTTGCCATCGCTCAAGACTCGCAAATCGGCGCCCACCGCATCGCGCATCCCTCACGCCCCGACGCCTACCGACCGATACTGAAACACAACGGCAGTGGCGCATGGCAAACGGAAATCGATCAACCACTGGCCTGGGATAGAAAAACCCTGCTCAGACGTCTGGGTCATTTGGCCGACAACCTCTCGGCCGCCGATCAGGACCGGGCACTCAAGGCCAGCGGTTACCACGAGAACATCCTGCGCAAGATGCATGTCGAGCATGAATCCGTGCCGCCACTGCTGGCCGACACCCTCAAACGCTTCAACATCGACAGAAACCTGCAAACCTTCATTGACCGCCTGAGCAGCCCCTATCGCGAACACTACGTAAAAGCCGACTCGGAAACGCAACTTCAGTTGCTCGTCAAACACTTCCTCTGGCCAGAAAACAAAGGCATTCGCCTGATCGACAAACAGGGGCAAACCGTGTGGGAAACCGCGCACCCCGCAAGCTCGACAATCGAGATTGAGCAAGACCGGCTGACCGACGGCGACCTGCTTGCCACCCTGCTTGGCAACCTGACCGAGACCGAACAGCACACCCTTCTGGAAGAGGAAATTAATGCGCCCACCCGATCAACGGCGGCGCGCGCTTCGCAGCTGAGACAAACGCTGGCCCAGACCGCCGCCCGACAAAGAACATTGCTGTTCGATAGCCGTTACCAAACGCTTGAGCACACGAATAACGCCAGGATTCAAAAGCTGCTCGACGCTACTTTCGGGCTGCCACTGAGTGTGGCGCAGGAATTGATGAGCGAGGCCAGCGGTGCCGAGCTGCAACAGATAGACAACGGCGCAGTGCCGCCACGCCTCACGGAGCTTGCCCGCAGTGCCATGCAGGAAGTACGGGGCACCCGGGCCTACGAAGGTATGAACCTGTTGTCGCTGGACAACCCGGACACCGACCTGCTGATGTTCCACTCAGCTGAACGCCTGCCGGGCTGGTCGGGCGAAGTGCGGATCGACATACAGGACTACACCTATAACGGTCGCCATCGTACGAGCATCGGCCAACAAGACGCGCCGACTCGCAAAATACTGGTGCAACGCGAAGATCGACTCTACGCAGCCTATGACGACAAAGGTCAGGCGCTCTCTGGCGCAACCGATCTCTATGACGCGATGCTGAAGGCCCTTCCAGACAGTGAACGTGCTGCGCTGAAGATTCATGCGGGCCAAGGAGAAAAGCTCAAACAGGCGTTGCGCAACCATCCGCTCAAACGCGATGAGCTGCACACTCTGCTCAAGCAAAATCCACAACTCAAACCGGTTTATGACCCGCAAATCATGCGCCTGCTCGGCGGGGCGGACGGCTATGAGCGCCTACCACCCGATGCGGCGAATCTGGACCGCAGAGTTCGCGAGTTATTCCCGGCGCTTTCACCTCAAGAGGTGCTGAGCATCATCAGACAATTGAACGAACATCCCACCGGGGCAGATGCAGAGCTTTCGCGCCTGCAAGGCGAATACGCGCAACTGAACCAGGATCTGGATGCCTGGACCCACCAGATTCATCAGGCCCCACCTCAGCAAATGATGGAGATCAGGCAGAATCGCATCGCCTTCAAGGCGCAAATGACTCGCACCTGGCGCCAGCAAATCACTGTCGACACGACCCAGGCACTGACTGAGAACTACGACTGTCTGTTGAGTTTCTCCAGGCCGCTCATGGGAGAACTCCCGACCGTATCGGCAGACTTCAGCCGCGTTTCGACGCTATCGCTGCAAGATATCGGCGTACCCCATGGGATCAACGGTTTTCTTCAGCAGTTCAGCGGGCTCACTCGCCTCGAACTCAGAAACGTTACCCTTGGCGAGCTTCCTTCGGCCATTTCCATGATGCCCGAGCTCAATGAACTGCTGCTGAGCGACTGCGGCATCAGACTGACGCCCGACACCCAAACCGCGCTTTCATCGCTCAGCAAGCTGGTAACGCTGGATCTTTACAACAACCCCTTGGGGCTGACTCCCAACCTGCAGGGTATGCCTGACCTTACTTACCTTGATCTCTCCAATACCGGTATCACCCGCATTCCCCAGGGTCTGCGTGATCATCCGAACCTGCATACGATGATTCTCAATGACAACCAGATCACCGATCTGGAGCCAGGCCATTACCATCTACCCCTGACCCTCATCAGTGGCACGGACCTCAGTAACAACCCTCTCTCGCTGGCCACCCGCGAGCAGATTAAGGCCTTCTTTGGGACGAGTGGCCAGGACTTTGGTGTCATGGCGCAGGCGGCGGAAATCGACCGGACTCAGGAGTTGTACCCTCTGATGGACAGGGAAGAAGCCAGCGACTTCATCTATAAGCTGCCCGGAAACCTGGAGGCAGGCAGAGTCGAAGTGACGCGCCTGGCCACCGAGTACACCAAGCTGCGCAATGATCTGGCCGCCTGGACATCGGACACGCCAGCCGTGCATCCGCTAACGGACTTGCCCTTTACCGATGAGCAACTGACAGAAGAGCACTTTTCCCGCGATGCCTTCAAGGAAATCGTAGAGCAATGCTGGCGCCGTGAGTCGGATCTTGAGGGAGTCAATCAAGACGGTCAGGCCCACTATGAGCTCTACTCTGACGAAATCATTCACGGAAGCCTTCCGACCCTGACAGCGGACTTCAGCCATGTTTCGCGACTGCACCTGGAGGGCGATGAGAATGTGACTTCCGGGGTCGAAGGTTTTCTACGCTGCTTCCCTAACCTGAAAAGTCTGAGCATCAACGACTACGCACTGAACACGATCCCCCAACAGGTGTTCAATCTGGGCGAGTTGACCTCCCTGGAGCTTGCTGACTGCTTGATCACCCTGGATTCAAACACCCAGGCAGCACTGGCAGGCATGGATAATATCGAGGTCCTGGTGTTGAGCAGCAACCCGCTGGGTTTGCCGGCCGATGTCAGCCAGATGCCCAAGCTTCGGACGCTGTTGATGTTTGACACGGACATCACTGAGCTGCCGCCCGGGCTATTCAGCCGCACGGCATTGCTGGTGGCGAACCTTAGCGATAACGCCATTACCGAAATACCCAGCGATGTTCTGGAAGCCTCTGTCGAGGTCACTCACGCGATCAACTTGCAGGGCAATCCAATCTCCGCAGCCAGCATGCGGCGATTGATCGCCTACTTTCAGCGCACCGGTGAGGACTTTGGAATCGAAGAAATCATCGAAACCGCAGAAATGGAGAACTCGTCCTCGGAAGGCAGTGAGGTCGACGAATAACGGAGGAGGCTGCCGGGAGGAAACTCCCGGCATCCAACAGGAGGTATCAGCCTCGCTCTGAAGGCGCCGACGACAATTCGAAAGGACTGCTGCTGCGCCGCTGATTGCGATCTTCCCGCGGCGTGGCGCCGAAGAAGTTGCGGTAGGCGCTGGAGAAGTGCGGCCCCGAGGAGAAACCACACGACAAACCGATCTGGATGATCGACTTGCTGGTTTGCATCAACATCTGCCGGGCCTTGTTCAGGCGCAACTCCAGGTAATACTGGCTCGGCACACGGTTGAGGTACTGCTTGAAAATCCGCTCCAACTGTCGACGGGACACGCACACGTGTTGGGCGATTTCGTCGGTGGTCAGCGGCTCCTCGATATTGGCTTCCATCAGCAACACGGCTTGAGTGAGCTTTGGATGGCTGGAGCCGAGGCGATTCTGCAAGGGAATGCGCTGACGCTCACCGCCTTCACGAATACGCTCGACCACCAGTTCTTCGGACACCGCACCGGCCAGTTCAGCGCCGTGATCACGGGCCAGCACCGCCAGTAACAGATCAAGCACCGACATCCCGCCACACGCGGTCAGGCGATCGCGATCCCAATCGAACAGATGACTGGTGGCGATGACCTTGGGGAAGCGCTCGGTGAAATCATCCTGCCAACGCCAATGCACCGCCGCGCGGTAGCCATCGAGCAAACCGAGCTGGGCCAACGGATAGACACCTGCCGACAGACCACCAATCACACAACCGGCACGCACCAGTTGCTTGAGCGCGCTGCTGAGGGCGGGTGCCAGTGCGGTCGGCGGCTCATCGGCCAGCAGAAACAGCTTCTGGAAATTTTCCAGCTTGCCGGTCCAGGGCTCACCCGGCAATTGCCAGGCACCTTCTGTAGGCGTTTCAGCCTGCAGGAACGAGAGTTCGTAAACAACATCCGGATGCACGCGCTGAGCAACACGCAAGGCCTCCTCGGCCAGCGCCAGCGTCAAGGCTTTAGTGCTGGGCCAAATCAGGAAACCAATTCGATGGGCAGTCATGGCGGGCAATCCGAAACGAAAACAGTGTTAAAGCCAAAGGCGGCTGCAACCAAATTAGACCATCTGGCGCGCGGTGCGCAGCATGACCTAATTTGGTGCGTAACGGGAGCGATTACTTCAGGCTGCCCGAGAGGAATTGTTGCAGACGTTCGGACTGTGGATTGACCAACACTTCACGCGGGTTGCCGCTTTCTTCAACCACGCCTTTGTGCAGGAACACCAACTGGTTCGACACTTCACGGGCAAAGCCCATTTCGTGCGTCACCACGACCATGGTCCGGCCTTCCTGGGCCAGCGCCTGCATCACTTTCAGCACGTCGCCCACCAGCTCAGGGTCGAGTGCCGACGTTGGTTCGTCGAACAGCATCACCTCAGGTTCCATCGCCAACGCACGAGCAATCGCCACGCGTTGTTGTTCGCCGCCAGACATATGGCCTGGGTAAGCATCCTTACGATGGGACACGCCAACCTTGGCCAGGTAGTGCTCAGCCTTTTCACGGGCTTCAGCCTTGGACATGCCGAGTACGTGAACCGGCGCTTCCATGATGTTTTCCATCGCGGTCATGTGCGACCACAGATTGAAATGCTGGAACACCATCGACAACCGCGAACGCATGCGTTGCAGTTGTTTCGGGTCGGCGGCTTTCAGCGCGCCGTCCTTGTTCGCCACCAGTTTCAGCTCTTCGTTGTTGAGCAGAATCTTGCCGGCGTGCGGTTGCTCAAGCAGGTTGATGCAACGCAGGAAAGTACTTTTGCCGGAGCCACTGGAGCCGATGATGCTGATCACATCGCCGGCTGCCGCTTTCAGGGACACGCCCTTGAGCACTTCGTGACTGCCGTAGCGTTTATGCAGGTCTTGGACTTCAAGTTTGTACATGCTGTCGGTTCTCACAAAAACAGTCAGTCAGTGGTTATTCAGTGCTTGCGCGGGGCCAGGTAGCCCAGCCAGCGGTGCTCGGCCATCTTGAACAGACGCACCAGAATGAACGTCATGCACAGGTAGAACACGCCTGCGGTGATGTAGGCCTCGAACGGCAAGTAGTACTGAGCGTTCACGGTACGCGCGGCACCGGTGATGTCGATCAGGGTCACGATGGACGCCAGACTGGTGGTCTGCAGCATCATGATCACTTCGTTGCTGTACTGCGGCAGCGCCCGGCGCAGGGCCGACGGCAGCAGGATGCGCTTGTACATCTTGAAGCGCGACATGCCCATGGCCTTGGCCGCTTCGATCTCACCGTTTGGTGTAGCACGCAGGCTGCCGGCGATGATTTCAGCAGTGTAGGCACTGGTGTTGATCGCGAATGCCAGGCAGGCACAGAACGTCGCGCTGGACAGCCACGGCCAGAGGAAGCTTTCACGTACCGCTTCGAATTGCGCCAGACCGTAGTAGATCAAAAACAGCTGCACCAGCATCGGTGTGCCGCGGATCACGTAGGTGAAGAGCCAGGCACTCATGTTGACGATCGGCTGCTTGGAGACGCGCATCAAGCCCAGCGGCAACGCGGCCAGCAAACCGAACAGCAGCGACAGCGCGAGCAGTTTGAGGGTGGTCACCAGGCCGCCGAAGTACAGCGGCAAGGCCTCCCAAATGACGTTGTAGTCGAAGATCATAGATCAGCCGCCCTTACGCCTACCGAGTAGCGCTTCTCAAGGTGACGCAATGCCAGCAACGAGACGCTGGTGATCACCAGGTACATCGCCGCCACTGCGAGGAAGAAGGTGAAAGGCTCGCGGGTGGCATCTGCCGCCTGCTTGGCCTTGAACATCATATCTTGCAGACCGACCACCGAAATCAGCGCAGTCGCCTTGGTCAATACCAGCCAGTTATTGGTAAAGCCCGGAATCGCCAGGCGAATCATCTGCGGCACCAATACCCGGAAAAACACCTGAAAACTGCTCATGCCGTATGCCGCACCGGCTTCTGCCTGGCCTTTCGGGATCGCCATGAAGGCCCCACGGAAGGTTTCCGACAGGTACGCACCGAAAATGAAACCCAGGGTGCCGATACCGGCGATCAACGGGTTCAAGTCGATGTAGTCGTCATAGCCGAGCAATGGCGCAACACGGTTGAGCAAGTCCTGACCGCCGTAGAAAATCAGCAGGATCAGTACCAGATCGGGAATCCCGCGGATCACCGTGGAATACAGATCGCCCAGCCAGGCCAGCCAGCGTACCGGCGACAGGCGCAATGCGACCCCGATCAGACCCAGAACAATGGCCAAGGCCATGGACGACAAGGCGAGCTGAAGCGTCAGCCATGCGCCATCGAGGATGACAGCCCCGTAGCCTTTCAACATGATTCAGGTCCTCGAAAGTTGGGATGAAAAAATGGCGCAAACCTCAGAGATCCTGTTGCTTGCGCCATTTCGGATGGACGTGCGAGCTACTTACTTGCCGTAAATATCGAACGCGAAGTACTTGTCCTGGATTTGCTTGTACTTGCCATTCTCACGAATGGTGGCGATGGCTGCGTTGATCTTGTCCAGCTCAGCCTTGTCGCCTTTGCGTACTGCGATGCCTACGCCGTCGCCGAAGTATTTGACGTCGGTGAACGCCGGGCCAACGAAGGCAAAGCCTTTGCCAGCGTCGGTTTTCAGGAAGCCGTCATCCAGCAGGGTAGCGTCAGCCACGGTGCCATCGAGGCGACCGGCAGCCACGTCCAGGTAGATTTCGTTCTGCGAGCCGTACGGCTTGACTTCAGCACCCAGTGGCTTCAGGACTTCTTCAGCGAAACGGTTGTGGATCGAACCGCGTTGCACGCCGATTTTCTTGCCCTTGAGCTCGGTCAGGTTGTCGCTGACCTGAGTACCGGCCTTCATGACCAGACGTGCCGGGGTGTTGTAGTACTTGTTGGTGAAGTCCACGGACTTCTTGCGATCGTCAGTGATCGACATGGACGACAGGATCGCGTCGATCTTGCGCACTTTAAGCGCAGGGATCAGACCGTCGAACTCTTGCTCGACCCAGACGCACTTGACCTTCATCTCTTCGCACAGGGCGTTGCCGATGTCGTAGTCGAAACCAACGATGCTGCCATCCGGCGCCTTGGACGCGAACGGAGGGTAAGCCGCCTCGATACCAATTTTCAGAGGCTTTTCATCGGCGAACGTAGGCAGGGACAGCACGGACAGTGCCAGGGCGCCAAGAAGCACGAGTTTCTTCATCTTAGGACTCCATCGGTATAGGGCGAAAACGGCAGAGTGAGCGAGAGCCCAATATGCGAATGGGTGGAAACGGAAAGCGGCGCTGCGTCGTGGGAAACCGGTGCTGAACGCAACACTGATTTCAACGCAGGCAACGACGAGCGAGTGATCGGCATTCTAACGACAGGCCCGAAGCCGATATTTCTTCAATGCGACAACAAATTACAGAAGCACCGAGAAACCCGATCGAGCACATTGACAGCCCTTGAAGTTTATGCAAGAGCAAAAGACAGTGAACCGATCTATATTGCAAATAGCGGGCCTATTATTCGTAAACCCTTCTAATCCGGCAAGCACAGCGTTGTGCCTTATTTTTCAGGTGGTCTGAACAGGCCCTGAGACGGGGCTTGGCGTTTCCCAATGCCTCGTTATTGGGCGATCGGTTACACATTTAGTTACTTGAAGGGTGGCGGGTAACAGAGGGAAGGCTCCTACAGATGAAGCCGATAAATATTGGCCGGTGATCACAGCGTTGTTGATGTGGCGTCTGATAGACCACCATCGCGAGCAAGCTCGCTCCCACAGTGGATCTGCGGGGTGCACACTTCCTGCGCCACAACTCGATCAAATGTGGGAGCGAGCTTGCTCGCGATGAGGCCCGACCAAACAGCAGAGAATCCAGACCTGATCACCAATAAAAAGCCCCACCAGGCTCAACACCGGGTGGGGCTTTCGATGACACAAGAACCGCTATTAAGCGACGTTCATGGTCTTGTGCGTATCGATCAAATGCTGCACCACACTTGGGTCCGCCAGGGTAGAGATATCCCCCAACCCGTCGTATTCAGCCGTGGCAATCTTGCGCAGGATACGGCGCATGATTTTCCCCGACCGGGTTTTTGGCAGACCCGGCGCCCACTGGATGACATCCGGCGAAGCAATCGGGCCGATCTCTTTACGCACCCAGTTTTTCAGCTCCAGACGCAACGCTTCGCTCGGCTCTTCGCCACCGTTGAGGGTGACGTAGACATAAATGCCCTGCCCCTTGATGTCATGCGGCACACCGACCACCGCTGCTTCAGCGACTTTCGGGTGCGCAACCATCGCGCTTTCGATTTCGGCGGTGCCCATGCGGTGGCCGGAAACGTTGAGCACGTCATCCACGCGACCGGTGATCCACCAGTAGCCGTCGGCATCGCGACGCGCGCCGTCACCGGTGAAGTACATGCCACGGAACGTCTTGAAGTAAGTGTCGACGAAACGGTCGTGGTCGCCATACAGCGTGCGCGCCTGACCTGGCCACGAATCGAGAATCACCAGATTACCCTCGGCAACGCCCTCGATGATGTTACCCAGGTTGTCCACCAACGCCGGCACCACACCGAAGAACGGACGCGCCGCAGAGCCAGGCTTCAACGCATGAGCGCCCGGCAGCGGGCTCATCAGGGTCGCGCCGGTTTCGGTCTGCCACCAGGTATCGACGATCGGGCAGCGAGATTGGCCAACATTCTTGTAGTACCAGTCCCACGCTTCCGGGTTGATCGGCTCACCCACCGAACCCAACAGACGCAGGCTGCTGCCATCAAAGCCTTCAACAGCCGCCGTACCCGAAGCCATCATGGCGCGAATCGCGGTCGGCGCGGTGTAGAGGATGTTGACCTTGTGCTTGTCGACGATCTTCGCCACCCGAGTGATATCCGGATAGTTCGGCACGCCTTCGAACAGCAAGGTCGTGGCGCCGTTGGCCAGCGGGCCGTAGACAATATAGGTGTGGCCAGTGACCCAGCCGACGTCAGCGGTGCACCAGTAGATTTCGCCCGGACGGTAGTCGAACACGCGCTCGTGGGTCAGTGCGGAGTAGAGCAGATAACCGCCAGTGGTGTGCTGCACGCCCTTTGGCTTGCCGGTGGAGCCGGAGGTGTAAAGGATGAACAGCGCTTCTTCAGCGCCCATCTCTTTCGGCGCACACACGGTGCCTGCGACTTTCATCAGGTCTTCGTACCAGATGTCGCGGTGCGGGTTCCACTTGATGTTGCCACCGGTGCGCTTGCACACGATGACCTTCTGGATGCTGCTGGTTTCCGGGTTGGTCAGCGCGTCATCGACGTTGGCCTTGAGCGAGATTTTCTTGCCGGCACGCAGGCCTTCGTCAGCGGTGATCACCACTTTCGATTTGCAGTCGATGATCCGACCGGCCAGGGCTTCCGGCGAGAAGCCGCCAAACACCACCGAGTGAATCGCGCCGATCCGGGTACACGCCAGCATGGCGACCACGGCTTCGGGAATCATCGGCATATAGATAGTCACCACGTCGCCGCGGTGCACATCCTGGCCGCGCAAGGCGTTGGCGAACTTGCAGACTTCTTCGTGCAGCTCGCGGTAGGTAATGTTGCGGCTCTCGGCAGGGTCATCGCCCTCCCAGATGATCGCGATCTGATCGCCACGCTCGGCGAGATGGCGGTCCAGGCAGTTGTAGGAAACGTTCAGAGTGCCGTCGGCGAACCATTTGATGTCGACATGGTGATCGTCGAAAGAAGTCTGCTTCACCGTGGTGAAAGGCTTGATCCAGTCGAGGCGCTTGGCTTGCTCGCGCCAGAAGCCGTCCGGATTGACGACCGACTGCTGGTACATGGCCTTGTAGGTCGCCTCGTCAGTCAGCGTATTGGCCGCAACCTCGGGACGAACGGGATACAGAGAAGCCGCACTCATCTTTCTTACCTCGGTGGAATAGTTGTTTTTGTATGGCCTCGTTGTAGCCGGGCCGGGCCTATAGAACCATTCGACGATGGTAGTAACAAGCCCCTACAAAACGTCGTATCTACCGACCAAGCCGCTCAGACCCGCCGGTTTTAGAGGGTTTCAGCCGTTTTGTGAAAGTTGACTCTGCAGTGTACGAGGTCGTTTTTACGAGATTGTTACAGGATATGCCAATAGTCTTTATCAAAAGCACGCCTATATGCGCGCAACTCGCACGCCTAAAATCAGCCTCGCCAACAAGGCGAACGTGATTAACCCAGTTGCAGCCCCCACGAAGGCAGTTAATCCAACACTCAGTAATCAAGTTCCACACGCAACCCCAAAAAGGTTGCGTGACCCCATTCGACCTCAGAAAGGTAAAATTGAAATGAAAGCTTTATTGGTTCTGGCCCTCAGCAGTCTGTGCGCAACCGCCATGGCAGACGAGATCCCGACTGATGTTGCCAACAACACCGTACCGGTAGAGGAATACACTTACTCCACTCACCTGGACATCGCCAAAGTTATTTCCATGAGCGAAGTTCCAAGCGTTTGCGAAGTTGTACCAGCCCGCATGGAATATGAAGACTCGAACGGTCAACGGCATATTCTGCGCTACAGCGTGATGGGCAACGGTTGCTCTAACGGCTGATCATCAACGCTGACGTCTTGCTCATTGCGAACCCGACATCACCGCCCGACCTTCGTCGGGCGTCGTTGTGTCTGGAACCACAGAAACCCGGACCAAAACACTACATGTAGTGTAAAAAGCCATTTTTGGTTGTTTTTTGAACAGAAAAACCCATCAACAATTTCCACCCAAAACTGAACACAATCTCGCCCACCAACACACCTCATCTTCCCTGTAAGTCCCGTGCCATCGGGCTTGCGGCGTTTTGACAGCAAACACCGACGTCTACAGCGCTTTCACGTCGCCAAAAATCCTCAAAAAAAATCTTGATCGGCCAAAGCCCTGTAAACCCTTGCTCCGCCTTGATTACGCGCCCTGCCGAGGGTTCTCTGAGCCATTTCGCCGCACCACAACCGCGAAAAAACACCTATAATGCGCCGGTAAATCGGGCCTGCAACATCCCCTTACAGGAGGATGCAGGATGCTGAGGCCACCGCAGGAGCTGACGACGTTATCTCCGCCCTTAGCGACTTCAGGACACCCGTACACATTTCTGTTTTTTGCCTGCGTACTGCTGCAACAAACGATTCCTTTTAGAGACAACGCGGCCACCGGCCCGTGTGAAAAACCGACCATCAGAGTTTTCACACGGGCGACTGGCCCTCACGCAGGAGACGACACGTCATGCTGAGCTGGGACGAATTCGACAAAGAAGACGGCGAAGTTGTCGCCAAAGGCGCCAATGCTGGCCACGCCACTGAAGCCAACATGGACCGCCTCGACAGCGCCGGTGGTGCTGCAGCACTTGAAGCCCGTGCCGTAACCGCCACCGACTCGGCTGCGATCATCCGCGCCAAAGCCGCCCTCGACAAACTCGACGTCGCCGAAGGCCTGGCCGAACTCGAAGGCGCTTCCGCCCGTGTTGCGGTCGACGAAAAGCGCATGATCAACTGCCGCGCCGACCTCAACCAACTCGTCCCGTTCAAATACGACTGGGCCTGGCAGAAGTACCTGGACGGCTGCGCAAACCACTGGATGCCGCAAGAAGTCAACATGACCGCCGACATCGCCCTCTGGAAAAACCCGGAAGGCCTGACCGACGAC